>JAFKFS010000188.1 GCA_017308115.1 Bordetella sp.
TCGTCAGCCCGCCCCGGCGGCCCCGACGCCCCCGGCCGGGCGCGCCGCCGATGTCCTCGGCGGCTCCCTGGTGCCGCGCCGCCGTCCCGCCCCGACGGCTCCCGGCCAGATCGCGCCCGCCCAGCCCGCGCTCGCCCAGACCGCGCCCGACCTGCAGCCCGCCGCGCCTCAAGCTCCGCAGGCGGCTCCCGCGCCCGACACGGCGGCGCTTCCCCTGACGCCGGTCGCTGCCGCGCCCGCGCCCGCCGAGGCGCCGACGCTGCCAGCGCCTCAGGCACCGATCGCAGGGGCGCCGGCGCCGGATGTCGCCGTCCCGGCCGCGCCGACGGCGGCCGCCGCCGCGCCCCGGCCTCGCCCCGGCCCGCGCTGGCCGCTCTACGCGGGCGTGGCGGGCGCCGCCGTCCTGATCCCTGCGGCGGTGTGGCTGCTGGCCCGTTCCGGCGCCGAGGACGCCGCGCCTCCGCCGCCTGTCTCCGCGACGGCGCCTCCCGCCGACGCTCCCGCCGTCCCGCTCGAAACGCCGACGTCGCAGCCCGCTCCGGCCGCCGTCGAGGCGCCGACCGCCCCGGCCGCCCGCGTCTCCGCGCCTTCGACGCAACCCGCCGCTGCGTCCCAGCCGCCGCGCGTCGCGCCCGTCCCGGCGGCCCGGACGCCCGAAGCCCAGGCGCCCGCGACGCAGCCTCCGGCCGCCCAGCCTTCCGCGCCCGTGGTGGTGGTGGCGACGCCCCCCGCCCAGCCTCAACCTGCTCCGTCTCAACCTGCCCAGCCTCAGCCGGCCCCGTCTCAGGCGGATGCGCCGGTTCAGGCCGAAGGCCCGCCGCCCACCCAGGCGCGTCCGGCCCAGACCGATCCCAACGCCCCGATCGTCACCCGGCCGCAGAAGCTGGACTGATCTCTCGGCGGGGCTGGTCAGCGCACGAGCGGCGGCGCCCTCTGCTCGGCCAGCGGCGGCACCCGGGAGTCGCGGCGCACGCTGTCGGGCATGAAGTCGGGATCGAAGGCGCCGCGCGTCGTCTCCTCGGCGGTCTGGATGTATTGCGTGCCGTAGATCTGCGGCCGCCCCGTGCGCTGCAGATAGCGGTCCAGGCTCGCCGCCGCGATCCAGGCGGCCTCTTTCCGGCCCTTTGCCAGGGCGGCGGTCGCCAGCACATGGGCCTTCAGGATGTCGTCCGTCTCGCGGCCGTGCTGGAAGATGAAGGCCGCCCGGGAATAGTCGGCGCCGGTCCGGATCTCGCCGCGCTCCAGCATGGCCTTGGCCTCGGCCAGGCGTTCGGCGTCGGCCATGGATTCCCTCAGGTCGAGGCGATTGTCCCTGCGCGCCTTCTGGTCGGCGTCGAACAGGGCGGTCAGCGCCGGATTGTCCGCCAGGTTATGGGGCGGGACCGTCGGCGGGCCGTCAGCGCGGCCTTGAGAACCGCAGCCGCAGAGCAGCAGCGCCGCCGCGACGAGGGGGATCAGGCGTTTCATGCCCCTCCATAAGGGGAGGGGTCACGGGTGGCGCAAGGGCAGATAACCCCGTTCCACCATCCGACGCAGGGCGTCGTAGGCCTCGCTCAGTTCTTCATAGGCGGTGCGGGCGGCGGTCAGGCGGGCGACCTGGTCGGGCGTGGCCGGGGCGCCGGATTCGGCCAGGCGCACGGCCTCGGCGGCCCAGCGCGCTCGCGCCTGGGCCGTCAGCACGGCCAGCTTCTGGAAGGCGCCGACGTCGACCTGGGCCAGGGCGTGGCCGATCAGTTCGCGATTGGCGACATAGGCGGCGTAGTCGATCTGCTCCAGCAGGCCGCGCAGGCGGCGCTGCTCCTGCGGCTCCATGTCCTCGGGCTCGAAATGGTCGCTGGAACGACGGCGGGACTGGGTCAGCATGGTCGACATGGCGGCCTCGGGCGAAACAGCAGCCCCCAGCCTGACCCCGCTTTGGTTAACCGGCCGTTTGCACGCGGCCCGCCGCCCCTCGGGGCGCCAGCTTCAGCCGCTCGCGATCCGGCGCGCCCAGGCCGCGCGGGCAGCGCATCGGCCGATAGTCCCTAGAGTAGCAGAGCCGCGCCTCGCGGAACCAGCCGTCGGTGGTGGCGATGAAGACGCCCTCGCGCGGGAAGCCCGGATTGGCGGCGACGAAGGCGTCGCGGATCGCGCCGGCGGTCAGGCGCTGGGCGGGAATGGCCTCGAGGTCCGGCTTGTTCAGTCCGTCCCACATCCGGGCCGCCTGGGCGAAATAGGCCTCGGGGCTGTCCCAGCCGCAGGTCCCGTGCGCCGCCCATTCATGCTGCTGCAGGCTGGGCGAGGGGATCATGCAGAAATGCTCGCGCACCGTCTCGACCGGAATGGCGGGGCCGGGCGCGGCGCAGTAGCGCGGGTGCCGGTTATCGGCGCCGTTGGGCCAAAGGCCGTGCAGGGTTAGGCCGAACTGATTGGCCGCGCACTGATGGCGGTCGTCCGGATAGTCCTTGCCGGTGCGGCACGCCTGGGGCGACCAGCTGATCGCCAGCATGTTGAAGGCGACCGGCACGTCCGCCGCGACCTCGTCCTGCGGGACGCGATAGGGGCGGGCCGGGCGCAGGTCGTCCGGTACGGCGCAGGCGGCGCCCGCGACCTCGGCGCGTTCCGGCGCGGCCTCCTGCGCTGCGGTGCAGGCGGCCAGCAGGACCATCAGGGCGGCGGGGGCGAAAAGGGCGCGCATGGCGGTCTCGTAAACCCTGCGTGATCGGCGGCCAAGGCGGAACCGGCGCCCGGCCCGGCCATTGATAAGCGTAAGCATAAGAGGATGAGGCCCATGCCCGATCAAGACGCCTTCGAAGCCGCCCTGGAGGAGGCCATCGCCCTGTTCGAACAGGGCGAAATCGTGAATCAGGCCCGTTTCGACGAACTGATCGCCGAGCTGGAGGCCCGCCGTCCCGCCCTTCACGCCGTGCCCGAGGACGACCCCCGCGCCGAACGCGCGCGCGAACTGGAGCGTCGCGCCGCCGAGCTCGAACACCGCGCGGCCCAGGGCCACGGCCAGATGGACGAGGTCAACAGCCTGCTGTCGCCCCTGATGGGCAAGAAGTCGCCGGAGAGCTGAGCTTCCCTTCGTCACCCTCGGGGCAAGCCCGAGGGTGACGAAGGGGGTCAGTACGTCCCGTCGAAGCCGAAGATCGGCCTGCGTTCGCGCCACGCCCCGCGCGTGAAGTCGGGGAAGTCCACCGTGCGATTGCCCTCGGCGATCGACTGTTCCGACAGGGGGGTGATCGCGCTCCAGCTCACGGCGTCATAGATGTCCAAAGGCATGACGGCCTTGGCCTTCAGCGCCTCGACGAAGGCGTGGATGACGAAGAAGTCCATACCGCCGTGCCCCGCCCCGGCCGCCGTCTCGGCGTGGGTCTTCCACAGCGGGTGGTCGTATTGCTCGAACCAGGCCGCCTGCGGCTCCCACCGGTGCTCGGGGCTGCGGCCCTCGATGTGGACCGACTGGTTCAGGTCCATCCACAGCCCCTTCACCCCCTGCACCCGGAAGCCCAGCGAATAGGGCCGCGGCAGGTTGGTGTCGTGCTGCAGCAGGATGGTCTCGCCGTTGGCGCAGCCGATCGAGGTCGTCACCACATCGCCCAGCTTGAACCGGACCTGGGCGTTCGGATGGTCGGCCCCGCCCTGATCGACCACATAGGCGTGCAGCCCCCGCGCCTTGGAGGCGTAGGCCGTCAGCGTCGTCATCCGGTTGCCCCGGTTCAGGTCGATCCAGTTGGCGATCGGCCCGATGCCGTGCGAGGGGTAGAGCTCCCCGTTGCGGTTGACCGAGTGCCAGGTGCGCCAGCGCGCCTCGGACCAGCCCTTCGGCCCGAACTCGACCCCGCCGCCATAGGGCTTTTGCGGGTCGCCGCTGTTGAACTTCACCGCGCGCAGGTCGTGCTGATAGCCGCCCTGCAGATGGACCAGTTCGCCGAACAGCCCGGCGCGCACCATGTTCAGCACCGCCAGCACGTCGCGGCGATAGCAGACGTTCTCCAGCACCATATAGGGCGTGCCGGTCCGCTCATGCGCCTCCAGCACGTCCCAGTGATCCTGAAGGCTGACGCCCGCCACCACCTCGCAGCCGACCGGGATCTTGGCCTCCATCGCCGCGATGGCCATGGGGGCGTGCCATTCCCACGGGGTGGCGATGATGACGGCGTCCAGCCCCGGATGGGCCAGCAGGTCGCGATAGGCCTGATCGGGCGCTCCCTCATAGGCGCGCGGCGCGGGCTTCCCGGCGGCGGCGATCATCCCCTTGGCCCGCGCGATCATCAGCGGTTCGATGTCGCACAGGGCGACGATGTCCACATCGGCCCGCTTCAGCAGAATGGACATCAGGCTCTGCGCCCTCAGACCCGCGCCGATGATCCCGATCTGCAAGCGGTCGGTCCGCGCCAGCGCAGGTCCAGCAAATGTCGAGGCGGCGACAGCGGCGGACGAGGCGGCGATGAAGGCGCGGCGATCCATGACGAAGGCTCCTGCTGAAACGGCGTCGCCGTCCGGCTTAGGCCAAGCCGGGCGCCGCGCCTAGCGCCTCAACGGCACGCCGCCACGCAGGCCCGCGCCAGCACCTCGGCCGAGTCGATCAGCGGCGCGTCGATGTCGCCCTGATCCAGCAGCAGCGGAACCTCGGTGCAGCCGCCGATCACCGCCTCGGCGCCCGCCGCGATCAGGGCCTGGGCCAGGCCGCGCATGGCCGCGCGCTGGTCGGCGCCGACGTCGCCCGCCTTGACCCCGAACACCACCTGCATGAAGCGCTCACGCTCGGCGGGCGAGGGCGCGACCCCCTCCAGCCCCTCGGCGGCCAGGGCCCGGTCGTACAGCAGCGCCGCACCCGGCGTGGCCAGCACCCCGACCCGTCTTGCGCCCGTCGCGCCCGCCGCCTTCGCCGTCTCCGCGATCATGTCGATGAAGGGCAGGCCCGCCGCCCGGATGGCGTCGGCATGGGCGTGGGCCGTGTTGCACGGCATGGCCAGCACCTGCGCGCCCGCCGTCTTCAGCCCCCTCGCCATCTCGCCCAGGGTCCGGCCCGCCGCCTCGGGCTGGGTGTGGCGGTTGGGGACCTGGGGATTGATGTCGACGATGATCCGCACATGGTCCTCGTCGCCCGACGCCGGAGTCAGGGCCTGAACCCGCGCCAGAAAGGCGGTCGTCGCCGCCGGCCCCATCCCGCCCAGAACGCCCAGAACGCGCGCCATGTCTGCTGTCCCGCTGAACCGCCGCGTCCCGGGAGCGCCGGGACACGGCCGAAAATGATTATTGTTCGACAAAGAGCGTTAACACGCCGGAATCCCGGGAACCAACCGCGCGGCTGGGGATTGTGCACTCGGACGCGTCGGACGCCCCCCCAACCCCGACGAAGTCTGTGGCGGCCCGGCCTTAACGCCCCCCCGACTGAGAAGCCGGGCCGCCCCCTCTCTCTCAATCCAGCTTCAGTTCCATGTCCCAGCGATCGATGCCTGGCGCATAGCCGTCGGGCGTCACCCTTGTCGGCTCGAAGCCGAAGCGGGCGTAGAACCCTTGCGTATGCTGGCTGGTGTTCAGGATGATGCGCGTGATCCCCGGCGTGGCGCGCGCCGCTGCGATCCGCGCTTCAGTCAGCGTCCGGCCCACGCCCTGACGGTGCAGGCCGTTGTCGACCATGCCCCAGCATAGAGCCGCGCTGACCCTGTCCGGCTCGACCGCATGGCCGCCGCAGGCCACGACGCGGCCGTTGCGCTCGATCACCAGATAGGTGTGTGCAAACGCCGTTTCTTCCAGATAGGCGACGAACCCTTCGCGCTCGCTGGCGTCGAAGAAACGCGGCGTATTGCCGTCGAACAGGGCCAGGCAGGCCTCACAATCATCGGCGCGATAGGGGCGGGCGATCAACATGGACGATCCCTAGCACGCCGCCCCGCTTGACCCGCAGATGAAAGCGGCTAGGGTCGCGCCGTTCTCCGGGGGGTCGCAATCGAGCGGCTGAGATTGAGGTTTCTCCTCTGACCCGTCGAACCTGATCCGGGTCATGCCGGCGAAGGGACGAGTTCACCGCTTTCGACGCCCGAAGTCCGGCGCATGAAGGCGCTCATACCGCGCCGGCGGTCCCTCTTCTCGCAGGAGGCCGCCAAATGAATATCCACGTTCCCAACGAACAGCCGACGTCTGAAGCTCAAGCAGCGAGTGGTAGCTTCGAGCATAATGAGCCCCAGGTCGATCTGGCCCTCGCCGACGCCCGCAGGGAAGTCGCCGCCGAACACGGCCGCATCCCCACAGGCCCCCGCGCGGGCGGGCGCAAGGTCTATGTGGCGGGCGAACTCTTCCCCGACATCCGCGTCCCCTTCCGCGAGGTCGCTGTCCACCCCAGCGCCAATGAGCCGCCGGTGACGATGTACGACTCGTCCGGCCCCTACACCGACCCCACCGTCACCATCGACATCAAGAAGGGCCTGCCCCGCGTGAAGTCGTCGTGGCAGTTGGATCGCGGCGACATCGCCCCCGTCGCGAACCCGCGCGAGGTCAAGCCCGAGGACAACGGCCACGCCAGCGGCAAGCACCTGGCCCCCCGCTTCGACGTCTCCAACCACCGCGTGTTCAAGGGCGTCGAGGGCCGCCCCGTCACCCAGTACGAATACGCCAGGGCCGGCATCATCACGCCCGAGATGGAATACGTCGCCATCCGCGAGAACCTTCGCCGGTCGCCGACGGGCGACTACGAAAACCTGACTTGGGCTCAAGTAGAGAGCGCCCGCGGCGCGAACGGTAGCCCCCTTGTACAAAGAGACGGCGAGGACTTCGGCGCCGCCATCCCCGACTTCGTCACCCCCGAGTTCGTGCGTCAGGAAATCGCGCGCGGCCGCGCCATCATCCCGCACAATATCAACCACCCCGAAGTCGAGCCGATGATCATCGGCCGCAACTTCCTGGTGAAGATCAACGCCAACATCGGCAACTCGGCCGTCCTCTCCTCCGTCGACGACGAGGTCGACAAGCTGGTCTGGGCCACCCGCTGGGGCGCCGACAACGTCATGGACCTGTCGACGGGCCGCAACATCCACAACATCCGCGACTGGATCATCCGCAACTCGTCCGTGCCCATCGGCACCGTGCCCATCTATCAGGCGCTGGAGAAGGTGAACGGCGTCGCCGAAGACCTGACGTGGGAAGTCTTCCGCGACACCCTGATCGAACAGGCCGAACAGGGCGTGGACTATTTCACCATCCACGCGGGCGTGCGCCTGCCCTTCGTGCCGATGACGGCCAGGCGCGTGACGGGCATCGTCTCGCGCGGCGGCTCCATCATGGCCAAATGGTGCCTGTCCCACCACAAGGAGAGCTTCCTCTACGAGCATTTCGAGGACATCTGCGACATCATGCGCGCCTATGATGTCAGCTTCTCCCTGGGCGACGGCCTGCGCCCCGGCTCCATCGCCGACGCCAACGACGAGGCCCAGTTCGCCGAGCTGCGCACCCTGGGCGAACTGACCAAGATCGCCTGGGCCAAGGGCTGTCAGGTCATGATCGAG
>JAFKFS010000189.1 GCA_017308115.1 Bordetella sp.
AGGGCGTGCAGACGACCGCCGGCTCCAACATGCTGCGCGGCTTCGTGCCGCCGTATGAATCGACCGTCACCGCCAATCTGTGGCGCGACGGGGCGGTCATGCTGGGCAAGCTGAACATGGACGAGTTCGCCATGGGCTCGTCCAACGAGACCTCGGCCTTCGGTCCGGTGAAGAACCCGTGGAAGTCCAAGGGCTCCAACGCCGACCTGACGCCGGGCGGCTCGTCCGGCGGTTCGGCCTCGGCCGTGGCGGCGGACCTGTGCCTGGCCGCGACGGCCTCGGACACCGGCGGCTCGATCCGCCAGCCCGCCGCCTTCACCGGCACCGTGGGCATCAAGCCGACCTACGGGCGCGCCAGCCGCTACGGCATGGTCGCCTTCGCCAGCTCGCTGGACCAGGCCGGGCCGATCGCCAAGACGGTCAGGGATTCGGCCCTGCTGCTGAACTCCATGTGCTCGTTCGACGCCAAGGATTCGACCAGCCTGGACATCCCGACCCCGGACTGGACCCAGTCGGTCGGCCAGTCGGTCAAGGGACTGCGCATCGGCGTGCCCAAGGAATACGTCATCGACGGCATGCCCGCCGAGATTCAGTCCCTGTGGGAGCAGGGCGTCGAATGGCTGAAGGCCGCCGGTTGCGAGATCGTCGAGATCAGCTTGCCGCACACCAAATACGCCCTGCCGACCTACTACATCGTGGCCCCGGCCGAGGCGTCGTCGAACCTGGCGCGCTATGACGGCATGCGCTTCGGCCACCGCGCCGAGGACTTCTCCTCGCTGGACGACCTCTATGCGACCTCGCGCGCCGAGGGCTTCGGCAAGGAGGTCCAGCGCCGCCTGACCATCGGCGCCTATGTGCTGTCGGCGGGCTTCTATGACGCCTATTACGTCAAGGCGCTGAAGGTGCGTCGCCGCATCGCCCAGGACTTCGACAACGTCTGGGGCCAGGTGGACGCCATCCTGACGCCGTCCACCCCGTCGGCCGCTTTCGCGCTGGGAGACAAGCAGATCGACCCCCTGACCATGTATCTGAACGACGTCTTCACGGTGACGACCAACCTGGCCGGTCTGCCGGGCATCTCAGTCCCCGCCGGTCTCAGCGCCGACGGCCTGCCGCTGGGCCTGCAGGTCATCGGCAAGGCCCTGGATGAAGCGACCGTCTTCCAGGTCGCGGGCGCCCTAGAAGACGCGGCGGGCTTCGTCGCCAAGCCGGACCGTTGGTGGTGAGCATGACTGAGAACTCCAAACTGATCCAGGGCCGCACCGGCGCATGGGAAATCGTCATGGGTCTGGAGATCCACGCCCAGGTCGCCTCGAACGCCAAGCTGTTCTCGGGCGCGGCGGTCGGCTTCGGCGCCGGGCCGAACGAGCAGGTGTCGCTGGTCGATGCGGGCTTCCCCGGCATGCTGCCGACCCTGAACAAATATTGCGTCGAGCAGGCGGTGAAGTCGGGTCTTGGCCTGCGCGCGCAGATCAATCTGAAGAGCCAGTTCGACCGCAAGAACTACTTCTATCCCGACCTGCCGACCGGCTATCAGATCAGCCAGCTGTATCACCCCATCGTGGGCGAGGGCGTGGTCGAGGTGGAGGCCGAAGACGGCAGCTTCTTCAACGTCGGCATCGAGCGCCTGCACCTGGAACAGGACGCGGGCAAGCTGATCCACGACCTGTCGCCGACGGAGTCGTACGTCGACCTGAATCGTGCGGGTACGGCGCTGATGGAGATCGTTTCGCGCCCCGACATCCGCACGCCGGAAGAAGCGGTCGCCTACGTCAAGAAGATCCGGACCATCCTGATCTACCTCGGCACCTGCGACGGCGACATGGAGAAGGGCAATCTGCGCGCCGACGTGAACGTATCGGTCTGCCGCGCCGGGAATTATGACAAGTTCAAGGAAACGGGCGACTTCAGCTTCCTGGGGACGCGCTGCGAGATCAAGAACGTCAACAGCTTCCGCTTCATTTCTCAGGCGATTCAGTATGAGGCGCGCCGCCAGATCGAGATCCTCGAAGACGGCGGTTCGATCACGCAGGAGACGCGCCTGTTCGACGCGGTGAAGGGCGAGACCCGCTCCATGCGCTCCAAGGAAGAGGCGCAGGACTATCGCTACTTCCCGGACCCCGACCTGCTGCCGCTGGTGCTGGAACAGGCCTGGATCGACGAGATCAAGGCCGGCCTGCCGGAACTGCCGGACGACAAGCGCCGCCGCTTCATGAGCGAATACGGTCTGTCGCAATACGACGCGGGCGTGCTGATCTCGGAACAGGCCAAGGCCGACTATTTCGAGGCCGCTGCGAAAGGCCGCGACGCCAAGCTGGTGTCCAACTGGGTGACGAACGAGGTCTCGGCGCGTCTGGCTGCGGACAGCAGGGACTTCAGCGACAACCCGCTGCCCGCCGCCCATGTGGCCCAGCTGGTCGAACTGATCGAGACGAACGTCATCTCGTCCAAGATCGCCAAGGAGGTCTTCGACCACGTCTGGAACGGCGAAGGCTCGCCCGCCGAGGTGGTCGAGAAGCACGGCCTGAAGCAGGTCACCGACACCGGCGCCATCGAGAAGGCGGTGGACGAGATCATCGCCGCCAACCCCGACAAGGCCGCCGCCGTCGCCGAGAAGCCCCAGGCCATTGGCTGGTTCGTCGGCCAGGTCATGAAGGCCACCGGCGGCAAGGCCAATCCGGCCGCGGTCAACGACATCCTCAAATCAAAGCTGGGGCTTTGATTTGAGGTTTGTTCTTGGGGGCTGCGGCCCCCAAACCCCCGGCTGGTCGCTAACGCTCGCGACGCGGTCCCTCGCTGCTTGAGCGACGGAATGCGCGTGAAGGATCAGGCAGCGTCGGGTCTAGCAGGCGGAGTTTTCTGACCGCAGCCCACTCATCAGGCTGCGTCGGGTCGAGAAG
This sequence comes from Bordetella sp., assembly GCA_017308115.1. Classification (GTDB taxonomy): domain Bacteria; phylum Pseudomonadota; class Alphaproteobacteria; order Caulobacterales; family Caulobacteraceae; genus Brevundimonas. The sequence goes on from JAFKFS010000189.1 coordinate 2,901, forward strand.
GCGGAGCCTTCTGACCGCAGCCCACTAAAAGAGACCCCGGAGAGCGATCTCCGGGGTCTCTTGCCTCGCTCGCGCCCGATCTACCAGCGCCAGGCGTCGCGGACGACTTCGATGATGTAGCCGTCGTAGTCGTCGATCAGATAGATCGAATTATCGACATAGACCCACCGCGTGCCCGGCGGCGGATAGCCCAGGCCATAGGTGCGCCAGTCGTTCACCTGGTAGCGCCAGAAGACGTCCGGCAGGTACTGGCCGACGTAATACTGCCGGTTCCAATAGCTGCGCGGCACGCTGTAGTAGCCGTACCCCGGCGCGAAATAGAAGCCGATCCGCACGCCGCTCCAGCCCCGGAAGCGGGAGTCGTTGCGCCACCAGTCGCTGCGGTGGCGGCGATCCCAGTCCCGACGCCACTGGTCGCGGTTCCAGCGGTTATGGAACTCGCGATAGTCGCGATCGCGGTTGAAGCCGGGGCGGTTCGGCCGATCGGGCCGAGCGGCGTCCGGGCGGCCGGGTCGGTTCCAATCCGGACGATCCGGACGTTGGGGCCGATCGGGGCCGGGCCGGTCGGGACGCTCAGGACGGTTGGGCGCGTCCGGACGCGGCTGATCGGGTCTTTGAGGCCGGCCCGGCCGGTCCGGCCCCTGGGGGCGGTCGGGACGAGGGTCGGGCCTTTGCATGCCGGGACGGTCGGGCCGGTCTCCGTCGGGCCGTTGCGGGCGCGGATTGTCCGGCCTCTGCCAGGATTGTTGCGGCGCCTGCGCATCGGGGCGACGCTCCGGGCGGACGCCTTCCGCGCGCGGCCGGTCGGCGTCGCGGTTCTGGCGCTGAGGTTGGCCGCGGTCGGGGCGGCGCGGCCCTTCCTGGCGGGCCTGCGGCTGGTCCTGGGCCAGGACGGCCAGGGGGGCTGCGGCGGGTACGAGAAAACCGGCGGCCGCCGCGAACATGAGGAGGGAGCGTTTCATCGTCGAGATCCTCGCACGTCCGAACTGGACGGCTTGACGACAGATTGCCCGGCCCGCCATGAACTGAGGCTGAACGCTGAACGCAGGCCATGATCATGACAAAGCCCCGCAAGACAGAGCCTTGCGGGGCGAAGCGAAAACCTGATCTCAGCGATCTCAGTAAACGTCGTTCAAGACGCTGGCGATCAGGCCGGTGGCGACCGCGATCAGCAGGATGTCGTTGCCGGCATGGACATACCGATAGCCGCGCGGCGCCGGCCGCAGGCCATAGAAGTAGGGGTCGTTGACGTAATAGGAGCGATAGGCCGGCGGCAGATAGCCGCCCGTGCGCCAGCGATAGCCGTAGTAGCGCGGCTCGACGCGATAGTAGCCATGGCCCGGCGCATACCAGTAGCCGCTGCGCGCGCCGCGATAGTCGCGGAATTCAGGGTGGCCGCGCCACCAGTCGCGGTTGTCGCGGCTCCAGCGGTCATAGCGCTGGTCCTGGCGTCGGTCCTGGCGCCATTCGCGGCGATCGTCGCGGCGATCCTGGCGCCATTCGCGGCGGTCTTCGCGTCGGTCCTGACGCCACTCGCGACGGTCGCCGCGATCCTGCGCCTGGGCCATCAGGGGCGCGGCGGTGGTCGTCAGGGCAAGGGCGACGACGGCGGCCTTGGTCAGGCGGTTCATCTTGCAACTCCATTCAAGAGGCGAAATCCCTGTCTGGCCCCGACCTTCCCGCCAGGCGAATGAACCGCCGCTGAACCGGCCTGACAGCTTGCGTCCGTCATCGACGGCGCGAGACCCCCCGCGCGTTAACGCTAATTTCAAATCGACGATATTTGAATGCATGTCCGATAGCGGGGTCAGAACGACGCCGCGAGGGAGGATTGCCGATGAATCCGCTGGATCATGCGCCACAGGCGCCCGCGACGCTGCCCCTGCCGACCGCCGATATGGACGGCGACGCCCTGTTCCGACTGGGCCTGGCCTATTCGGCGGGGCTGGACGGATGCCCCATCGACCGCGTGTCGGCCCATATGATCTTCAACCTGGCGGCCCTGAAGGGGTCTGAGGAGGCGCGCGAATACCGCCGCGACCTCAGTCGGGAGATGGAGCACGACGAGATCGCAGAGGCCCAGCGCGCGGCGCGCCGCTGGATCGACGCCGGGTCGTCCAGCCTGGCGGCCTGATACGGGCGGCCTGACCTTGGCGGCCCAAGAGCGGCGCCGGACGCCCTTCGGCGTCTGGACCGGGCGGCGGCGGCGGGGTATGCACCCGGCGAGTTCCCCGTCCGAAGGATTCCGTCCATGCTCGCTCGCATCTATCGCCCGGCCAAGACCGCGATGCAGTCCGGCAAGGCCAAGACGCGCGACTGGCGGCTGGAGTTCGAACCGGCCTCGGCCCGCACCATCGATCCGCTGATGGGCTGGACCAGCTCGACCGACATGAACGGCCAGGTCCGCCTGACCTTCGACACCAGGGAAGAGGCGGTCGAATACGCCGAACGCCACGGCATTCCCTTCCGCCTGCACGAGCCGAACGAGGCGCCGGTCCTGATCAAGGCCTACGCCGACAACTTCGCGACCAACCGCAAGCAGCCCTGGACTCACTGAGGTTCCGCTGCGGCCTTCGGCGCCCATAGCTCAACCGGATAGAGCACCTGCCTTCTAAGCAGGGGGTTGCAGGTTCGAGTCCTGCTGGGCGCGCCAGGCTTTCAATCCCGTTTCCAGATCGGCGATCAGGTCGCCGGGGTCTTCCAGCCCGATGTGCAGGCGCAGCAACTGGCCGGGCAGGTCGGGCGCATGCTGGCGATGGGCCAGTTGCGGCGTTTCGTGGGTGATCAGGCTTTCGAAGCCGCCCCAGGAATAGCCCATGCCGAACAGGCTGAGCGCGCGCATGAAGGCGTGGGCCGCCGCCGTGTCGCCGCCCTTCATGACGACGCCCATCAGTGAGGCGGCGCCGTCGAAGTCGCGCCGCCACAGGTCATGGCCGACCGCGCCGGGCAGGGGCGGATACAGGACTTCGGCGACCTCGGGCCGGGCGTTCAGCCATCGGGCGATCTCCAGGGCCGAGCGGGCCTGGGCCTCGTAGCGCAAGGGCAGGGTGCGGACGCCCCTCAGCGCGAGCCAGGCGTCGTCGGGCGAGACGTGCCAGCCCATGTCCTCGACCGTATGGGCGATGGCGCGCACGACGTCCGGCGCGCGCGCGGATATTCCGCCCATCAGCAGGTCGGAGTGGCCGCCGACGTATTTGGTCAAGGCCTGGGCGCTGACGTCGACGTCGTGCGCCAGGGGGCGGAAGGCCAGGCCCGCGCCCCAGGTGTTGTCCATGACGGTCAGGACCCCGCGCTCGCGACAGGCGGCGGCCAGCGCCGGAACATCCGTCATCTCAAAGCTGAGCGAGGCGGGCGCCTCGATCAGCAGGACCCGCGTCCGGGGCGTCAGGGCGGCCAGTATGGCCTCGGTCGAGGCGGCGGCGGGGTGGAAGCGCGCATCGATCCCGCGCGCGGCGAGGTGGCGGGTCATGAAGCGGCGCGTCGGTCCATAGACGGCGTCGGTGGTCAGCACCTCGTCTCCGGGCCGCAGCAGGGCGGTCAGGGGCACGGTCACGGCCGCCAGGCCCGAGGGGACCAGGAAGGCGTCGGCGCCGCCCTCCAACTGGGTCAGCACGGCGCGCAGTTCGCGCGCGGCGCTCGTGCCGTCCAGACCATAGACGGGACCGTCCGACCCATCCTGCATCCGGGCCGGGTCGTCGCTGAGCATGGTGGAGGCGCGCTCCAAGGGCGGATTGACGGGGCGGCGGCCCCGGCCGCGCCGGGTGGCGCCGGAGATCAGCCGGGTGCGGTCGGAAATGGGCGGCATGGAGGCTCCGGCGGGTTGCGGTTCGGGGCCTAGAGGGCTCTAAACTGTCCTGAGGCGCAAGACGGAGCGGCGGACGGATGCGGATAAGGCGAGGCGGAGCGGGAGCGGCGGCGGGCGTGGCGGCGGCGCTGGCCCTGGCGACAGGCGCCTGTCAGAGACCGGCGCAGCCGCAGGCGCCGGACACGGGCGAGCCGTCTCGTCAGGCGCCGGTCGTCGCGGCGGAGACGCAGCCCAGCCCGACCCTGGCGGCCGTGCGTCAGCGGGGCCGCCTGAACTGCGGCGTGCACGAGGGGCTGGTCGGCTTCGCCTATACGGACAATCGCGGCGCCTGGCGCGGGTTCGACGTCGACTTCTGCCGGGCCACGGCGGCGGCCGTCCTGGGCGATCCGGACGCCGTGCGCTTCGTTCCGCTGACGACGGAGCAGCGGTTCGAGGCCCTGCGCGACGGGCGGGTGGACGTGCTGTGGCGCAACACCTCCTGGACCATGAGCCGCGACACGGGCGCGCAACTCAGCTTCGCCGGCATCAACTATTACGACGGCCAGGGCTTCATGGTGCGCCGCTCGCTCAATCTGAGCAGCGCGGCCGAACTGAACGGCGCGCGCATCTGCGTTCAGTCCGGCTCGACCACTGAGCTGAATGTCGAGGACTATTTCCGCCGCAGGGGCATTGAGTATCGCCCCGTCGTGGTCGCCACCGAAGGCGAGGCGCGCCAGGCCTATGCGCGCGAGGAATGCGACGCCTTCACCGC
>JAFKFS010000190.1 GCA_017308115.1 Bordetella sp.
ATCAGTTCATCCAGAGCGTGGCCGGGTTCTCCAGCAGGGTCTTGATCTTCTGCACGAAGACCGCCGCATCGTGGCCGTCGACGATGCGGTGATCGAAGCTGGAGGACAGGTTCATCATCTTGCGCACGACCATCTGGCCGCCCCGCACGACGACGCGCTCCTCGATCTTGTTGGGACCGACGATGGCGACTTCGGGGTGGTTGATGATGGGCGTATGCACCACGCCGCCGAGCGTGCCCAGCGAAGTGATGGTGATGGTCGAGCCGGACAGCTCCTCGCGCTTGGCGCTGCCGTCCTTGGCGGCGCCCGAGACGCGGGCGATCTCTTCGGCTGTATCGTAGGCGTCGCGCGCCTCGGCGTGGCGGACGACCGGGACCATCAGGCCGTTCGGCGTCTGGGCGGCGATGCCCAGATGGACGGCGTTGTGCTGGGTCAGCACGCCCGCTTCGTCGTCATAGGTGGCGTTGATGTTCGGCTGATCCTTCAGGGCCACGACGATGGCGCGGGCTATGAAGGGCAGGACGTTCAGCTTGGCGCGGCCTGTGCCCTTGTTCTGGGCGTTCAGGTGGGCGCGCAGTTCCTCCACCGCCGTCATGTCGATGTCCTCGACATAGGTGATGTGGGGGATGCGACGGACGCTCTCGGCCATCTTCTCCGCGATCTTGCGGCGCAGGCCGATGATGCGGACCTCGTTCGTGCCCTCGGCCTTCGCGTAGAGCGAACCGCCCGAGGCCGTAGCCGGGGCGATGACGCCGCCGCGCGCGACGAAGGCGTCCAGGTCGGCGTGCTCGATGCGACCTGCGGGGCCGCCGCCCGGCACGAAGGCCAGGTTGATGCCCAGATCGCGCGCGCGGTTGCGCACGGCGGGCGAGGCCAGCGGACGCTCGCCCGGCTGGCGGCCGGTCAGGGCCGGAACGGGCTTGGCGTCGGCCTTGGGCGCAGCAGCAGGCCTGGCGGCCGGTGCGGCCACAGGAGCCGGCGCGGCCTTCTCGGCCTTGGCGACGGGCGCCGGAGCGGCGGCCGGAGATTCGACGACATTGCCCTTGCCCTCGACCTTGAAGCTGACCAGCGGGCCGCCGACGGCGATCTGCTGACCGGCCTCGCCGTGCAGGGCGACGACGACGCCGGAGACCGGGCTGGTCAGTTCGACCGTCGCCTTGTCGGTCATGACCTCGGCCAGGATCTGGTCTTCCTCGACCGCGTCGCCGACCTTGACGTGCCAGCCGACCAGTTCGGCCTCGGCCGTGCCTTCGCCGACGTCAGGCAGTTTGAAGACGTGGTTGGCGCCGGCGGCGGCGACCGGGGCCGGAGCGGCTTCGGCCTTGGGCGCTTCGACGGCGACCGGAGCGGGCTCGGGCGCGGCGGCGACGGGCGCGGCGGCGGGCTCCTCGGCGGCGGCGTTGCCTTCGCCCTCGACCTCGAACTCGGCCAGGGGGCCGCGCACGGCCATCATCTGACCGGGCTCGCCGTGCAGGGCGACGACCACGCCCGCGACCGGGCTGGTCAGCTCGACCGTGGCCTTGTCGGTCATGACGTCGGCGATGATCTGGTCCTCGACGACCGCATCGCCGACCTTGACGTGCCAGCCGACGAGCTCGGCCTCGGCGGTGCCTTCGCCCACGTCGGGCAGTTTGAAGACGTAACGACCCATCTCAACGACCTCCCGTCATGACGGCTTTCAGCGCGTCGGCGACCCGCTGCGGTCCGGGGAAATATTCCCATTCGAAGGCGTGCGGATAGGGCGTGTCCCAGCCGGTCACGCGCGCCACCGGCGCCTCCAGGTGATAGAAGCAGCGCTCCTGCACCAGGGCGCTCAACTCGCCGCCGAAGCCCGAGGTTTTCGGCGCCTCGTGCACGATGACGCAGCGGCCGGTCTTCCTGACCGAGGCCTCGATGGCCTCGATGTCCAGCGGCACCAGCGTCCGAAGGTCGATGACCTCGGCGTCCACGCCCGCATGTTCGGCGCCCGCCAGCGCCACCCAGACCATGGTGCCGTAGGCCAGGATGGTGACGTCCGCGCCGTCCTTCATCACCCGGGCCTTGCCGATCGGCTCGACGTATTTGCCGGTCGGGACCTGGGCCAGGGCTTGCGCCTTCCACGGGCTGACCGGCTTTTCGTGCCAGCCGTCGAAGGGGCCGTTGTACAGGCGCTTGGGCTCGAAGAAGATGACCGGATCGTCGTCCTCGATCGCCGCGGTCAGCAGGCCCTTGGCGTCATAGGGGTTGGACGGGATCACCACCTTCAGACCGGCGATGTGGGTGAACAGGCTTTCGGGCGACTGGCTGTGGGTCTGGCCGCCGAAGATGCCGCCGCCATAGGGGCTGCGCACCACCATGGGCGTGGTGAATTGGCCGCCCGAGCGATAGCGCATCTTGGCCGCTTCGGAGACGATCTGGTCGTAGGCCGGATAGATGTAGTCGGCGAACTGGATCTCGACGACCGGGCGCAGGCCGTAGGCGGCCATGCCGATGGCCGTGCCGACGATGCCGGATTCCGAGATCGGGGCGTCGAAGCTGCGGTTCATGCCGTGCTTCTTCTGCAGGTGGTCGGTGACGCGGAAGACGCCGCCGAAATAGCCCGCGTCCTCGCCGTAGGAGACGACGGTCGGGTCTTCGGCCATCTTGACGTCCAGGGCCGAGTTCAGGGCCTGGATCATGTTCATCGAAGCGACGGCGGGGCCGTCCGGGGCGACCGACGCGGGGGCGTCCTTCTGGTCGACCATGTCAGCTTCAATCTTGTCGTTGATCTCGGCCATGGTTCAGACTCCCACTTCGCGGCGCTGTTCGACCAGGCGCCAGTCCTCGGTCGCATAGACCTCCTCGAACATGGTCTTCACGCTGGGGCGCGACTGGCCGAGCGTGCCGACGGCCTCGGATTCCCTGGCGGCGGCGCGGACCTTCTCGACCGCTTCCTTCTCGGCTTTTTCCTGCTGTTCGTCGGACCATTCGCCGATAGCGATCAGGTGCTGCTTCAGGCGGGCGATCGGATCGCCCAGCGGCCACTTCTCGTGCTCGTCGCCGGGGCGGTAGCGGCTGGGGTCGTCCGAGGTCGAGTGCGGGGCGCCGCGATAGGTGAACAGCTCGATCACCGTCGCGCCCCGGTTGGTGCGGGCGCGCTCCTCGGCCCACTGGGTCGCGGCCCAGACGGCCAGGAAGTCGTTGCCGTCGATGCGCAGGGCGGGCAGGCCGTAGCCCACGGCCTTGGAGGCGAAGGTGGTCTCAAGCCCGCCGGCGATGCCCTGGAAGGACGAGATGGCCCACTGGTTGTTGACGATGTTCAGGATGACCGGCGCGCGATAGACGGCGGCGAAGGTCAGGGCCGAGTGGAAGTCGCTCTCGGCCGTCGAGCCGTCGCCGATCCAGGTGATGGCGATCTTGTCGTCGCCGCGGATGGCCGAGGCCATGGCCCAGCCCACGGCTTGCGGATACTGGGTGCCCAGATTGCCCGAGATGGTGAAGAAGCCGTAGTCCTTGGCCGAATACATGATCGGCAGCTGGCGGCCCTTGATGGGGTCTTCGGCGTTGGAATAGATCTGGTTCATCATGGTCGCGAGCGGATAGTCGCGCGCGATCAGAAGGCCCTGCTGGCGATAGGTGGGGAAGCCCATGTCCTCACGGCTCAGGATCATCCCCTGGGCGACCGCGATGGCCTCCTCGCCGGTGCATTTCATGTAGAAGCTGGTCTTGCCCTGGCGGTGGGCGCGGTGCATCCGGTCGTCGAAGGCGCGGGTCAGGATCATGGCCTTCAGGCCGCGACGCATCGTCTCGGGGTCCAGCCTGGGGTCCCAGGGGCCGACGGCCCGGCCTTCGTCGTCCAGGACGCGGATCAGGCGGAAGGCGTGGTCGCGCATTTCGGCGGGGGCGGCGCCGACGTCCGGGCGGTCGACGGCGCCGGGGGCGTCGAGCTTCAGGTGGCTGAAATCAGGCGTGTCGCCGGGCCGTCCAGAGGGTTCCGGCACACGCAGCGACAGCGTCGGGGTGTTCTTCATCAATGCCTCCCGTCCGGTTGAACCGGCCGCGTTTCCTTATGGATGAGGGCATAGCATGGCGTATGATTGTTGGCTCTCCTAAAAATACCCTTGCCAAATGGCGTTTTGGGGTATTTTATTGCGTAGAAAGCTAATCTGGAGAAAGCCTTTGGCCGACGAACTCGACCCCATCGACGCGCGCATCCTCGACATCCTTCAACAGGACGCTGGCCTGTCGGTCGCAGAGGTCGCCGATCGCGTCGGCCTGTCGGCCTCGCCCTGCTGGCGTCGGATCAAGAGACTGGAGGATAGCGGCCTGATACGCAAGCGTGTCACGCTGTTGGATGCGGGTCTTCTGGGTCTGGACTTCGAAGTCTACGCCATCGTCAAGCTCAGCCTGCCGACGCGCGACAACCTGCAGATTTTCGAACAGGCCGTCGAAAGCTGGCCCGAGGTGGTGCAGTGCGCCACCATCACCGGCCGCGAGGACTATGTCCTGCGCATCATCACCACGGACATGCACGCCTTCGACCAGTTCCTGCGCGACAAGCTGCTGACGCTGGGAATCGTCTCCAACTGCGAGAGCCACATCGTCACCCGCGGGGTGAAGAACGTCACCACCCTGCCGCTGGGTATCATCACGCCCCACGTCGCCTGAGGCCGCAAGGCGGTGGGGCGACTTTTTCCCGTCGGCGGAACCTCCGTTTCTCGCGGCTCGTTGGCTTGGGCGTGAACAGTGGAGGTTTCCGACATGCTCAAATGGGCTCTCATTTTCGCCGTCATCGCCATCGTGGCCGGCCTGCTGGGGTTCGGCGGGATCGCGGGCGCGGCGGCGGGCATCGCCAAATTCCTGGCCATTCTGTCCCTGATCGTCTTCGTGATCTTCCTGATCCTGGGCGTGACCGTGGCCAAGAAGGTCACCTGAGGGTTTCGAACGCCACGGCGTGAACCTTGTCCCGCCCCAGAAGGGCGGCCAGGGGCGGGGTTGGAAACAGCCCCGCGATCGCCGGGTCTCGCACGTCCAGTCCGCCGGCGAAGGCGCCGAAGGCGGGCAGGATCAGCCGCCGACCGTCCGTGACGAAGCAGGGGCGCCGCACGCCCCGGCCATAGGCCGCGACGCGAGCGGCCGGATGCAGGTGTCCGGCGACCTCGCCCGGCGCGGGCTCGGCCTGCGGCTCGTGGATCAGGAACAGGCCGCCCAGGGTCAGGGTCTCGACCACCCGGCCGGGCAGGCGCTTGAAGGGATTGGCCAGCGCGCCGGCCAGGGCGTCCAGGTCGTGGTTGCCTTCCAGCCAGATCCAGTCGCGACCGGCGGCCAGCCTCTCCAGCCGCGTCAGTTGGGCGCCGTCCATGCGCTCGACCGCCCGCGAGTCATGAAAACTGTCGCCCAGCAGGACGACCGTCGCCGGGTCCAGCGCCTCGACCTCGGCCTCCAGCCTGGCCAGGGTGGCGGGGCTGTCATAGGGCGGCAGCATCTGCCCCCGCGCCGCGAAGGCCGAACCCTTCTCCAGATGCAGGTCCGACGCCACCAGCGTCCCATGCCCCGGCAGCCACAGGGCGCCCGAACAGCGCAGCACGCAGGCCTCGCCGTTCACCGTCAGCTTCAGCCCCCCGCACGGATGGCGATAGGGCGACAGCGCCGCGCGCAAGGCGTCGTTCATCGCCCTTCTCCCCGTGGGGGAGAAGGCGGGCGGCGAAGCCGCTCGGATGAGGGGGCTGTATCCGCAGGCAAGCTGTCCGACGAAGAACGCGCGGCGGGCGTCCCCCTCATCCGTCTTGCTGCGCAAGCCACCTTCTCCCCCGAGGGGAGAAGGACGCGCCTTATCTTCACGCGGCCCCCTTCAGCGCCTCGGGCGCGTCTTGCATGACCTCGGCGATCAGGGCCTCGGCGCTTTCGTCCAGGATCATCTCGGCGGCGTCCCCGCCCACCCGCTCGCGGCCGATCTGCACCAGCACCGGCACGCTGAAGGGCGAGGGGCGCTCCAGCGCCTTGTGCACGATGCGGCCGTGGATGCGGCTCAGAAGCTGGCCCAGCCGCGCCACGTCCAGCAGGCCGGTCGCCGCGTCCGCCCGCGCCGTGCGCAGCAGCAGGTGATCCGGCTGGTGCCGCCGCAGCACGTCGTAGATCAGATCGGTCGAGAAGGTCACCTGCCGCCCGGTCTTCTCCGCCCCCGGCTGGCGCTGCTCGATCAGGCCCGAGATCAGGGCGCAGTTGCGGAAGGACCGCTTCATCATGAAGCTCTCCTCCAGCCAGGCTTCCAGGTCGTCGCCCAGCATGTCCGGCTCGAACAGGGCGTCCAGGTCCAGGTCGTCCATCGGCCGGATCGACCAGATCGCCAGCGAGTAGTCGGTGACCACAAAGCCCAGCGGCCCGACGCCCATCCGGTCCAGCCGCCGCGTCAGCAGCATGGCCAGGGTGGTGTGCGCCAGCCGCCCCTCGAACGGATAGGCGACCAGGAAACGCCGCGTCCCGCGCGGGAAGGTCTCGACCAGCAGGGTCTGCGCCGCGGGGATGGCGCTGCGCAGCGCCTGCAGCTCCAGCCACTCCTGCACGTCGGACGGCAGGACGCGCCAGTGGTCGCGGTCCTGCACCATGCGCCGCACCCGCTCGGCCAGGGAGGTGCCCAGCGGGAACTTCGATCCGCCGTAGGAGGGAATCTTTGGGTCTTTATCGACGGCGGGCGAGACCAGGGCGTCCGTCTTGACGATCCCCTGAAAGGCCCAGACCTGGCCGGCGAAGACGAAGGTGTCGCCCGGCGTCATCTGTTCGAAATACCACTCCTCGGCCTCGCCGATCTTGCGGCCGCCGGTCAGGGCCTTGCCGCCCGCCCGCCGCCCGGCGACGCGCACGTTCAGATTGGCGGCCGAGACGATGGCGCCGACGTTCATCCGATGCCGCTGGGCCATCTGGGCGTTGCGGACGGTCCATTTGCCGTCGCGGGTGCGCACGATGCGGGCGAAGCGGTCATAGGTGCGCAGCGCATAGCCGCCGGTGGCGACCAGATCGACCGCCTCCTCGAACGCCTCATAGGTCAGGCTGCGATAAGGCCCGGCCGTCGTCACCTCGGCGTATAGGTCGGCCAGATCAAAGGGTTCGGAGCAGGCGCAGCCCATGACGTGCTGGGCCAGCGTATCCAGCGTGCCCGTATGCTCCGGCTCCCAGTCGAAGGCGTTCTCGGCCACCGCCTCGCGCGCGGCCTGGCACTCCAGCATCTCGAAGCGGCTGGCGGGCACCATCAGGGCGCGCGAGGGCTCGTCCAGCCGGTGGTTGGCCCGGCCGATGCGCTGGACCAGGCGGCTGGCCCCCTTGGGCGCCGCCAGCTGGATCACCAGATCGACGTCGCCCCAGTCGATGCCCAGGTCCAGCGTCGAGGTGCAGACCACGGCCTTGAGGTCGCCGCGCGCCATGGCCGCCTCGACCTTGCGCCTCTGTTCGGCGGCCA
>JAFKFS010000191.1 GCA_017308115.1 Bordetella sp.
GACCGGGGCGTCTTCGTCATGCTGGACGCCGCCTGCCCGACGCGCCTGTTCGCCGCCCTGCCGCCGGGCACGGAGGTGCTGCGCCTGGGTCTGGCCGAGACGGTGGCGTTGACCAAGGACTTCCTGGCGGAATCGGGCTGAAGCCTCCGCTCCCTCTTCTTTCGTCATCCTCCGGCAAGCCGCGCAGCGGCGCTGACCGGGGGACCCAGCGGCGCCGAAGGCGATCTTTGCTGCAGGCGCTGCGCGGGTTTTCGCCCTCCGGGCGCCGCTAGGTCCCCCAGTCTCCCCTCGCTTTCGCGAGGGGCGCCGGAGGATGACGAAAGAAAAGGGGCCTGCGCATGATCGCCCTGTCGGTTATTCAAAGCGCTGCGCTTCAAACTGACCCAAGGCCCATGTCCCGCACCACCCCCGCCACCGTCGCCCTGGCCAAGGTCGGCGTTGCCTTCGAACTGCATCCTTACGACTACGATCCCGACGCGCCGCGCGTGGGCCTGCAGGCGGCCGAAGCCCTGGGCCGGGCGCCCGAACAGGTGTTCAAGACGCTGATGGCCCTGGTGGACGACAAGCCCGTCTGCGTCGTCGTGCCGTCCGACTGCGAGGTGAGCATGAAAAAGCTGGCCGCCGTCGCCGGCGGAAAGTCGGCCCGGATGATGAAGCCCGCCGACGCCGAACGCCTGACCGGATTCAAGGTCGGCGGCGTCAGCCCCTTCGGCCAGAGGAAGGTGGTCCCGACCTTCATCGACGAGACAGCCATCCTGTTCGACCGGGTGCTGATCAACGGCGGCCGGCGCGGCCTGCTGCTGGAGCTGGCGCCGGACGAGGCCGCGCAGGCCTGTGCCGCGACCTGGGCGGACCTGACGGCCTGACCGGCCTAGCTCTCGAACGTCACGACCACGCTGTCGGCGGAACGTTCAGCCTCGCCATGGAACACCGCCTCGATATTGTTGCCGTCCGGGTCGAGCAGGAAGGCGGCGTAGTAGCCGGGGTGATAGGGCCGCTCGCCCGGCGCGCCGTTGTCGGTTCCGCCCGCCGCCAGCCCCGCCTTGTGAAAGGCTTCGACCATGGCGCGGTCCTTCGCCTGGAAGGCCAGATGGCAGCGGCCCGTCGCTCGGCCCTGCGCGGCGATGCTGTCCACCGCCGAGACGAACAGTTCGTCGGCCCAGAAGAAGCGTTCGGCCTCGCCGGCGATCGGCACGCCCAGGGCCTCCAGCACCGCGCCGTAGAAGCGGCGGCTGGCCTCAAGGTCCGGCGTCACCAGTTGCAGATGGTCGATCAGCCGGCCGCGATGAAGCTGCTGCGTCTCCATGGTCTTCGTCTCCTGTCAGGTTGCGATTCGAACGGGCGGCAGCCTGGCCTGTTCCTGCTGACAGGACGTGTCAGCAGCCGCTCATCCTGCTAAAGCGCGCTCATGACCGACGCCGTCCCGCATCACAGCCGCAAGGGCTTGATCATCCCCTTCGCCATCGTCGCCGTGGGCCTGATCCTGTGGACGGGCTGGTGGTTCTTCCTGACCCGGCAGATCGAGAGCCGTATGGAGGCCAGGATCGCGGCGCTGCAGCAGGGCGGCTGGACGATCGAGCACGCCGGAATCTCCACCACCGGCTGGCCGATGCACGCGCGGGTGACGATCCGGCACCTGGACGTCGTCGCTCCCTCCGGCCACGCCGTGGCCGCGCCCGAGATGGTGGCCCAGGCCAACGCCTATAATCCGACCCGCTGGGTGCTGGCCGCGCCGGACGGCCTGACGGTCACGCGCGGCGAGAAGGGCAAGACCGCCATCCGCGCCGACGGCGTCCGCATGAGCGTGCACGGCCTGACCCAGCGCTGGCCCAATCTGGCGCTGGAGCTGGAGAAGCCGGTCTTCACCGCCTTGCCGGGCGCCGAACCCTTCCCGCTGAAGCAGGCCCGGCTGGTGCAGTTCTACATGCGGCCCCATCTGGTCGGCTCGGACACGCCGACCGATGACGTGGACGTGCTGTTCCGCCTGGTCGACGGCGAAGGCCGCCCGAACGGCCCGGTCGAGGGCTTCGCCCAGTCGGGCATGCTGAACGCCCAGGTCGAGGCCGTGATCGAAAAGGCCTCGGCCCTGCGCAAGGGGGCGGACGCCAAGGGGCTGCTGACCGCCTGGACGGCGGCGGGCGGCCGCTTCATCGACGTGAAGGGCCAATTGCAGGCGGGCGAGAGCAAGGCCTTCGTCTCCAGCGAGGCCCTGTCGGCCGACGCCAAGGGGCGGCTGGAAGGCGAGGTCTTCGTCCGCGCCGAGAAGCCGCTGGCGGCCATCGTCGGCTTGGCGGGCGCCCAGCAGGGCGGGGCGGTGGACCGCGCAGCCGCCGCCAGGGCCGCCGCGGCCACGCCGCAGGGCGGGACCGGCGACGACGGCCAGGGGGTGGAGCTGGCCATCCTGTTCCGCGGCGGTCGCACCTATCTGGGGCCGTTCGCCCTGGCGCCCGCGCCGCAGCTGTTCTGATGCCGGCCCTTCCATGCTGATCGAGCCGCCCGCCGATGAAGCGCGCCTGTCGCTGGAGCGCGCCGTGGCCGAGGCCGCCCGCGCCCGGCTGGCGGCGGGGCCGCGCGGCTCGGCCGACGGCGACGCCATCGCCCTGCGCGCCGTCCTGTCGGGAATGAGCCTGTCCGAAAAAGCGGCGGTGCGCGCCGTGCTGGGACGGCTGGAGGCGGCCGACGGGCGCCCCCTGGTCGCCTGCGGGGCGCTGTCTCAGGTGCTGGCGGCTGATCGCTGGGGCTTGGCGGCGCGACCGGCGGCGGAGGCGGATCAGGCCCTGATCGCCGTGCGCGACGGGGCGGCGCAGAAGACGCGCGCCCTGATCGACCTGTCGGCGCGGCCGTGGTGGGGGCGGCTTCTGGCTTTGCCCATGCTGAAGGTCGTCGCCGCCCTGCCGGACGACGCGGCCGCGGCGCCGCGCGCCCTGATGGTTTCGACCGAGACGCCGGGGCCGACCGGCGACGACCGCACCTTCTGGGTGACCGACAGCGCATGGCCGGACGCCCGCATCGTCGAGGCCCTGGGGCAGGCGGGCCTGGCGGCCGAATTTCTGTCGGGCGGAGGCGGGTTGAAGCTGTTCGTCCTGACGGGCTATGTGCAGGCTGAAGACATCAGGCTGGACGGCGCGCCCGGCGGCCTGACCGGCGTCATCGGCGCCGCTCCCGTCTTCTGACATATTGCGACTTGAACATTGCGACCGGCAGGGGATGACGCGCGCATGACCGAAGCGAACCAGGCGCCGTCCGACGGCGCGCCCCGACCCAAGCGCGGCGTGCTGGACATCGCCCCCTATGTCGGCGGCAAGAGCGCCATCGCCGGGGTGGCCAAGCCGATCAAGCTGTCCTCCAACGAGAACGCCCTGGGCGCGGGCCAGAAGGCGCGCGAGGCCTATGCCGCCGCCGTCGCCTCGATCCACCTCTATCCTGACGGCCGGGCCGACCGTCTGCGCGCCGCCGTGGCCGATGCGCACGGGCTGGAGCCTGAACGGCTGATCTTCGGCAACGGGTCGGACGAGGTCTTCGCCCTGCTGAACCAGACCTATCTGGAGGCCGGGGACAACATCGTCACCAGCCAGTACGCCTTCGTCGCCTATCAGATCGCTGCCCGCGCCTGCCAGGCCGAGGTCAAGCTGGCGGCCGAGCCGGACTTCCGCGCCGACGTCGACGCCATGCTGGCCCTGGTCGATGACCGGACCCGGCTGGTCTATCTATCCAACCCCGCCAATCCGACCGGCAGCTTCGCCACGGGCGAGGAGATCCGCCGCCTGCACGCGGGCCTGCCCGCCCATGTCATCCTGGTGATCGACGAGGCCTACGCCGAGTTCGTGACCGAGCCGGACTGGGAAAGCGCCTTCGACCTGGCCCGCACGGCGCCCAACGTCGTCGTCACCCGCACCTTCTCCAAGCTGCACGGCCTGGGCGGCCTGCGGGTCGGCTTCGGCTATGCGCCCCTGGCGGTGGAGCAGGCCGTCGACCGCATCCGCCTGCCGTTCAACGTCTCCGTGCCGGGAATAGAGGCGGCCATCGCCGCCCTGGGCGACGCGGCGCACCAGAAGGCCTCGCGCGATCTGGTGGCCGAGTGGCGGCCGCGCCTGACCCAGGCGGTGCGCGGCTTCGGCTTCGAGGTGTTTCCCGCCGCGGGCAACTTCATCCTGATCCGCTTCCCCGATGCGAGGCGCCCGGCCTCGGCGGCGCAGGACTATCTGCAGTCCAGGGGGATCATCGTGCGCGGCGTGGCCGGGTACGGCCTGCCGGACTGCCTGCGGGTGACGGTCGGGACCGAGGACCAGAACCGCGCCGTGCTCGACGCGCTCAGCGAGTTCGCGGCGGGCTGAAGCCTCAGCCGCCGCTGTTGAAGCGCGCCACGCCGATCACGCCGGCGCGCCAGACATGGTCGTCCTTGATCAGGGGGCTGTCCTTGATGTCGCCCAGGCGCTGTTCGTAGTTGACGAAGGCGCCCATGCCGAAGCGGTCGCCGATCGGCACGGCCAGCAGGGCCGCCGCGCCCGCCGCCGACAGGCCGCCCGAGGGCGTGAAGGCCGCATAGTTGACGTTGGCGGCTTCCTGTGCGGTGACGCCGTAATAGCGCTGGACCCGCGCGTCGTCGCCGCCGCGCATATAGGCCATGGCCTGCAGCAGGCCGACGGGCGTCACGCGCTGGTGGCTGACCGAGCCGTAGTACTCCAGTCCGGCGTCGTCGCCCGTGGCGTCATGCTGGATGCGGCCGCCGACCACCACGTTCCCCGGCAGGCGCTTGAAGGCGTAGAGGGCCGCGTCGGCTCCGAGGCCGGGCCGGTCCATGCCGTCGATATCGCCCGCCGCGAAACGGGGGCGAAGCTGGACGCCCGCATGGAGGCCGTCGCGCTTGACCGCGTTCCAGCCCAGGCCGTCCAGGCCGTTGGCGTAGACGATGTCGCGATAGGAGGCCGAGCCCCAGGCGGTGAAGTTGAAGTCTTCGGACTTGTCGCCCGACACGCTGAAGCCGCGCACGAAGCCGCCGCCGACGTCGACCTTCCACGTCTGCGGCGCCTCGACCGGCTGGAACGGCTGCGACTGGGCCAGGGCGGCGGCGGGCAGGCCGGCGAAGACGGCGATCAGGAGAGCCGGACGAAGGGCGGAGCGGAAAATCATGAGCGGGTCCCAGGTCAACGCCTGATGATATGGGGACCCTGTGAAAAGCCTAGGTTTTGGGCGGCAACAAGGCGGTCGAGGCGTCTTCGATCCGGCTTTCCAGCAGGCTCATGAACTCGGCCCGCTTCAGCCCGGCCGGAATCGGCGGCAGGAACTCGAAGACCACCGTGCCCGGATACCGCTTGAAGCCGTGCGCGGGCCAGTGGACGCCGGAGTTGGTGGCGACCGGCCAGCAGGGCGCGTCCACGTCGCGATAGATAGCGGCCACGCCCGGCTTGTAGTCCGCCGGTTGGCCCGGCGTCGTGCGGGTGCCTTCGGGGAAGATCAGGATCTGGCGGCCGTCGGCCAGGCGGGCGCGGGTCTGGCGCACCATGTCCTTCAGCGCCTTGGCGTGGGCGGCGCGATCGACAGCGATCATCTTCGTCTTCCAGGCGAACCAGCCGAAGAAGGGCAGGGGCATCAGTTCCTTCTTCATCACGAAGCAGGCGTCGTCCAGGAAGGCGAAGGGGGCGATGACGTCCAGCATCCCCTGATGCTTGGCGGCGATCAGGGCGGGCCCGGCCGGACAATGCTCCAGCCCGCGCACCTCGACCTTGACCCCGGCGATCCAGCGCAGGCCGAACAGGACGAAGCGCGCCCACAGCTTGATCACCCCCATGGCCGCCCGGTGCGGCATCAGCAGCGCCGGCGACAGCAGGACGGCGAACAGCGGCATCGACAGATAGAGCCACAGGGTGAAGATCAGGGATCGGACGGTCGTCATGCGGCGGCCTTGCGGGGTTCAGGGACGGCGGGATCGGGACGTTCAGGGTGGCGGCCGGTCAGGCGATGCATCCCCTCGCGGCCCAGAACGGCCAGGTATTTCATGTACTCCAGCGTCATGCGCCGGGCGGTCTCGGTCGCGCGCCACCAGCCGGGCGTGTCCAGCGACGGGGTGGAGACGGCGTAGGGCGTCAGCCGCACGCCGGGCGCCGCGCCGCGAATCTCCAGCAGGCTGCGCGGCATGTGATAGTCGGAGGTGACGACGATCAGGTCGTCATAGCCCTTGGAGCGCGCCCAGGCGGCGATCTCCTGGGCGTTGCCGACGGTGTTCTCGGCCTCGAAGCCCAGGTCGACGCAGCAGTTGAACAGCTTCTTGGACCCCGGCGTCAGGGCGCGCAGCTCCTGGCGCCGCACCTCGCGGTTGACGCCCGAGATCAGCAGCCGGTCGCCCTTGCCCTGCTCCAGCAGGCGGACGGCGGCGTTGACGCGCTCGGCCGACGGCCCGGTCAGGGAGACGATGGCGTCGGCCCGCGCCGGTTCGGGCGCGGGCGTCAGCCCCCGCACCCGCTCGGCGAAGACGAACAGGCCCGTCAGCCACATCAGCGCCACCACGGCGATAAGCGTCAGGAACTTCATGCCTGACTAACTAGCGACGCCCGCCCAGCTTCGCCAGCGCCGTCAGGCGCGCGGCCAGCACCGCGACCGTCCCCGCCAGTAAGGGGCAGGCCGCCAGCGCGGTCAGGTCCGACCACGCCAGAGGCAGGGCCGGGGTCAGCCCGCCTTCGCCGCCGATCAGGCGCAGAACGGCCAGCATCAGCGCCGCCAGTCCGGCGCCCGCCGCTCCGGACCCGGCCGCCAGCAGGCCGAAGCGCCGCTGGAACAGGGCGGCGAGCGCCCCGTCCGAGGCGCCGTTCAGGCTCAGGGTCTCGATCACCGCCGACTGGGCCGCCATGCCCGCGCGGGTGGCGTAGGCGATGGCCGCCGCCGTCGCCGCCGCGATCAGCAGGAAAGCCGCCCCCGCCAGGGCGGTGATCAGCCCGGCCGAGCGCTCGACCTCGCCGCGCCACAGGCTGTGGTCGTCGACGGTGGCGTCCAGCCCGGCCTCGGCCAGGGCGCGGCTCAGGACGGGGGCGCCGGCGGGCGCCTGCGGGTCCAGATGGACGATGACCAGATAGGGCAGGGGCAGGTCGGGCAG
>JAFKFS010000192.1 GCA_017308115.1 Bordetella sp.
GTGGGCGGCGGAGCCGCTCGGATGAGGGGGCTGTGTCCGCGTGCGAAACGGCTGGCGATGAGGAGACGGCAGGCGTCCCCCTCATCCGTCTCGCTGCGCGAGCCACCTTCTCCCCCGAGGGGAGAAGGCAGGCTTTGAGAGGCGTCACTTCACCTCGATGACGGCGTCGATCTCGACGGCGAATCCGAGCGGCAGCTTGTAGACGCCGACGGCCGCGCGCGAGTGCTTGCCCGCGTCGCCGAAGACCTGGACCATCAGGTCCGAGCAGCCGTTGACGACGGCCGGGATGGCCTCGAAGTCCGGTCCGGCCTGGACGAAAGCGCCCAGCTTGACGATGCGGACCACGCGATCCAGGTCGCCGTCGACGGCGGCGTTGATCTGGGCCAGCAGGTTGATGCCGCACAGGCGGGCGGCCTCGGCGGCCTGCTCGGGGGTCACGTCCACGCCGACCGTGCCCTTGATGCCGCCGTTGGCGTCGTTCGACAGCTGGCCCGAGATGAAGATCTGCTCGCCCGATCGGACATAGGAGACGTAGCTGGCGACCGGCTTGGCGGGCTCGGGCAGGGTGATGCCGAGTTCAGCGATGCGGGCGTGGATGCTCATGGGGCGACTCCTTATGAATGAGTTTGAGGGGGTTTAGCGCGGCGCGGCCGTCGCGTCATCCGGGGCGTTCATCGGGACGCTTCAGCGCCCGTCCGGCGACCACTGCTCCGGCTCCGAACTTGTCGCGCAGGGCGTCGATGGCGGTCTCGGTCTTCAGGGCGCGGGTCTCGGCCGTGACGAAAAGGCCGGCCGGGGCGTCCTGGGCGTCGGCGATCTCGGCCAGGCCGATGCCGATCAGCCGATAGGGCGGCCCCAGTTCCGGCTTCAGCAGGTCGCGCCCGGCGGCGAACAGGGCGCGCGCCGTCTGCACCGGCTCGGCCAGGGTGATGCGGCGGGTGACGATCCTGAAGTCGGTCTTGCGCAGCTTCAGCACCACGACGCGGCTGGCGACGCCGTCGCGTCGCGCCTTGGACGCCAGCTTTTCGCACAGGGGCCACAGCTCGGCCTCCAGCGCCTCGGCTGTGGTCAGGTCGTCGTTGAAGGTGGTCTCGGCGCTCATGCCGCGCCGGTCGTGGTCGGGGTTCACCGGGCGGCTGTCGCGGGCGTGGCTGAGGTCATGCAGGCGCAGGCCCGTCTCGCCATAGCGCCGGATCAGCTCCTTCACCTCGGCGGCGGCCAGATCGCCGATCACAGCGAAGCCGTCCGAGCGCAGGGTGCGCCCGAACACCGGGCCGACGCCGGGCAGGGCGGTCACGGGGCGCGGCGCCAGCAGGCCTTGCGCCTCTGCCGCCCCGATGACGGAAAAGCCGCGCGGCTTGTCCAGTTCGGACGCGATCTTGGCCAGGAATCGGTTGGGCGCCAGGCCGATGGAGACGGTCAGTCCGATCTCGTCCTCGATCCATTTCTGCAGGCGCGCCAGTTGGAAGGCGGGCGGGCCGCCGTTCAGCCGTTCCGTGCCCTTCAGGTCGATCCAGGCCTCGTCCAGCGACAGGGTCTGGACCAGGGGCGTCAGGCGGTGGACGGCGCCGAAGATGCGCGCGCTCTCGGCCTTGTATTTGGCGAAGTCGGGCTTGATGACCACGGCGTCGGGACAGGCCTTCAGCGCCTTGAACATCGGCATGGCCGAGCCGACGCCGTGCAGCCGCGCCACATAGCAGGCGGTGGCGACCACGCCCCGCTTGCCGCCGCCGACGATGACCGGCCGGTCGCGCAGTTCGGGCCGGTCGCGCTTCTCGACCGAGGCGTAGAAGGCGTCGCAGTCCAGGTGGGCGATGTGCAGGTCGCCCAGTTCGTCATGGGCGATGACCCGACGCGAGGCGCACGACGGGCACCGCGCGACCTTGCGGTCGCCGGTCCACAGGCAGTCGCGGCAGAGGGCGGCGAGGGCCACGCACAAACTCCGTTTCCTCAGCTTCACGCCAACTTAAGACTGACGCGGCCACAGTGCACCCAAGAAGGCGTAACAGCCCGACGCGAAAGCGAATGAACAAGAGGCTCAACGGCCGGGTGGCGGATGTCCAAGAAGGTCCTCATCGTCGAGGATAACGAGCTGAACATGAAGCTTTTTCATGATCTGCTCGATTCCCAGGGGTATGAAGTGCTGCAGACTCGCGAAGGGCTGCAGGCGCTGGCCATTGCGCGCGAGCACCGCCCCGACCTGATCCTGATGGACATCCAGTTGCCGGAGATTTCGGGCCTTGAAGTCACCAAATGGCTCAAGGACGACGAAGAGCTGAACCATATCCCCGTCATCGCCGTTACAGCCTTCGCCATGAAGGGCGATGAGGAGCGGATTCGCCAGGGAGGCTGCGAAGCCTATATCTCCAAGCCGATCTCGGTCCTGTCCTTCCTGGAGACGGTGCGCAGGCACCTGGGTCAGGGGGCGACATGAGCGCACGAATCCTGGTGGTGGACGACGTCGAGGCGAATGTCCGACTGCTCGAAGCCAAGCTGACCCTCGAATACTACGACGTTCTGACCTGCCACGACGGGGCGACGGCCGTCGCCCTGGCCCGCGCCGAGCAGCCCGATCTGATCCTGCTGGACGTGATGATGCCGGGAATGGACGGCTTCGAAGCCTGTCGCCGGATCAAGGCCGAGGCCGCGACGCGCCATATTCCGGTCGTCCTGGTCACGGCCCTGGACGGACGGCACGATCGGATCAAGGGGCTTGAGGCGGGGGCCGACGACTTCCTGTCCAAGCCGTTGGACGACGTCATACTGATGGCCCGCGTCCGCAGCCTGACCCGGTTGAAGATGGTCATGGACGAGCTGCGCGAACGCGAGGAAAGCGGCCGCCGGGTCGGCGTGGACACCGGCGGGGTGGCGCGGCTCAAGGGCTCGGGCGGTCGCGTGCTCATCGTCGACGACAACACGCCGCAGGCCCAGGTGATGGCGCAGGAGCTGTCGCTGGAACACCGGCCCATGATCGAAAGCTCCGCCGACGCGGCGTTGGAGATGGCGCGCGGACCGGTCGACCTGGTGATCGTCAACGTCACGTCCCAGCGGTTCGACGGCCTGAGGCTGATCGCCCAACTGCGCTCCAAGGAGCCGACCCGGCGACTGCCCATACTGGCCTTGGTGGACACCCTGGATCGGCCGCGGCTGCTCAAGGCGCTGGAGCTGGGCGCGCACGACATCCTGACGCGCCCGGTCGATCCCGAGGAACTGGCGGCGCGGGTGCGGACCCAGGTGCGGCGCAAGCGCTACGGCGATTTCCTGCGCCAGAAGCTGGACCACAGCCTGGAGATGGCCGTCACCGATCCTTTGACCGGGCTGCACAACCGTCGCTACATGAACGGCCAGCTGGAGGCCCTGATGTCGCGCGCCAATCGCGGCGGCGATCCGGTGGCGGTGCTGGTGCTGGACATCGACCACTTCAAGGCGGTCAACGACAGCCTGGGCCATGACGCGGGCGACGAGGTGCTGCGCGAATTCTCGGTGCGGCTGGCGACCAATGTGCGGGCCGTGGACCTGCCGTGCCGATTCGGCGGCGAGGAGTTCGTCGTCGTCATGCCCGGCACCACGCTGGAGGACGCCCACCGCATCGCCGAGCGGATTCGTCGTGATGTGGGCGCTTCGCCTTTCCGCATCCTGGGGGGCGAGCCGCTGGCCATTACGGTTTCCGTCGGAGTGGCGGCGAGCATGGGGGCGGACGACACGCCGGCCTCCCTGCTGAAGCGCGCCGACGAAGGCGTCTATGAGGCCAAGAAGGCCGGCCGCAACCGGGTGGTGGCGCGGGCCGCCTGACGTCTTCGTCGTTCCCTATCCGACAACGAAAAACGCCCGATCCTGCGACCGGGCGTTTCGAGTCTTGCAGATTCAAGCGGAGGGCGAAGCCCTTACTTGATCTTGCCTTCCTTGAACTCGACGTGCTTGCGCACGACCGGATCGTACTTCTTGACGACCATCTTCTCGGTCATGGTGCGGGCGTTCTTCTTGGTGACGTAGAAGAAGCCGGTGTCGGCGGTGGAGTTCAGGCGGATCTTGATGGAAGCCGGTTTGGCCATCGGAATTACCTCTGCGACGGCGAAAGCCGCTTGAAATAAGAGGCGCGGAACATACTCAGGACGGGCTCAAAGTCAACGGCTTCGATGTCGCGTTGAGCGGGGGCGCGAGGGCGCTAGTGTTCGGCCATGAAAACGCCATTCTTCAAGCCCGCCCACGCCCTGTCCGCCGCCGTCATCGCCGCCGGCCTTGTCCTTTCCGCCTGCTCGCCTGAGCCGGCCGCCCCTGCGGCGGCGCCGGCGGAGGCCCCGGCCACGGCGCAGGACGCCTTTTTCGCCAATCTGACCGCCCTGTGCGGCCAGCGATTCGAGGGCAAGGTCGTCACGACCGAGGCCGCCGACTCGGACTTCGTCGGCAAGCGCCTGCTGATGCATGTGCGCGACTGCTCGAAGGATGAGATTCGCATTCCCTTCTGGGTCGGCGAGGACCGCTCGCGCACCTGGGTCGTGACCCGCACCGGGTCCGGCCTGCGCCTGAAGCATGACCACCGCCACCCCGACGGCACGACAGACACGCTGCACTGGTATGGCGGCGACACCGCCAACGACGGCGCGGCCGAGCGTCAGGAGTTCCCGGTCGATCAGGAGTCCATCGACCTGTTCAACGCCAATGACGCCTCGGTCTCGACCACCAACGTCTGGGCCATGGAGGTCCACCCGAAGAAGACCTTCGCCTATGAGCTGCGCCGTCCGAACCGCCACTTCCGTGTCGAGTTCGACCTGACCAAACCGGTCGCGGAATAAGACCTTGAGGCCGCCGCGTCAGTCCTGATGGTCGATGACGTGGCGGCCGCGCACCATGCGCACGAAGGGCAGGGGGCGCTCGGGCGTCTCCAGCCGCTCGGCGACCTCGCTCAGCACGAAGCGGGTGATGGCGGGCAGGTCCAGACCCTGGGCCTCTTCCAGCGAAATCCAGGCGATCTCGTCCAGTTCGCCTGAGCCTTCGATGCGGTCGGGATCACGCAGGGCTTCGACCGGGGCCATGAAGAAGCGGGCGTCGAAACGGCGCGGGCGGCCCGGCGGGGTGATGGCGCGCGCCACATAGGACAGGACCGACAGGTCCGGCAGAGCCCCCGCCTGGCGATACTCCCGCCACGGCCCGGCGACCGAGGTGGAGGGCGCCGAGCGGCCCAGGATCAGCCCGGTCTCCTCAAAGGTCTCGCGCACCGCCGTCAGCGCCAGGGCGCGGGCGCGGCGGGCGGGCATTTCGGCGCCGAGCCGACGTGCGGCGTCGGGCGACAGGGCGCCGTCGGCGGCGGCGTTGAAATCGGCGCGGTCGATGCGCCCCCCCGGAAACACCCACTTCGAGGCCATGAAGACATGGCCGGGCGCGCGACGGCCCATCAGCACCTCGGGACGCTTGGCGTCGCGGGTCAGAATCAGGGTGGCCGCGTCCTTGGGGCGCTGGGCGCCGCCGACATGCGGCGCGTCGGCCAGGTCCTGGGCGGCGTCGAAGGGGAGGGGGTTCACGGGCGCTGTCCCCGCTTCCCTTCTCCCCCGAGGGGAGAAGGGTGTCGATATTTACTCACCGCCGCTTGCCCTTTCTGACGCCCTTCAGGCCGCCCAGGGGCTTGGGACCGCCGGGGCGGCCTTTTCCGCGCTTGGGCGGGCCGTCGCCGCCCCCCCGACTGGCACGTCCGCGCATGCCATAGCGCGGGGCCGGCGCGTTGGGATCGCGCGGATCGGGTTCGGACAGCATCTCCAGCACCAGGCCGCCGGTGACGGGCGTGGCCTCCATCAGCCGCACCTCGACGCGGCGGCCCAGCGGGAAGCGCTTGCCGGTGCGCTCTCCGACCAGGGCGTGGGCGCGGTCGTCGTGGGTGAAATATTCGTCGCCCAGGGTCGAGACCGGAACCAGGCCGTCGGCGCCCGTTTCGTCCAGCCGGATGAACAGGCCGAAGCGGGTCACGCCGGTGATCCGGCCGCTGAAGGTTGCGCCGACGTGTTCCTCAAGGAAGGTGGCGATGTAGCGGTCCATCGCGTCGCGTTCGGCCGCCATGGACCGGCGCTCGGTCTCGGTGACGTGCTCGGCGATGCCGCCCAGTTCGGCGATCTCGCGGTCGGTCAGGCCGTCCGACCCCAGCTTCAACCCGCGGATCAGGCCGCGGTGGACGATCAGGTCGGAATAGCGCCGGATGGGCGAGGTG
The DNA here is from genome assembly GCA_017308115.1 of Bordetella sp. GTDB lineage: Bacteria > Pseudomonadota > Alphaproteobacteria > Caulobacterales > Caulobacteraceae > Brevundimonas. The sequence goes on from JAFKFS010000192.1 coordinate 6,197, forward strand.
AAGTGGGCGTAGCGGTCCAGGTGCAGGCCGAAGTGGCCGACGTTGTCCGGGGAGTAGAAGGCCTGCATCTGGGTGCGCAGGACGACCTCATTGACGACCTCGGCGTGCGGGCCGTCGCGGGTCTCCTCCAGCAGCTTGTTGAAGCGTTTGGTGTTGGGCACCTCGCCCTTGTTCCACGGCTTGCCGATGGTGTGCAGGAAGTCGGCCAGGTTGAAGATCTTCTCCTGGCTGGGCGTGTCGTGGACGCGGTAGATCAGCGGCGTGCGCGTCTTCTCCAGCGTCTCGGCGGCGCAGACGTTGGCCTGGATCATCATCTCTTCGATCAGGCGGTGGGCCTCCAGCGACTTGCGCGGCTCGATGCCGGCGATGCCGCCGTCAGGGGACATGATGATGCGGCGCTCCGGGCTTTCGATGGCCAGGGGAGCGCGGCGCTCGCGGCCCTTCAGCATGGTGCGATAGGCGTTCCACAGCGGATAGAGGATGGCCTCCATGATCGGCCCGGTTGCGTCGTCCGTCAGGCCGTCGATGGCGGATTGCGCCTGTTCATAGGACAGCTTGGCGTGGCTGCGCATCAGGCCGCGCGTGAACGCGTGCCCGGTCTTGCGGCCGTCCTTGTCGAAGACCATGCGCACGGCCATGCAGGCGCGGTTCTCGCCCTGCTTCAGGCTGCACAGGCCGTTGGAGAGCACCTCGGGCAGCATCGGCTCGA
>JAFKFS010000193.1 GCA_017308115.1 Bordetella sp.
ATCGACGCCGCCTCGGCGGCGGCGACGGCGGCCCGCCAGGCCTTCCAGCGCAACCGCAACCTGGCCGACCAAGGCGTTGTCGCCCGTCAGGAGGTCGAGGCCTCCCAGGCCCAGGCCGCCAGCGCCGAGGCCATGGCCCGCGCCGCGCGGGCGCGGGCGACGGCCGCCGGCTCGCCCAACGCCTCGGGCCGGATGAGCGTGGTCAGCCCCATCTCGGGCGTTGTCACCAACGTCCAGGTGGGCCCGGGCGGCTTCGTGGCCCAGGGCGGCGTGGTCGCCGAGGTGACCAATCCGGCCCGCGTCGAACTCGTCTTCAACGCCCCGCCGCAACTGGCGGCCCAGGTCCGTGTCGGCTCACACATGCGCGTCACCGGCCCACAGGGCGAGTTCGACGCCCTGGTGGTCGGGGTCGCGGCCGACGCCGGCTTGCAGGACAGCGGCGCGACCGTGATCCGCGCCCGTCCGGACGGCGGCGGCCTACCGCCGGCGGGTTCGCCCGTCACCGGCGCCGTGGTCACCGGAAATCCTGCCGGCGGCGCCCTGACCGTGCCGTCCGAAGCGGTGCAGACAGTCGACGGCGCCACCGTGGTCTTCGTCCAGAATGATCACGGCTTCCGCGCACAGCCCGTCCTCGCGGGCCGTCAGGCCGGGGGCTCCACCGAGATCCTGCGCGGCCTGACCGGAGCCGAACGCGTCGCCTCGACCAACGCCTTCCTACTCAAGGCCGAACTGGCCAAGGGCGAAGCCGAGCACGGCCACTAGGGGGAGCGACAATGTTCAAAGCCATTATCGAGGCGTCCGTCCGCTTCCGCTGGTTCATCGTCCTCGCCACGACGCTGGTCGCGGCCTGGGGCCTGTTCCAGCTGACCAAGCTGCCGATCGACGCCGTGCCCGACATCACCAACCGCCAGGTGCAGATCAACACCGTGGCCCCGGCCCTGGCCCCTGAACAGATGGAGCGCCAGGTCACCTATCCGCTGGAAACGGCCATGGCCGGCATTCCCGGCCTGCAATCAACCCGCTCCCTGACCCGCAACGGTTTCAGCCAGGTGACGGTCATCTTCACCGACCAGACCGACATCTATTTCGCCCGCCAGCAGGTGGCCGAACGGATGGCCCAAGCCCGCGAAAACCTGCCCGAGGGCGTCGAACCCGGTCTGGCCCCGATCACTACGGGTTTGGGCGAGGTCCTGATGTGGACGGTCGACTTCAAGCCTTTCGACGCCAAAAAGGCGCGGGTCGGCCAGCCCGGCTGGCAGCCCGACGGGGCCTATCTGACGCCCGACGGCGAGCGGCTGGCGACCCCCCAGGCGAGGGCGACCTATCTTCGCACCGTGCAGGACTGGATCATCGCGCCGCGCATGCGCACGGCCAAGGGCCTGGCGGGCGTGGACGTCAACGGCGGGTATGTGAAGGAATACGCTGTCCGTCCTGACCCCGCGCGCCTGGCCGGCTACGGCCTGGGCCTCAACGACCTGATCCAGGCCCTGGACCGTGCCAACAACCAGGCGGGGGCCGGCTATGTGCAACGGGCGGGCGAAGCCTTGACCGTCCGCACCGACGCCCTGGCCCAGACCATCGAAGATCTGGCCCAGGCCCCCGTGGTCAACCGCAACGGCCTGGTCGTCCGCGTCGCCGACGTGGCCGTGGTCGAGATCGGCCAGGCGCCGCGTCTGGGCGGGGCCAGCCGCGACGGCCATGAGGCGGTCATCGGCACGGCCCTGATGCTGGCGGGCGAAAACAGCCGCACCGTGGCCCAGTCGGCTGCGGACCGGCTCCAGGAGGTGGGCGCCAGCCTGCCGCCCGACATCGTGGCCGAACCCGTGCTGAACCGCAGCGCCCTGGTCAACTCCACCATCAAGACGGTGGCCAAGAACCTGACCGAAGGGGCGCTGCTGGTCATCGTCGTGCTGTTCCTGCTGCTGGGGAACATCCGCGCGGCGACGATCACGGCCCTGATGATCCCGATCAGCTTCCTCTTCGCGGTCATCGGCATGAACCGTTTCGGCATCAGCGGAAACCTGATGAGCCTCGGCGCCCTCGATTTCGGCCTGCTGGTCGACGGCGCCGTGGTGGTGGTCGAGAACACCCTGCTCATGCTCAGCCAGCGCCGAGCGGATGTGGGCCGCGCCCTGACCCGCCACGAACGTCTGGGCGTCGCCGCCAGCGCCGCGCGCCAGATGGTCAAGCCCGCCGCCTTCGGCCAGCTGATCATCCTGCTGGTCTTCACCCCCCTGCTGATGCTGGAAGGGGTCGAGGGCAAGACCTTCATCCCCATGGGCGCCACGGTCATGCTGGCCCTGGTCGGCGCCTTCATCTTCTCCTTCACCTTCGTCCCGGCCATGACGGCCCTGCTCGTGCGCGAACCCAAGACCGTCCATGTCGATGACAAGGGAGAAGCCCTGGAGCATGAAACCTTCCTGCTGCGCCACGCGCGCCGCTGGATCGAACCGGCCATCCGTGCGGCCGTCGATCGCCCCAAGGTGGTCCTCGCCGCCGCAGTCGGCGCCCTCGTGATCGGCGGCGTCGCCTTCACCACGCTCGGCCGGGAGTTCATCCCGACCCTGGACGAAGGCGACATCGCCATGCAGGCCCTGCGCGTGCCCTCGGCCTCGCTGGAGCAATCCCTAGCCATGCAGATGGCGCTGGAGCGTGTCATCAAGGCCCAACCCGAGGTCAAGACCATGTTCTCCCGAACGGGGACCGCGGAGGCGGCGGTCGACCCCATGCCGGCGAACATCTCCGACGCCGTCATCGTGCTGAAGAACCGCAAGGAATGGCCTGATCCGAAACTGCCGAAGGAGGAGTTGATCGCCCGCATCGAAAAGGCCGCCTCGACCCAGCTGGGCAACAGCTTCGAGTTCAGCCAGCCGATCGAGCTGCGCTTCAACGAGCTGATCTCGGGGGTCCGCACCGATCTGGCCGTCATGGTCTATGGCGACGACTTCGCCCAGCTCCAGGCGACGGCCGACCAAGTGGCCAACGCGCTGCGCGCCACACCGGGCGCGGCGGACGTTCGCGTGGAGCAGGCGTCAGGTCTGCCGACCCTGACGGTCAGCGTCGACCGCTTCGCGGCGGCCAACTACGGCCTGGCGGCTGCGGACGTGTCGGAAGCGGTCTCGGCCGCTGTCGGCGGCGCCGAGGCGGGCCAGATCTTCGAGGGCGACCGCCGTTTCGACGTCGTGGTCCGTCTGGACGACGCCCAGCGGAACGATCCCGCCGCCCTCGCCGCCCTGCCGGTCACGACCTCGACCGGCCTGACGGTGCCCCTGTCCTCGGTCGCCCGCATCCAGGTGGCCGAGGGTCAGAACCAGATCAGTCGCAACGACGGCAGTCGCCGCATGGTGGTCCAGGCCAATGTGCGCGGCCGCGACCTGGGCGGCTTCGTCGGGGACGCCCAGGACAGGGTCAACGCCCAGGTCAAGCTTCCGACCGGCTATTCGCTCAAATGGGGCGGGCAGTTTGAAAACCTGAAGCGGGCCGAGCAGCGCCTGGGCCTGGTCATCCCCGTGGTCTTCGTCCTGATCGGCATCCTGCTGTTCATGGCGCTGGGCTCGTTTGCGGAGGCGGGGCTGGTGTTCGCCTGCGTGCCTCTGGCGCTGGTCGGCGGGGCGCTCGCCCTCCTGCTCAGGGGCATGCCCTTCTCGGTCTCGGCGGCGGTCGGCTTTATCGCCGTGTCGGGCGTCGCGACCCTGAACGGTCTGGTGCTGATGCAGGCCATTCGAGAGCGGCTTCAGACGGGACAGAACCCGCACGACGCCGCCCTCTTCGGCGCCTTCAGCCGCCTGCGCGCGGTCCTGACCACAGCCCTGGTGGCCATCGTCGGCTTCATTCCCATGGCGATCGCTTCGGGAGCCGGCGCTGACGTCCAGAAACCCTTGGCCACCGTGGTCATCGGCGGCCTTCTGACGGCCACGGCCCTGACGCTGCTGGTCCTGCCGACCTTCGCCGCCAAGGCGGTCCGTCATCGCAAGGCAGAAGGGATCGAGGACTGATGGGCGGATCCCAGGAACAGGAGATGCTTCAACGTCGCACGCTTCTCGTCGTGCTGGCGCTCAACGTCCTCCTGTTCGTGGGTCTCGGAGTCGGCGGCCTGTTCGCCGACTCCAGCGCCCTCCTCGCCAACGCGCTCGACAACGGCTCCGACGCCGCGGTCTATCTGATCAGCTTCCTGGCCGTCGGTCGGGCGATGATCTGGAAAACCCGCGCCGCCCGGTTGTCGGGGATCATGCTGCTGATCTTCGCCGCCGGCGTCCTGCTGGACGTCGGACGGCGCTGGATCGTCGGGACCGAACCGGTCGGCTGGACCATGATGGGCCTGGCCGTCATCGCGGCGGCCGTGAACCTGATCTGCCTCGCCTTGCTCAGGCGTCAAGACGGCGACGACGTCAACCTGCGGGCGGCGCGAACCTTCAGCTTCAATGACTTCGCCTCGAACGGGGGCATCCTCGTCGCCGGCGGACTGGTCATGGTCATGGATCAGGCCTGGCCGGATCTGGCGGTAGGCCTGATCGTCGCCGGCATCGCCTTCAAGGGCGGAATGGACATCCTCCGCGACGCACGCAGCGTCGCAGTTGAAGGAGCAATCTCGTGAATCTTCCCGAACAACACGGGCGTGACGGCACCGCCGTCCCGATCGACATCCAGGGCGTCCAGAAATGGCGCAAGCTCTTCATCCTGGCGGGCCTTTTCGCTCTCCTGGCATGGACGCCCCTGGTCAGGGCCCGCCCCGAATTTGAACACCCCGTCGAACACCTCGGCCTTATCGCCATCATGATCTGCATCTTTGGCCGCGCCTGGTGCTCCCTCTACATCGGCGGTCGCAAGAAACAGGAGATCGTCTCGAACGGCCCCTATTCCCTCTGTCGCAATCCGCTCTACGTCTTCAGCTTCATCGGCGCCTTCGGCGTCGGCGCCATGTCGGGCAGCCTGACCATCGGCCTTGTGTTCGCCCTGGCCTGCTGGGGGGTCTTCCGGGCGGTCGTCGAAAGGGAGGAGCGCTTCCTCGCCGGCGCCTTTGGCGCGACCTATGAACGGTACCGCCTCCGGACGCCGCGTTTCCTTCCGGATCTCCGTCTGTGGCGCGATGAGGCGGAACTCACCGTCCGACCCGCCTTCTTCCTTCGCACCCTGAGAGACGGCCTGGTCTTTCTTCTCGCCCTGCCCCTGTTCGAATTGCTGGAAGGCCTGCAACAGTTCGGCTGGTTCAGCGTCATCTTCCAACTGCCCTGAGACGGAACATGGAACGCCAGCGTCTTGTGACCTCTCTCGCGGCGCTTCTTGCGGCCCTCGCCTTCCTTGCGGGCACCGCCGTTCGCCTCGCTTCGCACGAGCGCGACGTCCAGGCCGAGTCACGCGCCCCCTCGCCTTCAGCCCCCTCTTCCGCATCCGAGGAGTTCAAGCATGCCTAGCACCGTCAGACTCGACATACCGGTCCTTCTCCCCGAAGCGCCCGACGCCTTGGACGCCTGCGTCGAGCGCCTCGTCAAACGCCTGACCGGCGCGCCCGGCCTGTCCCAGATCCACGTCGCGGAATCCCCGACCGGGCCCCAGCTCTGCCTGCACTACGACGCCGAACTCCTGTCGCCGGACGAGGTGCGCCGCAAGGCGCTCCAGGCCGGGGTCGAGATCAGCCGTCGCTTCGGCCACCTGGTCGGCTGGACCCAAGGCGTGCGCCATGCGCGGCACGCCCGTTCGCTCGAGGCCGACCTCAAGGCGGAGCCCGGCCTCCTTGAGGTCGGCCTCGACGCCGCCGGCGCGGTCCGCGTCGAGTTCGACCAGAACCGGATCACCCGCGACCAGCTGATCAAGACGCTCGCCGGCCACGGCCTGACCTTCTCCCCCCAGCCCTTCCCGGCCAGGGCTGAACACGCCACAGACGACCACGCCGGCCACGACCACGATCCCGGGAAGGAGGATCACGCCGACCATGATCACGCCCACGGAGGGATTTTCGGCGCCAACACCGAACTGATCTTCGCCCTTGCCGCCGGCGGCACCCTGGGCCTCGGCTTCGCCCTGGAAAAACTGGCGTCGGGCCTGCCGGGCTGGATCCCGCTCGCGCTCTTCCTCAGCGCTTACGGCCTGGGCGGCTTCTTCACCGTGCGCGAAGCGATCGACAACCTCAGGCGCAAGCGCTTCGAGATCGACACCCTGATGCTGGTGGCGGCGGCGGGGGCGGCGGCGCTCGGCGCCTGGGCGGAAGGCGCCCTGCTCCTCTTTCTCTTCAGCCTCGGCCACGCCCTGGAGCACTACGCCATGGGCCGGGCCAAGCGCGCCATCGAGGCCTTGGCGGAACTCGCCCCGCGCACCGCCAGGGTGCGGCGTGACGGCGAGGTGATCGAGATACCGGTCGAGGCGCTTGAAGTCGGCGAGGTGGTGGTGGTCAGGCCCAATGAACGCCTGCCCGCCGACGGCTTCGTCATCAAGGGGGCCACCAGCATCAATCAGGCCCCCGTCACTGGGGAGAGCATGCCGGTCGACAAGCAGCCGGTCGATGATCTCACCGAGGCCCGGGCCCGCCCCGCCTCCATCCTCGCCGCATCCGCCGTTTTCGCCGGGACGATCAACGGCGCGGGCGCCATCGAGATCGAGACCACCCGCAAGTCCAGCGACACCACCTTGGCCAAGGTCGTGCGCATGGTCAGCGAGGCGGAGACCCAGAAGTCGCCCACACAAAGGTTCACCGACCGGTTCGAGCGCGTCTTCGTCCCTCTCGTCCTGGGCCTGGCCTTCATCCTGCTCTTCGCCTGGGTGGTGGTCGACGAACCCTTCCGCGACAGCTTCTACCGCGCCATGGCGGTCCTGGTGGCCGCCAGCCCCTGCGCCCTGGCTATCGCCACGCCGAGCGCCGTCCTGTCGGGCGTCGCC
>JAFKFS010000194.1 GCA_017308115.1 Bordetella sp.
CAGCTGAACCAGATGAAGAAGATGGGCGGTCTTCAGGGCATCATGGGCCTGCTGCCCGGCGTGGCCAAGCTGAAGAACCAGATGGCCGAGAACAACGTCTCGGACAAGATGATCGACCGCCAGCTTGCCGTGATCAGCTCCATGACCAAGGCCGAGCGCAAGAAGCCGGACCTGCTGAACGCCAGCCGCAAGAAGCGGGTGGCCAAGGGCGCCGGGGTCGAGGTCCAGGACATCAACCGCCTGCTGAAGCAGCACCGGCAGATGGCCGACATGGTCAAGTCGCTGTCCAAGGGCGGTGGCAAGAACCTGCAGAAGATGGCCTCCATGATGGGCGGCCTGCCCGGCATGGGCGGCGGCGGTCCGGACATGAACCGCCTGAAGGCCCTGGGCGGCGGCAAGATGCCGGAACCCTCGGCCGATGAAATGAAAGCCATTCAGGACCGCCTTGCGGGCCTGGGCGGCGGACAACTTCCGGGGGGCCTTCCGGGCCTGCCGGGCTTCCCCAAAAAGAAATAAAGACTTCTAGAAAGAGACTGAAAATGCTGAAGATTCGTCTGGCCCGCGGCGGCGCCAAGAAGCGCCCCTACTACCACATCGTCATCGCTGACTCGCACAGCCCGCGCGACGGCAAGTTCATCGAGCGCGTCGGCAGCTACAACCCGATGCTGCCCAAGGACAGCGCCCAGCCGCGCGTCGTCCTGAAGGTCGAGCGCATCGGCGAATGGCTCGCCAAGGGCGCCCAGCCGACCGACCGCGTCGCCCGCTTCCTGTCGCAGGACGAGACCCTGGGCGCCAAGGTCAAGTGGACTCAGGGCAACAACCCGAAGAAGGGCGAGCCGGGCAAGAAGGCCCAGGAACGCGCCGCCGAGCGCGCCCAGCGCGAAGCCGACCGCCTGGAAGCCGAAGCCGCCGCCAAGGCCGAGGCCGCTGAAGCCGCCGCCGCCGCGGCCGCCGCTCCGGCCGTGGAAGAAGCGCCTGCTGAAGAAGCCCCCGCTGCTGAAGTCGCCGCCGAGGCGACCGAAGAGCAGGCCTAAGCCTTATTGTTCATCCGGCTTCGGCCGGTTGAGACGGGAAAGCAGCGTCCTTCCGGGGCGCTGCTTTTCTGCTATCTGGACCCATCGCATCGGCAAACGGAGCCCGGCCATGAGCAGCGAAGACAGACTGATCCTGGTGGGCCAGATCGGCGGCGCCTTCGGGGTGAAGGGCGAGGTGCGGATCAGCGCCTATACCGCCGACGCCATGGCCCTGGTCGGCTATTCGCCGCTGCTGGGCGCCGACGGCAAGCCGGCGCTGACCCTGATCTCGGCGCGGCCGGACAAGGCCGGGGTGGTGGCGCGGGTCAAGGAGATCGCGACGAAGGAAGAGGCCGACGCCCGGCGGGGCCAGAAGCTGTTCGTCACCCGCGACGCCCTGCCTGAGCCTGACGAAGACGAATTCTACCTGACCGATCTGGTCGGGCTGGAGGGGCGCGATCCGGCCGATGTCGTGCTGGGCAAGGTGAAGTCGGTCCAGAACTTCGGCGCCGACGACATGCTGGAGATCGCTCCGGCCGAGGGCGGTCCGACCTGGTACCTGCCCTTCACCCGCGAGGCGGCGCCGGAGCTGCACATCAATGAGGGCTGGCTGCGTATCGTCCGCCCGAGCGAAGTCAGCGACCGCGACGAAGACTGACGCCGACACGGTTGCGGATCGCCTTGCGGCTTCCGACATGGAACGGGTCACACCAGCCGGAGCGTTCCATGGCCGACCTGTCCGCCTTTCCCGTCACCCGCCAGTTTCCGCCGCAGCACCCTGACCGGCTTCAGCTCTATTCGCTGGCGACGCCCAACGGGGTGAAGGTCTCCATCCTGCTGGAGGAGCTGGGCCTGCCCTATGAGGTCCATCTGGTCGACATCAGCAAGGATGAGACCTGGACGCCTGAGTTCCTGTCGCTGAATCCCAACGGCAAGATCCCGGCCATCATCGACCCGGACGGGCCGGGGGATAAGCCGCTGGCGCTTTTCGAATCCGGCGCCATCCTGGTCTATCTGGCGGAGAAGGCGGGGCGGTTCCTGCCGGTCGATCCGGCGGCGCGCTATGAGACCCTGCAATGGGTCTTCTTCCAGATGGCGGCCATCGGCCCGATGTTCGGCCAGGTCGGCTTCTTCCACAAATACGCGGGCCGCGAATTCGAGGACAAGCGGCCGCGCGACCGCTACGTCGCGGAATCGCGGCGTCTGCTGGGCGTGCTGGAAGGTCGGCTGAAGGATCGCCGGTGGATCATGGGCGACGACTACACCATCGCCGACATCGCCATCCTGGGCTGGGTGCGCAACCTGGTCGAACACTATGGCGCGGGCGACCTGGTCGGCTATGCGGATTTTCCGGGCGTGGACGCCTGGCTGGCGCGGGGCCTGGCTCGTCCGGCCGTGCAGCGGGGCCTGAGCATTCCGGCCTGAGAATCGTCGCGGGGAGGGCGGGGGAGCCGCGCTCCCGCCGCCTCGACCCGCGGGGGTCAGATGTCTTCGATCGGGGCGTCCGGCACGTATTTCTTGATCGACTCGATGGCGCGCTTGGCGCCGGACTTGTCGGAATAGCCCTCGGTCGAGAAGATGATCTCGGAGTTGTATTTGAACCGGACGCGGTACTCGCCCGCCTTGTCCTGATAGACTTCGAACTTGTGCGCCATGATCGCCTCGCTCTGACGGCCGCCAGTCGGCCGAGGACGGGAAGCTGCCACGGCTCCGCTCGGGGCGTAAAGGGCGATAAATGTAAAACGGAGTCAGGCGTTCAGCCTCGGCCCGGAATCCAGCGCCGCGCCGCCAGGGCCAGGAAACCGGCCGCCAGCCCCCAGAAGGCCGAGCCGACGCCGAACAGGGCCACCCCCGACGCCGTGGCGGCGAAGGTCAGCACCGCCGCCTCGCGGTCCTTCGCTTCATTCATCATGGCCCCCAGCGAACCGGTCAACGGGGCGATCAGGGCCAGGCCGGTGATGGCGGCCAGGGCGCCGGTCGGCATGGCGATGAACAGACCCGCCAGCGGCGCCGCGAACAGGGCGACGATCAGGTAGAACAGGCCGTAGATCACTCCCACGGTCCAGCGCCTGGCGGCGTCGGGGTGGGCGTCCGGTCCGGTGCAGATGGCGGCGGTGATGGCGGCCAGGTTGACGCCGTGCGCGCCGAAGGGGGCCAGAAGCGTGCTGGTCAGTCCGCCCCAGAAGATCAGCTTTCCGGCGGGCGGGGCGTAGCCTGCGGCCCGCAGCACCACCAGGCCGGGCAGGTTCTGCGACGCCAGCGTCACCAGATACAGCGGCAGGGCCAGGCTGACCGCCGCCTTCCAGTCGAAGGCGGGCACGACCGGCGACAGGCTTCCGAACAGGCCGGTCCCTTCCGGCAGGGCGACCTGGCCCCGCACGGCCAGAACCGCGAAGGCGGCCGCCAGGACGGCGGGCAGGGCCCAGGCGGGCGCCAGACGACGCATGGCCAGAAAGACCAGCAGCAGGCCCGCCGCCAGCGTCAGATCGGTCGGAAACACCAGGAACAGCTTGAGGCAGAAGGGCAGCAGCACCCCCGCCAGCATGGCCGAGGCGACGGCGGCGGGAATGCGCTCGGCCAGCCGACCCAGAGCGGGGACCAGGCCGGTCAGCACCATCATCAACCCGGCGATCACGAAGGCGCCGACGGCCGTCGACCAGCCGAGGCCGAGGCTCGAGGCGGCCAGCAGGGCCGCGCCCGGCGTCGACCACGCCAGGACCACGGGCGTCTTCAGCCGCCAGCTGAGCATCGCGCCGGGCAGGCCGATGCCCAGGCACAGGGCCGTGACCATGGAGATGATCTGGGCGGGCGCCGCGCCCATGGCCTGACCCGCCTGCACCACCAGGGCGACCGTGCCGCCGAAGCCGACGACGGTCGCCACGGCGGCGGCCGAGAAGCTGGCGGCCACAATGCTGGGAGAAGGCGGCAGGCGGGACAGGCTCATGCCCTATGGATTAGGCTGCGCCGCAACGCTTCGCAAAGGGAACGGCGCCGTGCTGGCGTCGTTTGAGTCGTCATGCTGGACCACACCGGGATCATCGTTTCGGACCTGACGGCGGCCCGCCGCTTCTATGACGCCGTGGCGGAGGCTCTGGGTCTGCAGACCGCCAGTAATTCGCCGGAGTCCTTCCTGTTCGGCCACAGCGCCGAACAGCCCATTCCCTATCTGTGGATCGGGACCACGCGGCCGTCCTACTGGGCCGAGGGTTCGCGGGCAGGGTTGAACCAGATGCACGTCGCCTTCGTCGCGCGGGACAAGGCCATGGTCGAGGCCTTTCATCGGGCCGCCCTGGCGGCGGGCGGCCGCGACAACGGCGCGCCCGGCCCCCGCGAAGGGGCCGGGGACTATTATGGGGCCTTCGTGCTGGACCCCGACGGCAACAACATCGAGGCCTGCTGCCGGGGCGCTGCGGCCCGCTGAGGGCGGCGTGAGATCAGGAGAGGTCTGCGACTTTTCCTGATCTCGCTCGAGGGCTCAGCCCTCCATGTCGTCCGGCAGGCCGACGGCGTGGAAACCGGCGTCGACGTGGACGACCTCGCCCGTGGTCGAACGGCCCAGGTCCGAGCAGAGCCACAGGGCGGCGCCGGCGACGCCTTCCATCGACGTCTCTTCCTTGATCAGCGAAAACTGCGCCGACTTGGAGTGCAGGCCGCGCCCGCCCGCGATGCCCGCCAGCGACAGGGTGCGCATGGCGCCGGCCGAGATGGCGTTGACGCGGATGCCCTTCGGCCCCAGGTCGCGCGCGATGTAGCGGGTGGCGGCTTCCAGGGCGGCCTTGGCCACGCCCATGGTGTTGTAGTTGGGGATGACCCGCTCGGAGCCGAGGTAGGTCAGGGTGATCATCGAGCCGCCGTTGGGCATCAGCCTGGCCGAGCGCTTGGCCACGTCGACGAAGCTGAAGGCCGAGATGTTCATGGCCAGCAGGAAGCTGTCGCGCGTGGTGTTGTCGACGAACGAACCCTTCAGCTCGTCCTTGTTGGCGAAGGCCACCGAGTGGACGACGAAGTCGATCGTGCCGAATTCCTTCTCCAGCTCGGCGAAGGCGGCGTCCATGGAGGCGTCGTCGGTGACGTCGGCCTGGATCAGCAGCCTGGCGCCGACGCTCTCGGCCAGCGGGCGTACGCGGCGCTCAAGACCCTCGCCCAGGTAGGTGAAGGCCAGTTCGGCGCCCTGGGCGGCCAGCTGGGAGGCGATGCCCCAGGCGATGGAGTTGGCGTTGGCCACCCCCATGATCAGGCCCTTCTTGCCCTTCATGAGTTCGCCGGTGGGCATGTCCCAGCCTTCGCTCGTCGCCATGGGTTCGTCTCCGTATCTAGAACTTGATCCGCCTTTTGGACGGGCGCGCGGCGGGTGACAAGTGGAGCGCGGCGCTGGCGTTTCCGCGCAGGCGGCCTAAGTTGAAGTCATGAGCTTCGACGTCGACAGTTCGAACGCGCAGCCGCAGGGCGCTTCTCCGGCCGGGCCGGTCTTCTTCGACCGCCGCGAGCTGGACCAGATGCTGCGGGTCTACGGGCGGATGGTGGCGGCGGGCGAGTGGCGCGACTACGCCATGGCCGGGGGCAGGGACCACGCCGAGTTCGCCGTCTTCCGCCGCCACGGCGACGCCCCCGTCTATCGCATCGAGAAGCGCCCGGCGCTGCGGCTGAAGCAGGGGCAGTGGGCGGTGATCGGCGAGGGCGGCCATGTGCTGAAGCGCGGTCGCGACCTGGCCCAGGTGCTGCGCGTCTTCGACAGCCGCAAGTTCACGGTGGTGGAGTAGGCGGGATGTGCGAGGTGAGGCCAAGGAAAAGGCCCCGACGTCGCCGTCGGAGCCTCTTTTTTTTCCTGGCCTGCCGCCCTTCGGGCTGCTTGAGGCCCGGCGCTCAGGTCGCCGTGACCGTGTCACGGCCATAGCGCACTTGGAAAGCCGCTATTCCCGGCTGCCGCCCATGAAGGCCAGCAGGAACTGAAACAGGTTGATGAAGTTGATGAACAGGCTCAGGGCGCCGAAGCCCGTGGCCACGCCCATGGCGTTCTTGTCGCCGCCGAGCGCGTAGTAGGTCATCTTCAGGCGCTGGGTGTCATAGGCGATCAGACCCGAGAAGATCAGAACGCCCAGGCCCGAGATCACCAGGCCGAACATGCCCGACTTCACCAGGAAGACGTTGACCAGCATGGCCAGGATCAGGCCGATCACCCCCATGATCAGGAAGGTCCCCATGCCGGTCAGGTCCTTCTTGGTCGTGTAGCCGACCAGGCTCAGACCCGCGAAGGCGGCGGCCGTGACGAAGAAGGTCGAGGCCAGCGAGCCGCCCGTATAGCGCAGGAACAGCACGCCCAGACCGGCGCCGATGGTGGCGACCACGGCCCAGTAGAGCATGTTCACGCCCCGCGCGGTCGGGTTCTTCATGAAGAACATGGAGCCGAACAGCATGACCAGCGGCGAGAACTGGATGATCATGCCCAGCATCGTCAGGCCGACGCGACCGTCGTCCATGCGGGCGAACAGCAGCTGCTGCACCGCCGGGACGTTGCCGGTGACGTAGGCCAGGGCGCCCGCGACGACCAGGCCGATCGCCAGCTTGTTGTAGACGCCCAGCATGAAGGCGCGCAGACCGGCGTCGACGGACATGTCCGCCGACTGCGGAAGCGGGCGCGCATA
>JAFKFS010000195.1 GCA_017308115.1 Bordetella sp.
AACGTGCTGCTGGCGATGAACAACGACCTGCAGGCCATCGGCACCAACGGCCACGAACTGCCGATGGTGCTGGCCGCCATGGCGGGCGAGGACGAAGCGGCCCTGCGCGCCGCGCCCTATCGGGTGCTGGAGGAATGGCGCGCGGCCTATGACGGCAATCTGCTGATCGCCCTGCCGGACGCCTTCGGCACCCAGGCGTTTCTGGACGACGCGCCCGACTGGCTGGCCGACTGGAAGGGCTTCCGCCCCGACTCCGCCCCGCCGATCGAGGGCGGAGAGATCATCATGAAGTGGTGGGCGTCCAAGGGGCGCGACCCGCATGAGCGCCTACTGGTCCTGGCCGACGGTCTGGACGTGGACGGCATCGAGGCGGCCCACGCCCACTTCAAGGGCCGGGTGCGCACCAGCTTCGGCTGGGGCACCAACCTGACCAACGACTTCCGCGACTGCGCCCCCGTCGAGGCGCCCGAACTGCTGCCCCTGTCGCTGGTGTGCAAGGTGACGCGGGCGGCGGGCCGTCCGGCGGTCAAGCTGTCGGACAATGTCGAAAAGGCCACCGGCGACCGCGCCGAGATCGAACGCTATCTGCGCGTCTTCGGCGAGGCGGGCAGGGGGCGTCAGGCCGTGCGCGTCTGATACGGAACCGCCAAGCTTGCTGGGGCATTTCCTCGCCAGCGGCGGCGGACGCCGCCCTCCATCCAGCGAGCGGGACGCCTGTCATGACCACCTACAATGTCGGCTACATCATCGGCAGCCTGGCCAGGGGCTCGATCAACCGCAAGCTGGCCAAGGCCCTGGTCAGGCTGGCGCCTGACAAGCTGAACCTGACCGAGATCGGCATCGCCGAACTGCCGCTCTATTCCTACGACTACGACGCCGACTATCCGGCCGTCGCCAATGACTTCAAGGCGGCGATCAAGCGCTCGGACGCCATCCTGATCGTCACGCCGGAATACAACCGCTCCATCCCCGGCGGGCTGAAGAACGCCATCGACTGGGCCAGCCGCCCCTATGGGACCAACGTCTTCAAGAACAAGCCGACGGCGGTGATCGGAGCCTCGCCCGGCGCCATCGGCACGGCGGTCGGGCAACAGGCCCTGCGCCCCATCCTGGGCTTCCTCAACGCCCCGCAGATGAACGCGGTCGAGGCCTATATCCAGTTCAAGCCGGACCTGATCGACGACGACGGCAATGTCTCGGTTTCCGGCACGGAACAGTTCCTGCGCGACTATATGGAAGCCTTCCACCAGCACATCGCGCGGGTGCTGACCGTCCTGCCGCGCGACGCCTGACGGCGGGCGCGACGGAAAAAGGCCGGCGTCCTTACGTCTCCAGCGACCAGACGCGCGTGCGCTTGACCTCCTGGTCTTCCAGTTCGCGCGTCGTCGGCACACGGTATTCGGCAGCAGGCTGAGCCCCTCCTTCGGGAAGTAGGTCCGTCCCGGATCGCCGACCAGCACCGTCGCCCCGCCCGCCCGCGCCTGCTTCAGCCAGGCCAGCACCGCCTCGGCCATCGGCCGTTCATAGAAGACGTCCCCGGCGCAGATCAGGTCGAACGGTCCAGGCGGGGCCAGCAGCAGATTCTCGGCGGTGAAGGCGACCGCGACGCCGTTGGCTTCGGCGTTGGCGGCCACCGCCGCCCCGCAGAAGGGGTCGATGTCGGCGGCCAGGACCGAGGCCGCGCCCGCCTTCATCGCTGCGATCGCCACCAGGCCCGAGCCCGTCGCCAGGTCCAGGACGCGGCGCCCCTCGACCGTCTGCGGATGGTCCAGCAGCCAGCGCGCCAGCGCCTGTCCGCCCGCCCAGGCGAAGGCCCAGAACGGCGGCGGCAGGCCCATCTCGCCCAACTCCTCCTCGGTCAGGCGCCAGATGGGCGTGACCTCGTCGGCCAGCCACAGCGTGATCTCGGGCGTGTGGGAGACGGGCTGGAGGCGGGTGTTGTCGCGGATGAAGCGGTCCGGATCGGCGATGCGCCTATTCGAGCTCACGGGCGCCCTCGATCACGGCCTGATAGACCAGCGACCGGTCCGGTCCCCGCGTCATGTGCAGCAGCACCCAGGTCGCCCCCTTGCGCGCCACGATCACCCGCAACTGATCGTTGAAGACGCCGTCCGCGAAGCCGGCGGGCGACACGGCGTCTCCAAGCAGAATCAGCGATCCCATGCCTGAGCCGCAGCGGGCGATGCCGACGCAGGAGAAGACGGTTTCATAACCGCCGTCGCGCAGAACCTCTTCATAGTGGCGGGCCATGTCGATCGGCGCCGCAGCGGGTCGGATGACATAGTCGATATGGCTGATCTGTCCCTGGAGGCGCAGGGCCTTCTCGGGCGCTCCGCCCTCGGCCACCGGGCCGGTCGGGAGGATGATCTCCGCCACCGACAGGCTGCGCCAGGCGCGGATGCGGGCGTCCGCCATGCGCGGCAGGCCGTTGAAGTCGCGCGCGCCCCGCACGTCCTGCTCGACGGGCGGCGGCGGAGCGGCGAACGCCGCGAGGGGCGCGGCGGCCGTCAGCCAGGCGACGGCGAGGGCGAAAAGGCGACGCATGGCCACAGGCTAGGGGGCGCCGAGGTTCCTGGCAAGAAAGTCAGGACAGGCTGATAAAAAGTCAGGTTGACATTACATCGACCGGATGTAAGGTAGTCCTTACACGAAGTCAGGAGCGCCTGTCATGTTGACCCTTTCCAAACAGCATACCCCCGCCGGACGCCGCTATGTGCTGCGGACCCTCGCCTTCATGGTCCCCTATGTGGCGATCTGTGTGGGCATGATGACCACCGACGCCTTCGACGGCGTCATGGGGAAGCCCGCCGGCTGGGTGCTGGCGGCGGCCGTCGCCGCGCCCGTCATCGGACAGATCTGGGCCACCCTGTCCCTCATGCGCGAAAGCGACGAGTTCGTTCGCATGGTCACGGCCAAGCAGTTCATCATCGCTTCCGGCCTGGCGATGGCGGTCGCGACCTTCTGGGGTTTCGGCGAGAGCTTCGCCGGGGCGCCGCATATTCCGGCCTGGTTGATCTATCCGCTGTTCTGGGCGTTGTTCGGCCTGGTCTCGCCCTTCATCCGGTCGTCGAACTGATGAAGAACCGGCTGAAGCTGCTGCGCGTCGAGCGCAACTGGACCCAGGAACAGCTGGGACAGGCGCTGGGCGTCTCACGCCAGGCGGTCAACGCCCTGGAGACCGAGAAGCACGACCCCTCCCTCGACCTGGCCTACCGCATCGCCGCCCTGTTCGAGCGGCCGGTCGAAGACATCTTCGACAACCCCCACGCCTGACGCGAAAAGTCAGGAAAACCTGACTTCATCTCCCCCTTCACCGTCGTCCTTTCCACCGTCATCCTCGGGCTTGAACCGAGGATTGAGCCCCCCTGCGCCCATCAGGTCGCCAGGACCGCGCAAGCGGACAACCCGATGCCCGGGTCAAGCCCGAGGATGACGGCGAGGGAGGGGATGACGGAACGCCAACTCACCAAGGAAACGCCATGACCCGCATCTCCGCCCCCGCCCGCACCCTACGCGCCTTCATCCTGGCCGCAGCCGTCGGCTTCGCCGCCGGCGCCATCGTCTCTCCGGCCCAGGCCGAGCCCGTTCGCGCCGCGACGCCCGCCTTCGTCTCCGACCGCCTGTCGGTCGAGGTGATCGGGCAGGGGCCGGACGTCGTCCTGATCCCCGGCTTCGCCTCCTCGCGCGAGGTGTGGCGGCCGCTGGCCCGGCGGCTGGCGGCGACGCATCGCGTCCACCTGGTGCAGATGGCCGGTTTCGCCGGGGAGGCGTGGGCGCACGGCGACGGCGCCTTCGTTCAGCCCGTCGTCGATGAACTGGCGCGCTATGCGGCGACGCTGAACCGGCCGGCCGTCATCGGCCATTCGATGGGCGGGCTCAGCGGTCTGATGCTGGCGCAGCAGCATCCCGACGCGGTCGGCCGGGTGATGAGCGTCGACAGCCTGCCCTTCTTCAGCGCCATGTTCGGCCCGCAGGTCACGCCGCAGACGGCCAGGCCCTTCGCCGATCAGGCGGCGGCGGGCATACTGAACGCGGACGACGCCGATTTCCGCGTGCAGCAGGAACGGACGGCCATGGGCATGATGCGCGACGAGGCCGGACGCGCCGCCATGGTCGAGTGGTCGATGGCCTCGGATCGTCAGGCGATGGCCTCGGCCATCCGCGAGGTGATGACGACCGACGCGCGACCGGGCCTGGCGGCCATGACCACGCCGGTCTGGGCCGTCTACGCCTCGGACCCCGACGGCGGCGCGCCCGCCGCCATGGCCGACGCCCTGTGGGCCCGCCCTGCCGGGCGTGACGCTGAAGCGCGTCGACGGCGCCCGGCACTTCATCATGATCGACCAGCCCCAGCGGCTGGACGCCCTGGTGGATCAGTTCCTGAAAGGCGAGGACTGATCGCGGCTCAGGCGGCGGGCGCCTTCAGCCGAAGGTCGTCCGTCACGTCGCCCGCCTTGGCCGGGGTGCCCTCGAACTCGCCCGCATAATCCGGCGACAGGGCGCTCTGGAAGGTGGACAGCGGCAGGGTCAGGTAATAGGCGCCCTCGACATAGGGGCCGACCGCATAGGCGTCGAGCAGGAAGGTCAGGCCGCCCGCCTTGCCCGGAACCGTGCCGGGCGCCAGGGTCACGGCCACGTCCTTCAGCTTGGGACAGGTCCACATCTCGCCGGTGGTCGAGACCGGCGTGGAGCCGGGGCGCTTGGTCTTGGCGGTGTTCACCGCCTGGCACAGGGCGCGCTCCAGATTGGTCTTGTCGGCCTTGTCGGCGAACAGGTCGGCGGCGGCGATGCGGCGGCCCTCGGCCTTGTCCCACAGCAGGCCGGTGGCGACCGTGTTCGGGTGGGCGCCGCCCGAATAGTCGAAGTCGGTCCGCATCAGGCTGAACAGGCGGCCGGTCTCGATCGGGGCGCCGTAGACGATGGTCTTCTCATAGGGCGGCATGCCTTCGGGGGACCCGGCCTCGGTGCGGTCGGCCTGGGCGCCCTCGGCGTATTCCTTCAGCTTGGCCACCTCGTCGCGGTACAGCGGGGTATAGAGCGCCGGATAGGACAGCACGGCCTCCGGCAGGCTCAGGCTGACCTTGGCGTATGGGGTGGCGCTGTCGTACTTCAGCGGCCCCTCGACGGCGTGGGCGGAGGCGGCCGGCGCGGCGGGCGTCTCCTTCTTCTCATTGCGCTGGCAGGCGACGAGAGCGGCCGTCACGGCGGCGGTGACGAGAAGGACGCGAAGGGGACGCGAAGAGATCATGCCGGGCTCCTTGGGAACGGTTCGATCAGAAAGCTAGGCCGTTGAACGCGATCGCGGCCAGAAGGATCAACCCCGCATCGCGATTCGACTTGAAAAGACGCAGGGAAAGTTTCGGGTCGTCCGGCCGCAGCCGCCGCACCTGCCAGACGAAATGCAGGGCGTAGAGCGCCAGACCGACGTAGAAGATCGGCCCCAGGCCGGCGACGTAGCCCGCCGCCCCCGCCAGGGCCACGGCCAGGATGTAAAAGAGGGCCACGCCTTCCCTGACCCTGCCGCCCAGGGCGCGGGCCGAGGACTTCACCCCGGCCATGACGTCGTCCTCGATGTCCTGAAGCGCGTAGATGGTGTCGTAGCCCAGGGTCCAGAAAATCCCGCCCGCGTAGAGCAGCCCCGCCGACAGGGCCAGGTTCCCCATGCGGTTCAGCCCCTCGGCCATCCAGTAGCTGTCGCCGCTGAGCTTGACCTGCAGCACATAGAGCCAGCCGAGCGCGAACAGCCCGCCCGTGGCGGCGGCGAAGCCCAGCAGGGCGCCCCAGTTGAAGGTCAGGCCCAGCCAGGCCTGGGGCCACCATGTGATGCGCTTCATGAAGGGATAGGCCGCCACCAGCCCCAGCGACAGGACCCCCAGCAGGACCGACGCCAGGTTCATGGTCAGCAGGATGCACAGGCTGATGAGGCTGAGCCCGCCGACGAAGGCCCAGGCCTGCTTGACGCTGATCTGGCCCGACGGAATGGGGCGCAGGGCGGTGCGGGCCACCTGGGCGTCGAAGTCGCGGTCGACGATGTCGTTCACCGCGCAGCCCGCCCCGCGCATCAGGGCGGCGCCGACGGCGACGCCGACGACCAGCCACCGCCCATAGCCGCCGAACGGCCGGTCATACTGGTTCAGCGCCAGCATGATCCCCTGCCAGCCGGGCAACAGCAGCAGCCAGGTCCCGATCGGCCGGTCGAAGCGGCCCAGCTTCAGCCAGGGCTTCAGCCGCTCGGGCGCGTGGCGGTCGACCCAGTTCTGGCCGGCGGCGTCGGGAAGCGGGGCTGTGTTCATGACAAGGTCTTTAGCGCCCCGGACGGCGCGCCGTGAAGGGGCGCGAGGCTCGCCTATGGCGCCAATCGCCCCTGCGCAGCGTCGGCGGGGAAGACCACGGCGGGGTCGGGCTCGCGGCATTCCAGGCCCGGCCGGCCCAGGCGGCGCAGCACATGGCGCAGGATGTTCAGCCGCGCCGTCTTCTTCGTGTCGGTCGCCACCACGGTCCAGGGGGCGTAGTCGAGGTGGGTGCGCGTCAGCATCTCGTCGCGGGCGGCGGAATAGGCGCTCCAGCGCGCCTGGGCCTCGGCGTCCAGGGCCGAGATCTTGAACCGTTTCAGCGGATGCTCGGCGCGTTCCTCCAGGCGGCGGGCCTGTTCGTCGCGGCTGATGTCCAGCCACAGCTTGATCAGGATGGTTCCCGACTGGGTCAGCATCCGCTCGAAATGCGGCGCGTCGTGCAGGAAGCGCTCGTGCTGTTCCGGCGTGCAGAAGCCCATGACCGGCTCGACCCCGGCCCGATTGTACCAGGAGCGGTTGAAGATCACGATCTCGCCCGCCGCGGGCAGGTGGGCGGCGTAGCGCTGGAAATACCACTGGGTCGTCTCGCGCTCGGTCGGCTTGGGCAGGGCGACGACGCGGGTCTGGCGCGGGGCCATGTATTCGCTCATGCGCTTGATCGCCCCGTCCTTGCCGGCGGCGTCGCGCCCCTCGAAGACGATGACGACCTTCAGCCCCTGTTCCATGGCCCAGGCCTGGGTCTCGACCATCTGGATCTGCAGGGCCTCCAGGATGTCGGCGTAGTCGTCCTTGGCCATAGGGCGTGTCCTTGTGTCGCGATCGATCCACCTTGCGGCGAAATCGCGGGCCTCGCCAGTCTCGCCGTTCAGCGAGCGATGCGGAGGGCGCCGAAGATGATCGATCGACCACCTGTTCCTGCGGTCGGCCCGGCGGCCCGGCGTTTCGGGTCCGGCCGTGGGATCCCGAGCGCCGCCTGGGCATTGGCTCGGCGATGAGCCGTCGATCCCATTCCTCCCGGCCCGCTCCGCTGGCCGATGTCTGGAGCGGGGCGTGGACGCTGGCCCTGGCGGCCTGCGGCGCCTTCGCCCTGGTCGACGCCTGGGCGCCGCCGCAGGACCTGCCGTGGAAGCCGCTCGACCTGCGCCTGCCGGTCGGCGCCGCCACGGCCGCCAAGATCCGCGCCCTGGACCTGCCGTCGTCGGCGACCCCGGCCGAGGTCGAGGCGGGCACGGCGCGCTGCATGGCGCTGCTGCGCCAGGCGGGGGTTTCGGTCGCGCGGGCGACCGACCGGGACGACGGGGCGTTCTGCGTCGTGCAGGGCGCGGTGCGGCTGACCGGCGGCGATCTGACGCCCCTCAGTCCGTCGGGGGCGGCGATGCGCTGTCCCCTGGCGGCGCGGCTCCTGCTGTGGGATCGCGAGGTCGTGCGTCCGGCCGCCCGCGAGGTCATGGGCGCCGAGGCCGTCCGCATCGACAGCCTGGGAACCTACGCCTGCCGCCGCGTCTACGGCTCAGCCGACGCGGCGGCGCGCCCCAGCCAGCACGCGCGCGCCAACGCCCTGGACGTGGCGGGCGTGGGCTTCTCGGACGGCCGTCGGGCGACCCTGGCCGCGGACTGGGACGGTCAGGGGCCTTCCGGCGCGGCCGGGGCGGCGTTTCTTCGGCGATTGCGCGACGGAGGATGCCGCCTGTTCGGCAATGTGCTGACCCCGGACTACAACGCTGCGCACCGCGATCACTTTCACCTGGACGCCTCAGCCTGGGGCGTGTGCGCGCAGGCGCGAAATTAACTGTAACGGCGGTCCGTTCGGATTCGCTTTACAGTTGACCGCTGTGGATAGTCGGGTGACAACATCGCCGCAGTCCGGATTTCACGTGGGGTCCAAACCCGCGTCTCGCTCCTTCGCCTGAACGAGCTTGTCCAGATGGGCTGACGGGCTCTCCTGCAGGGCAGCCCGCCTGGCAAAGCGCGTTTACGGAGACGCAATATGGCGACCGGCACGGTCAAGTGGTTCAACCCCACCAAGGGCTACGGCTTCATTCAACCCGATACCGGCGGCTCGGACGTTTTCGTCCACATCACCGCCGTCCAGAAGGCGGGTCTGGCGGGCCTGGATGACAACGCCAAGGTCGAATACGAGCTGGAAACCCAGCGCGGCAAGACCTCGGCCGTGGAGCTCAAGCTCCTCTAAGGCCTGACGGACTTTTCGGGTTCGTCGAGAACAGGAAGACGCGGAGGGCGACCTTCGCGTCTTTTTTGTTGGGCCGTTTTTGTTGAGCGGTTTCAGCGCGCTGCCGCGGCGTCGCGCGGCGGCGACCGGCTGAAGGCGGGATCGAACCGCGTGCCTGAGGTTTCTCTACGGCAGAAGAGGAGAGACCCATGCTCAAGGACAGGAATTCCTCCGCCATCGTGGCGGTGAAGGATCTGGAGCGCGCCCGGACCTTCTACTCGGACGTGCTGGGGCTGAATCTGGCGGACACCGGCACGGACGGGGCGCTGGGCTATCGCACCGGCAACACCTGGCTGACGGTCTATCGCTCGGACGACGCCGGGACGAACCGGGCCAACGCCGTGGTCTGGGACGTCGGCGTCGAGGTGGACGACATCGTCGCCGACCTGAAGGCCAAGGGCGTCGCCTTCGAGCGCTACGACGACATGGAGCGTGACGGCGACGTCCACGTCGCCGGGCCTCTGCGTCTGGCCTGGTTCAAGGATCCGGACGGCAACATCCTGCACCTGTTCGGCGGGGCGGGCGGGGCCTAGCCTTCCAGCGAGACGACCGGCTGGCTGACGGCGGCACCCTTGCCGCGCGCCTTCAGCCAGGCGCGGATGCGGTTCTGGATCGGCTGGTCGATCAGATAGTGCAGGCCGAAGGCGAAGACGAAGGCGGCCAGCACGCCCAGGCCCCACAGGCCCCAGCGCCAGGCCTCGCCCAGGGCCAGCTTGCCGGCGACCGCCTCGGCCAGGCCGAACCAGGCGATGCGCACCACCTCGTTGGAGATGAACATGGAGAAGGAGACCATGGCCGCCTGCTCGACCAGCTTGGACGGCCGCCGGGTCGGCACGGCGCCCGCCGCCAGGATGATGACGGAGATGAAGACCAGGGACAGCAGGGCGTTCTTGTCGAAATGCTGGGCCACGGCCAGGCCGAGCGCGGCCAGGACGCCGGCCCAGCCGGCGAAGCGGGCGTCGATCCACACCCCTTGCGCGAACCAGGCCAGCCCCATGCCCAGGACGAACAGGGGCAGGGCGCGCCAGATCCCCAGGTTCAGCGGCATCTGATAGACGGGATAGTTCAGGATCGCCCAGCTCAGTTCATTGGCCGCCAGATAGCCGACCACCACCAGGATCAGCGCCGTCCACGGCCCGATCCGGCTGAGGCCACGCAGCACGAAGGGGAAGGCGACGTAGCAGCCCAGCAGGGCCGAGATCGACCAGGTCGGGGCGTTCCAGCCCAGGCCGCCATGGACGCCGAACGACTGCACCAGGGCCGCCTGGGCGGGCAGTTGGTCCCAGGCGAACCATTCGGGATGGCTGGGCGGCATGCCGGCGAGCGTGGCCGCCAGCACCAGGGCGACCAGCAGGCCCAGCACGATCAGATGCGCCGGAAAGACCCTCAGCGCCCGCTTGAGGAAGAAGTCGGTCTTCGACATCCGCCCCGAGCCGACCGCGCGGCCATAGACCCGCATCAGCACATAGCCGCTGTCGATGAGGAAGAAGTTGGTCAGCAGGAAGCCGCCCCGCTCGAACACCGGATGCACGCTCTCGGCCAGGGGAATGGGCGCCGACATCTGGAAGTGGTGCACGATGATCAGGGCGGCCACGATGAAGCGCAGCGCGTCCAGCCACCCCCCGCGCGCGATCGGCGGCGGCTCGTTATGAGACGAAAACACGGCCTGCGGCATGGCGACCCCCTTGTTCGGCGGGGGAGACGCAAGAACGGGGCCGTTGGATCCAATAAGGGGCGCAGGTTTCTCCCTCCCCTTCATGGGGAGGGTGGCTGAGGCCGCAGGCCGAAGCCGGGTGGGGGCGGTCAGGCTATTCAGACGCCGAGCCTTAATCGCTAAGCCTCCCCACCCGATCGCGTCGCGACCTCCCTCCCCATGAAGGGGAGTGAGAAGACGGTCCTACCCCCGCGCCAGGCGCAGGAACTCCTCGCGCGTGCGCGGGTCTTCGCGGACGGCGCCCAGCAGGCAGCTGGTGGACAGGCTGGCGCCGGGGACGTCGACGCCGCGCATGGTCATGCAACTGTGTTCGGCCTCGATGACCACGCCGACGCCGTGGGGACGCAGCACGTCCTGGATGGCGTGGGCGATCTCGGACGTCATCTTCTCCTGGATCTGCAGGCGCCGGGCGTAGCCGCGCACCACGCGGGCCAGC
>JAFKFS010000196.1 GCA_017308115.1 Bordetella sp.
TCCTCCAGCGAGATCGGCCGCTTCACCAGCCTGATCGACGAGATCGCCTTCCAGACCAACCTGCTGGCCCTCAACGCCGGGGTCGAGGCCGCCCGCGCCGGCGACGCCGGGCGCGGCTTCGCCGTGGTGGCCCAGGAAGTGCGCGCCCTGGCCCAGCGCTCGTCCGAGGCGTCCGGCGAGATCCGCACCCTGATCTCCACCTCCTCGGCCCAGGTGGCGCGCGGCGTCGATCTGGTCGAGCGCACCGGCGCGGCGCTGGAGCGCATCGGCGCCAAGGTCTCGGCCGTCGACGGCCTGGCGGGCGGCATCGCCGGTTCGGCGCAGGAACAGTCCGACGGCCTGGCCCGCGTCCGCCGCGCCATGGGCGAGATGGACGACATCACCCAGCAGAACGCCGCCATGACCGAGGAAGCCACCGCCGCCGCCCGCCAACTGGCCAATGAAGCCGTCAGCCTGAACCAGCAGGTCGGCCGCTTCCGCCTCGACCGCTCCGTCGCCGCCGGCGCCGGCGCCGCTGGAAGAGAGCCGCGCCTGGTCGCCTGACGGACGCCGACACCTCCTGTTCACGCAACGCCGTGCGATCAACACAGGCTTGGCGGATCAGGAGCGAGTCGTCTAAGCCCTCGTCCCATGGCTGACGACGCTTCGATCCGACCCGCCCGCGATCTTTCGATCCCCCGTCACGACTGGACCCTGGAAGAGGTCGAGGCCCTGTTCGCCCGGCCCTTCATGGAGCTGGTGTTCGAGGCGGCGAGCGTGCACCGGCGCACCTTCGACCCCAGCGAGGTGCAGAAGTCGCAGCTGCTGTCGGTCAAGACCGGCGGCTGCGCCGAGAACTGCGGCTACTGCTCGCAGTCGGCCAGCTTCAAGACCGGGCTGAAGGCCGAAAAGCTGATGGAGCCGACCGCCGTCATCGCCGAGGCCATGGCGGCCAAGGCGGGCGGGGCCAGCCGCTTCTGCATGGGCGCCGCCTGGCGCGAGCTGAAGGATCGCGACACGCCCAAGCTGGCGGCCATGATCTCGGGCGTGAAGGCGCTGGGGCTGGAGACCTGCGCCACCCTGGGGATGCTGAACGCCGATCAGGCGAAACAGCTGAAGGAGGCGGGCCTCGACTATTACAACCACAACCTCGACACCGGGCCTGAGTACTACGCCGAGGTGGTGACGACGCGCTCCTATCAGGACCGGCTGGAGACGCTGCAGCACGTTCGCGACGCAGGGATGAGCACCTGCTGCGGCGGCATCGTCGGCATGGGCGAGAAGCGCCGCGACCGTGCGGGCCTGCTCCATGCGCTCGCCACCCTGCCCGTCCATCCCGACAGCCTGCCGGTCAACGCCCTGGTCCCGGTCGGCGGCACGCCTCTGGGCGAGCGGGTGCTGAAGGAAGGCGAGATCGACCCGATCGAGTTCGTCCGCACCGTCGCCGTCGCCCGTCTGGTCTGCCCCAGGTCGATGGTCCGCCTGTCGGCCGGGCGCGAGGGCATGACGCCGGAGATGCAGGCCCTGTGCTTCCTGGCCGGCGCCAACTCCATCTTCGTCGGCGGCAAGCTCTTGACCACGCCGAACCCGGAAGAGGACGACGACGCCAGGCTGTTCGCCCTGCTGGACCTGAAGCCCATGCCGCTGAGGGTCGCGGCGCGGGCCTAGACGCCCTCGGACCGGCGCCACCGCGCCACCAGCCGCAGATGCAGGGCGTGGGCGCCGACCCAGGCCAGCCCCATGACGATCAGAACGCCGAAGTAGCGCCGCGCATCCGCGCTCTCCAAGGGCCCCAGGAGGCTCGCCAGGGCCGTGGGGACCAAGGTCAAGGCCGCCAGAACCGGGATGAAGCTCAAGGCGACGTCACGCGGCGCGCGCCATGTGGGCCGCCCGTCAAAGCCCCACTGCATCGGCAGCCGCATGTCGCGCGGCAGGCCTCTCGCAGCGCGCCAGGACATGGCCGCCGACACGGCCACGAAAACCAAGGCCAGGAAAAGGGCGAACATCGTCATATCAGCAGACGATCACGTCTATCCGGGACGATCAAGCCGGAGAGGCTCGGCGAGCTATTTGCTCATCCAGGGACGCGAAGCCCCGCTCTTGATGCGAGCCGCCTGTTCGCGCTGAAAACGTCCGCCGCGCGGCGGCTTGGGCCGGGCGTCGATCGCCGCCTTCTTGAGCCGCAGCGCCCGTTGGACGGGCGTCTCGCCGGGAAGGGCGGCGGTTTCGGCGGCGGGCGTGTGATCGTCGTCGGTGCTCATGCCGAACTCTCTAACACGCCGACGCCCTCGCCGCGCGGACTATGCGTCCTAACGTCCCGGCCGTCGGGTCATGGCCGAGGCGCGGGTCTAGACGCCCTCGGCCCGACGCCACCGTCCCGCCAGCCGCAGGTGCAGGCCGGCGCAAGGAGGACAGCGAACGTCGTCACATCGACAACCGGCCATCACGGCGAAACATGATCAAGGGCTCTCGCTCTTGATCGCCGCCACTCGCCCTATCGACTCATCCGGGGGGCGCCGCGTTCCTCTTGATACGAAAGAGCGATCGCGCGCAGCTCCCTTGTCATGACATCCGCCACCGCCCCGTTCTGAGCGCCGGGTGACGCTCGGAGAGGGCGCGTGGCGTAGAGGGCGGCGAGATAGGCGCGATCCCAATCCGTGAGACTCTGCTGCGCGCCGCCGGAAAAGAGGTTCAGGATCGTATCGAAGCCTTGCGTCTCCGCTCGAGCGTCAAGCTGAGCCAGGCTGATGAACGCGATATAGTCTCCCAGCTGGGTCGTATTGATGTCGCGGATCATATCCATATCGACGATGATCATGGTCTTGAACAGACTATCGACCACCTGTGTGTTCAACCGTCCTGGCCCGCTCCGGTTGATGATGGGAGCCGCACCGATCGCGCAATCACTGGGACTGCAGCCCAGCATATCCGCAAGATCCTTATCCACCATGCCGCCGGCCGGATCGCCCGGCATCCTCACCGCAATCAAGCCTGTTTCGCTATCGACGGGAATGCTCAGGGACCACCAGCGCACAGGACGGTCTGAATCCAGAAAATCTCTGAACGCCCCGACGTCGCGATGCATGCCCGTGACGTTCTGACGGAAAAGCCGCGGATTGTCGGCATTCATCGTTCGCACCAGGCCGCGACCGTCATGCGTGAAAATCACTATCACATTGGGCTGACAGCCCGGCTCGCCTGTACGCAGTTCAAGACTCGCGGCGGCCTCGACGATCCGATCGACAATGGCCTGGGCGGCCTCACGCTTCAGATTGACAACACCAGGGCATACCTCGCGCCGCCAAAGCGCCAGCCCGCGGCCAGGAGCCGGAGCCCCCACCCGCCCGACGAAGTCGTGGGCCGCTTCCTGCGTCGGCCGCGTCCGCACAACTACATCCGACAACACCGTCGCATCTGGGCTCGGCGCCTCCTGCGCGCGCGCCTGCGCGACCAAGCTCAGGAAGACGGCGGCGACTATTCCCGTGGTTCGCATAACGCCTCCTCGTCACGCTCACTCACATAACAGGATTACGCCTTATGTTGAACCCTGCCCGCGGACGAAACACCCTCGCCGTAGAAGGCCGTTCTTTACCGCCCCGGCCGTCGGGTCATGGCCGAGGCGGGGGCCAGTTGCAGGCCGCGCGCCTCCAGACCGGCCGTCCAGCGGGCGGCGGCCTCGACGGTGACGGGGTAGGAGAAGCCGGTTCCCAGCGCCGCGCCGTTGGTCTTGGCGGCGGCCTCAAGCGCGTTGAACTGGCGCAGGATGGCGGCGGGGGTCTGTTCCTCGTCGATGACGCGGTCGGCGCTGGCGCGGGCGAAGGCGCCGGGGCGGCGGCGCATGGAGCCGTCGTCGAGGAAGGCCAGGCCGCGCTGGCGCAGGTTGGCCATCAGGGCGTTCACCCCCTCGTCCGAGGTCGCGAACCGGTCGCCCAGATAGTTGGTCACGCCGAAATAGCCCGTGGCGCGCGCCAGCAGCCAGTCCAGCTTGACCGCCACGTCGTCGGCGCCGCCGCTCGACAGCAGGGTGTAGGGGCCGGGGTCGTTGTCCGGATAGCCGGTCGGCTCCATCGGCAGTTCGATCATCACCTCATGGCCGTGGGCGCGGGCCATGTCGATCCAGGCCTGGAGCCCCTCGGCGTAAGGCACGAAGGACAGGGTCACCTCGGCGGGCAGGCGCTCGATGGCCGCGCGGGTGGTGGCGCTGTTCAGGCCCAGCCCGCCGACCACCAGGGCCACCATCGGCTTGCCGTTCGAGCGGAAGGGGCGGGCGTAGGCCTGGGCCGGGACGCGGCCGTCGGCGGCGATGCGCGGCAGGGGGCCGTTCGGGCCAGGCTGGAACAGGCCCGCGATCGGCGCCTTGGGCAGGGGATCGGACGGGGCGCGCACCGGGGCGCTGAAGCCCTGGCCCGAGGCCACGCTGGCGCCGTCCGGCAGGGTGATCAGGGCTTCGCCCGCGATTCCGGCGCCCTCTTCCCCCATCAGGGCCGGATCAATGGGGCCGAGATCCTGATAGATGTCCAGGCCGCTGAAGCCGAAGGCCTCGGCGCCGGACGGGGCCGGATCGGCGACGGTCGGGCGCTCCAGCACGGCGCTGGCGGTCGGCGCGCCCGCGCGCGGATCGCCCAGGACGGCGACGAACAGGCCGGCGGCGGCGATGACGAAGGCCCCGGCCGCGCCCGCTGCGACGGGCGGCTTTCTGAGGGCTTTCAGGACGGGCTCCACGGCGACGGCGCGCGACCGGGGCTCCGGCGGCGCGCCCGCGGCGGCGGCGAGGGCGGACTGGCGCTTGGCGAACATGGTCAGGACAGCGGCTCGGACTTGCAGGCGCCGCACAGGCGCGGCGCCCCTCAGCCTCAGTTAACGCCCGCGCCGGTTAAGAAAGCCTAACGGCGCGTTCACCACGTTTGCGAGATAGGGCTGCGGTCGCCTTGAGCGTCGCCGAAACACGGCCCCTCCGACCTCCGTCGTCCGGGGGCTGGCCGGAGAAACCAGACACTCCGCCGAAGCCCTTGTGGACGCCCCGCCGGACGGGCCTGCGTCGAGCGTCAGCCCTGGAGTTTCGCCGGTTCTCGCAAGGCGGCGAGACGCGCCGCTCAGGATCGCTCTTTAGAACGCCCGCTTTTCGACCTTCGCCAACGCCTTCGGATCGGTCGAAAGTCTTCGCATCGCGGCGGCCAAACTCTCGCCCCAGGTAAGGGACCCGGCCTCTGGCCTGTCGCTTAGGGCCTGTAGAGATTCGCCCATCGCCTCGCGTGATGTCGAGGCGGTTCTGTAATCGTTCAGCGGTTGACCCACGTTCAGACCCCTTTCTGCAGAGCTTAACACCTTCAGTATAATCAAGGTAACGTGCAGCTGCTTGATCTCGACGATCCAGAGCTTCAATTAACGTACGCCCCGAACTGCCGCTTCATGGCTTCAAGCGCCGCGCCCGACATTATCGAAACGGTCCGCCGCATTCTCCAGCGCCGTTTCGATCGGGGCAGGACCGCGCTGATCCGCACGTTCAATCCCGCATCGGGATCTGAGTTCTCGCCGCAAGGGCGAGGATGACGTCGTTAAGCGCCCCTACTGAGGCTTCGGCCTGTTCTCCGGCGTGATCTCCGGGCCTCGAGGCGGCGCGGACGGCTCCGTCGACGTCGCCGGGACCTTCGGCGTCTCCGCCTCGGCCGTCTCGACCTTGTCCGCGCCCGGCTCGGTGATGACGATCCCCTCGGGCGCGGCGGCCAGTCTGGTCATGTCGCCGCCGGCGCGCAGCACGTCCAGCGCCCGCTCCAGCTGATAGTCCTTGTCCTTGGCGTAGTCGGCGCCCGGCGCCTCGCGCGGGGTGTGCGGCCCCTTGCGCTCGGCCCCGATGGAGGAGTCCAGCGCCGTCGAATAGGCCGCCTCGGAATAGATGAAGCTGGAGCGCGAGACGATGCGCGCCTCCGCCTCGGAGCGGGCGACCTCCAGGTCCGGCTCGATGCCGATCTTCTGGATCGACCGGCCCGAGGGCGTATAGTAGCGCGCCGTGGTGATCGACAGGGCGCCGTCGGAGCCGCCGCGCAGCGGGATCACCGTCTGCACCGACCCCTTGCCGAAGCTGGTCAGGCCGACGATGGTCGCCCGCTCCTGATCCTTCAGGGCGCCGGCCACGATCTCGGACGCCGAGGCCGAGCCGTAGTTGATCAGCACCACCACCGGCACGCCGCCGGTCAGGTCGCCCGGCTTGGCGGCGTAGCGTTCGATGTCCTCGGGCTTGCGGCCGCGCTGGCTGACGATCTCGCCGCG
>JAFKFS010000015.1 GCA_017308115.1 Bordetella sp.
CACATAGTCGCCGATGGCGATGGCGGCCTCGCGGAAGACATCCATGCGCGACAGGGCCGCCAGCCCCAGCCTCAGGGCGCCCGGCCCGAGTTCATAGCGTCCCGTCGCGGCGTCCTGTCGGGCCATGCCCGCCGCGATCAGGCTGACCAGATAACGATGCGCCTGCGAGGCCGAAAGGTCCGACGCCTGGGCGATCGCGCCCAGGGCCGCGGCCCCGTCCAGGGAGGCCAGCACGTCCAGCACGCGCAGGCCGATGCCCACCGACTGAATGCCCTGTCGCCGCTCCGTCGTCTCGTTCATGCCGCCTGTTCCACGTCAGCCTGTCCCCCCGCCTCTCATGCTTAGTCGATCAGGGACTTACAAGGGCGGGACGATGCAAGGGTCCGCCCGCCGCCTCCCGCTTCGCACGAAAGCGGCGGCCCGACCCGATCTTAACTTAAAATAAGCCTTTTTGCGCCTTGGCCGGAACGACCGCCGCACCGTCGCCGTTTTCCGTTCGGAGGAACGCCTGGGATGGTGTGGGAGAAGGACGTAAGCCGGACCGCCGGAGGGGGTCGGTCGCGCCTGCCCGTGAGGGCGTGGTGACGCGCGCCGTCAGCGTGCGCCGCTCCGCCGCCGCGTCCGGCGACCTGGCCGCCCTGCGCAACCTGACCGCCATCGCTCGACTGAGCGACGAAGAGCGGGCCCTGGTGCGGCGCTTATGCATGTTTCAGGAGTCGGTTCCCGCCGGCCAGCCCTTCGATCCTGACGGACGGGCGGCGTCGCCGCGCCTGATCCTGAGCGGATGGGCCTGTCGACAGCGCATTCTGGCCGATGGTCAGCGGCAGATCTTCGGCTTCCTCCTGCCCGGCGATTCGGTGGGGCTGAGCCTCAATCCCCGCCCGCTGGACGAAACGAGCACCGTCGCCCTGACGCGGGTCGAATATGTCGACGCCCTGATGCTGCGCGAGATTCTGGCCCTGCATGATCCCCGTCATGACCGCCTGCGCGCGGCCCTGGCCGCCTCGCGTCGCTATGAGGAGGCCTGCCTGCTGAACCACGTCGTGCGCCTGGGGCGGCAGTCGGCCCAGGCGCGGCTGGCGCATCTGCTGCTGGAGTTGCGCGACCGGCTGCAGCGCGCGGGCCTGTGCAGCGGCGAGCGCCTGCACCTGCCCCTCACCCAGGAGACCCTGGCCGACGCCCTGGGGCTGAGCCTGGTCCACGTCAGCCGTACCCTGGGCCAGATGCGGCGTGCGCGGCTGATCGCCATGCAGTGCGGCTGGGTGACCCTTCTGGACGAGGCCTATCTGCGCGTCGCCAGCGACTACGGCGTCGACGACCACGCCCTTCATTAACCAGAGCGAAGAGAGAGCGAGCGTCATGAGTTCCCCCGAACACCCTCGACCCCGCCCGCCTCTCCGCGCATCGCCCCCGCCGCCGCGGCGCGGCTCCATCCTGCGGAGGATGGGCGTTTCGGCGGCCATGACGGCGCTGCTGGCGCCCGGCGCAGCCCTGGCCCAGGACGCCGATCTGGCGGCGCGGGTGGCTCGACTGGAAGCCCTGGTCATCGAACAGCAACGTCGGATCGAAGCCCAGGAGGCCCAGCTGGCCGAACGCGCCGCCGCCCCGCCCGTCGATTCCCGCTGGCGGGTGCAGACCGACGAGGCGGGCCGGGCGATCTTCGCCGACCGGACGCTGGACCAGCTGCGCGCCGGCCGGCAGGTCGCCAGCGCCGTCGCGCCCAACGGCCCGGCGCAGCCGACCCCGCCGCCCGCCGAAGCTCCGCCGCCGCCTTCGCCCGAGGTGCGGCGCGAACAGCTGGCCGCCATCCCCGAAGGCATCGCCGTGCTGAGCCGGCCGGGCAAGCTGACGGTAGACCTGTCGACTGAATACACCCGCTCCAGCGCCAATCGCCTGGTCTTTCGCGGCATCGAGATCGTGCCCGGCGTCCAGATCGGCGTGATCGAGGCCAATGAGGCCGACCGCGACACCGGCGTCGTCACCCTGGCGGCGAAATACGGCATCGCCCCGCGCCTGGAAGGGGAGCTTCGCGTGCCCTACGTCTGGCGCAACGACACCATCACCACCGTGCAGCAGCGCGACCAGGCGGTGACCCGCACCATCGATCTGAGCGGCGAAGACATCGGCGACGTCGAGGCCGCCATCCGCTATCAGATCAACGGCGGCGAACGCGGCCGTCCCATCTTCATCGCTGGCCTGAGGGTCAAGAGCGACACCGGCGAAGGCCCCTTCGACATCGACCGCGACGAGTTCGGCATCGCCACCCGCCTGGCCACCGGCTCCGGCTTCTGGGGCGTCGAGCCCAGCGTCAGCTTCCTCTATCCCAGCGATCCGGCGGTCATCTTCGGCAGCCTGAGCTACTTCGCCCACCTGCCGCGGGACATCGACAAGACCGAAGGCGAAATCCACATCGGCAAGGTCGATCCGGGCGACGCCATCGGCCTGGCCATCGGTTTCGGTTTTTCGCTTAACCCGCGCTTCTCCTTCTCGCTGGGCTATAAGCACAACTACATCCGGCCGACCTCGAGCGAGCTGAACGACATCATGGAAAAATCCGACGAACTGCAGGTGGGCGCCCTTCAGTTCGGCATGTCCTACCTGATCAACGACCGCTACAGCCTGAACGGCAATTTCGAGTTCGGCGTGACCGAGGACGCGCCGGACATGCGCTTCATCCTGCGCCTGCCGATCGTGTTCTGACATGAAGAAGGGGCCGCCACGGCGGCCCCTTCCCTGGCCTGCGGCGCCAACCAGCCTAGAAGCCGCCCAGGCTCCGAAGACCTGCCCAATCGATGTCGCTGGCGATGTTGGAACCGTAGTTGTGCCGCTGACTGTTGGTCTGGATCATCCCCAGGTCGGGCAGGACCAGATTCAACTCCATATCCTGACGGATGTCGCGGTTGTCGGCGTTGTTGATGATGAGGTTCTGCAACTGGCTGGTCGTGATGTTGTGCAGGATGGCCGTGGCGCCGTCCCCGTCGATCACCGCCACCCCGCGGGCGTTGTTCAGTCCGCGCAGATCAACGCCGCCCGCCATCAGGCCGGCCATGGCGCCCGCCAGGTCGGAGACGCCGGGGACATTGTGCTGGACCTGTTCGGTGACGGCGCCGGTCGGCGTCCAGGTCAGCTGGGTCTGCAGGGCCAGTTGATCGTTGACGTAGGAACGCACCACGACGCCGAAGCCGAAGGTGAAGCCCGCCGCGCTCATGAAGCCGCCGCGCGCCTCGGCCATGTCGGCCTCCGTCATGACCCGAGGTCCATCCGACAGCGCCACCGTCGGCAGGGCCGGCGTCGAAGCCTGCGGCGGCGGCGCGCCGATGACCAGGGGCTCGCCCGCGAGGTCCGCGGCGAAGGGAGCGGACTGGGCCGAGACCGGCGCCGCGAGGCAGATCGGGGCCAGCAGACTCATGGTCGCAAGGAGACCGGATCGCGCGCGTCGCATGGCGTCACCTCAGATAAGGGTCGAGAGAGAAGCGCGTCGTCACCTGATAGAGCGGCGGCAGCTCCCGCGTCAGTTCCGCCAGGGACATGGGCTGCAGCGCCTGGCCCGGCCTGGACCGGTTCCACGCCCGCCACTCCTCGGCGTCGTTGAAGGTGTCCGCCGGCTGGCGGACGACGAAGGCGACCCCATTCCACATGGCGGCGAACTGGTCGCGCGAATAGATCTTCAGCCCCAGGGCCGGATCGCCGATCAGGACGCGGCCCGCATCGTCGCCCTTGAAGACGACGAAGTGCTTGTAGCCGGCCGTGTCGATCATCACGATCGCGGGGGCGTTCATCGCGATCAGTTCGTCCAGGCTGAGCCGGAAGCCGTCCGCCGGAAAACCGCGCGCGTCGAGATACCGCTTCATGTCCAGCAGCGAGAAGCCGACGCGGCGGATGGTCGCCTGATCGCCGTCGGCGAACATGGCGCGGAAAATCCCGGCCTCGTCGACGTCGCGGCCGTAGTGGTGCCGCAAAAGCGTGGCCAGGGCCGCCGAGCCGCAGCTGAAGTCATACTGCTGGCGCACCACGGTGCGGAACGGCAGGTCGCGATAGCTGACCACCCTCACCCGCGCGGCGGCCG
This sequence comes from Bordetella sp., assembly GCA_017308115.1. Classification (GTDB taxonomy): domain Bacteria; phylum Pseudomonadota; class Alphaproteobacteria; order Caulobacterales; family Caulobacteraceae; genus Brevundimonas. Next base: position 4,067 of record JAFKFS010000015.1, read on the forward strand.
GGCCGTTGTTCAGCAGGATGTCCGCTCGGACCGAGGACGCGGATAGGACCGCAGGAGCGGCCGCAGCGGCCAGCGCCAGACCCAGCAGGCTCCGCCTCAGCGGAATCCGGGCGGCCGCGCGTGTCACGGGTTCGGCGCCGTCGTCACGATATTGATCGTGATCGCGCCTTGCAGATTGTTGTTGTTGCCGCTGTTCATGACGAAGTTGCCGATGCCGTTGAATCCGGAAAAGGCGTTGGCGTCGATGCGCATGGCCCCGGTCGTCACCGTATTGGCGTTGACGCTGTTGCCGCTGTTGGTCGCCTGCAGCAGCTGATCGCTGGCGATCAAGACCGACGGCGCGCCCTGGCGTCCATGCAGGGCGTCCAATTCGTCCGCCGCCAGCGAACGGGGACCGCCGGCGGGCGCGCCCGAAACGTCGGCCGAAACGTCGGGAGGCGTCGGCGCGAGGACGATCAGGGGCGCAGGGGGCGACGGCGAGGCGGCCGAACTGGGATCGGCCGCCCCCAGCAACGCCAGGGTCGACAGAAGAGTGAGCATGGTGCCCTCCCGGAAAGAAGATCGGCGGCCGAGGGACCGGCCGCCGAAACCGAAGCTTAGTTGCCGCCGCCCCCGAAGGTGACGTTGGCGTTGGCGCTGACGGCCGTCGCCGCCTGACCGACCGAAGCCAGACCGGTGTTGTTGCTCACCGTCTGGATGCCCGCGAAGCCCGCGAAGGCGCCGCCGTTCTGATTGATGTCGCCGGTGCGGATCCGCCCGTTTTGCGGGCCGCGGCCCTCTTCCGACATGTCGAAGCTCAGGTTGCTGACGTTGGCGCTGAGCTCCTGCATGTTCAGGGACACGCGGATGTTGCCGATATTGGTGGAGTTGTCGTTGCCCGAGTCATTCACCGAGTTGTCGTTGAAGGAATCGGCGATATCGACCCCCAGCTCCAGATTGGTGTTCACCGAATTGTCGGTGTTGGTCGAGGCGTCGGTGTTGAACGAGTCGGAGATGCCGACTTCGGTGTTGGTCGAGTTGTCCGAATTGTCGTTGAACGAATCGGTCACGCCGACATCGAGATCGGTATTCGTCGAATTGTTCGAGTTGTCGTTGAACGAGTCCGCGACGCCCAATTCGAGGTTGGTGTTCGTCGAATTGTTCGAATTATCCGAATTGTTCGAGTTGTCGTTGAACGAATCCGCGACGCCCAGGTCCAGGTCCGTGTTGGTCGAGTTGTTCGAATTATCGTTCAGCGAATCCGAAACGCCGAGGGCGAGCGAATTGTCGGTGTTGAACGAGTCCGCGACGCCCAGATCCACATCGGTGCTGTTGCCGCCGCTGTTGTAGGAATCGGTCGCCGTGGTGTTGCCGCCGACCGCGCCGTTCGGCCCGCTCGACGACTGGGCCTGAGCCATGCCGGCGAAGGCCAGGGCTCCAGCCAGGGCCGCTGCGGACGTCATCAATTTGGCACGCATTTCATTGCCTCCAATCAAGGGTTTCAAAGGAGGCTCCTCCACCTCCGAAGGCCGAAATCGTCATTTGAAGGCGGTCGTTCCCCCCTGAAGAACCTCTGTTTTTTCTCTGGAATTCCCGCTCAGGCGCGGTCAGGCGAGCGACGGTCCGATCAAATGGAGTGGCGACGCCCCTCCGAGCCACGCCCCGGTCCTTCATTTGATCAGAACCTGACCCTGAATAAACTTGGCGAAGTCGTGACTTTTTTCGGGCGCCGCGCCGTCCGTCCGCGCTGCGTGGCCCGCATCCGGCCGCCGTGGCGCAATCGCTCCAGCCGTGCTACGCGCGCCGGACCATGACGACGCCCCCTATCGAACGCATCCGCAACTTCTCGGTGGTCGCCCATATCGACCACGGCAAGTCGACCCTGTCCGACCGCCTGATCCAGTTCACGGGCGGCCTGACCGCGCGCGAAATGTCGGAACAGGTCCTTGATAACATGGACATCGAGAAGGAACGCGGCATCACCATCAAGGCGCAGACCGTGCGCCTGAACTACAGGGCCAAGGACGGAAACGACTACGTCCTGAACCTGATGGACACGCCGGGCCACGTCGACTTCGCCTATGAGGTGTCGCGGTCGCTGGCGGCGTGCGAAGGCTCGCTGCTGGTGGTGGACGCCTCGCAGGGGGTAGAGGCCCAGACCCTGGCCAACGTCTATCAGGCGATCGACAACGACCATGAGATCGTCCCGGTCCTGAACAAGATCGACCTGCCGGCCGCCGAGCCGGACCGGGTCAGGGCCCAGATCGAGGACGTCATCGGCCTGGACGCCTCGGACGCCGTCATGTGTTCGGCCAAGTCGGGCCTGGGCATCGAGGATGTGCTGGAGGCCATCGTCACCCGCCTGCCGGCGCCCAAGGGCGACATCGACGCCCCGCTGAAGGCCATGCTGGTCGACGCCTGGTACGATCCCTACCTGGGCGTGGTGCTGCTGGTGCGCGTGTTCGACGGCGTGCTGAAGGCCGGCATGCGCGTGAAGATGATGCAGACCGGCTCGTCCCACCTGGTCGACCGCGTCGGCGTCTTCCTGCCCAAGAACACCCCGGTCCAGCAGCTCGGCCCCGGCGAGGTCGGCTTCATCACCGCCCAGATCAAGGAAGTGGCCCACGCCGCCGTCGGCGACACCATCACCGACGAGAAGAAGCCCACGGCCGAACCGCTGAAGGGCTTCAAGGACGTGCAGTCGGTGGTCTTCTGCGGCCTGTTCCCGGTCGACGCCGCCGACTTCGAGGACCTGCGCGCCGCCATCGGCAAGCTGCGCCTGAACGACGCCAGCTTCACCTATGAGATGGAGAGCTCGGCGGCCCTCGGCTTCGGCTTCCGCTGCGGCTTCCTGGGCCTGCTGCACCTGGAGATCATCCAGGAACGCCTCAGCCGCGAGTTCAACCTGGACCTGATCGCGACGGCCCCCTCGGTCGTCTACAAGATCCAGCAGCGCGACGGCACCGAGATCGACCTGCACAACCCGGCCGACCTGCCCGACGTCATGCAGATCGAGACCATCAGCGAACCCTGGATCAAGGCCACCATCCTGACGCCCGACGAATACCTGGGCGGGGTGATCAAGCTGTGCCAGGACCGTCGCGGCAACCAGCTGGAGCTGTCCTACGTCGGCGCCCGCGCCCTGGTGGTCTATGAGCTGCCGCTGAACGAGGTGGTGTTCGACTTCTACGACCGGCTGAAGTCGATCTCCAAGGGCTACGCCTCCTTCGACTATGAGATCACCGACTACAAGATCGGCGACCTGGTGAAGATGTCGATCCTGGTCAACGCCGAGCCGGTGGACGCCCTGTCGATGCTGGTCCACCGCAGCCGCGCCGAGACGCGCGGACGCGGCATGGTCGAGAAGATGAAGGAGCTGATCCCGCCGCACATGTTCCAGATCCCGATCCAGGCGGCCATCGGCGGCAAGATCATCGCCCGCGAGACGGTGCGCGCCCTGCGCAAGGACGTGACGTCCAAATGCTACGGCGGCGACGCCACCCGCAAGAAGAAGCTTCTGGAGAAGCAGAAGGAAGGCAAGAAGCGGATGCGCCAGTTCGGCAAGGTCGAGATCCCGCAGGAAGCCTTCATCGCCGCGCTGAAGATGGATGACGATTGATCGTCATCCAAGGAAGCTGAATCAAGAGAGGAGCGGAAAGCGGTGCTTTCCGCCCTTTGTTCTTTTGACCTCAGAACCCCGCCCGCCACGTCTCCGCCGTCAGCGTGACCGCCGCCTCGAGCGGGGGCTTGAGTTGGAAGAGAGCCGGGGCGGCGGAGAGGTCGTGGAGGCGGTAGAGGCGCCAGGCGTCGGGGCGTTCGGCGGAGACCTCGCGCTCGGTGCGGGTCAGGAAGAAGTCGGTGGCGGGGCCGCCGCGCGTGGCCTTGACCTCGATCAGGCGCTCGCGGCCCGCCGGATCGAAACTGCGGATGTCGTAGCCGGCGCCGTCGCCGCGCTCCTGGGACGTCCATTCGACCTTGCGCGCCAGGTCAGGGCGGTCATGGGCGATCAGGAAGGCGCGCTCGTGGTGAAAGACGTGATGCTCGCCCCACTGGCCCAGGGCGCGGTTGCGGTGGTCGCGGGCGGCGGGGTCGTATTTGCGGACGATGCGGGCGAGACCCTCGGGCCGGGGTTTACGCGCCGGGCCGAGGGGTGGCGGGCTGGCGACCGGGAGGATGGCGGCGGGCGGGACGTCCTGCCGGCTCCAGGGTGAAACGAAGGGCCGATCCGGTTCGTGGACGGAAGGCTGGCGTGGCGCCGGCCCCTGCGCCGCTTCACGCCCCCCCTCCCCCTGCCATGGGGAGGACAGTGACAGGCCGAGGCTCCAGGCGTCGGGATGGGCGTCAAGGTAGCGTTCGACGGCCGGGAAGAGCGCGTTCTGGATGTTGTCCATGCGCCGGTAGCCGCGGATGGTCGGCAGGCTGAGGTCGGCCAGGACCGAGGACAGGTTCATGTGCTTGAACTCGACCGAGCGGTGCGAACGACCCGTGCGCGCCATCAGGTCGCGGGCGTGATGCGCCTTGACGTAAGGACGGCCCGCAAGCTCGGCCGCCAGCATGGCGAAATAGGTCGCGACGATGGCGTCCAGTTCGTCCGCCCGCCAGTCCGTTCCTACCTTAGATTGGTCGATCATCGCCCCTCCGCCTATCAGAGGTTAGCTTTGCCTTGACCGGTTGACCAGGAAGCATGGGACTGGCGCGGTCAGAGACGATCGCCCGACCTCCCCACCCGGTCGCTGGCGCGACCACCCTCCCCATAAAGGGGAGGGAGAGGCGGTGAGGCTGGCGTAAGAGCGTGTGGGTTTTCAGGGGCTTGGGGGCGGATCGGCGTATCCAGCCCGCCTGGGTCGGCGCCGCGCCTATGCTGGCGCGCATGGAGGAGAGCCTGGACGCCAAGCCTGCGCACTATCGCCTGTCGCGGGCGACGTGGGAGATCATTCTGGAGGCCTATCGCAACGGGGCGACCGTGCCGGAGCTGAGCGAGCGGTGGCGGGTGTCGCAGCACGCCCTGCGCAAGCGGATCACCGTCCACGGCGCGACCAAGCGGGACTGGGGCGACGCGCGGGCACGCGAACAGGCCGAGGCGCGCGAGCGGATGCAGGCCGAGCGGGCGGCGGCCGAGGCGGTTCGAACCGAGGCCCTGTTCCTCCCGTCCGAAGGAGGTGCGGACGAGACGGCGGAGGCCCTGGCCGAGACGGCGATGCGGGCCTCGGCGCGGGCCATGCGGGGGCGGATGTGGGACGAGGCCAGGGCCCTGGCCCAGCTGGCCGAGGCCTATGGCCGGATGGCGCAAAGGGGCGAGCGGGCGCGGGGACGCGGCGAGGTGACGCTGGACGACATTCCGCTGGAGCTGATCAAGGCGCTGGCGCTGGACGAGGATCAGTGCGCCTCCAGCCGCCTGGCGATCTGGGACGAGGCGGACCCGCATCCGGTCAAGCGGGAATACTGGGCGGCCAGCGCGGCCCAGCACCAGGCGGGCATGGACGAATGGCTGGCCCTGCTGCGGGAGCGCAAGACGCTGAGGAGTCGAATCCGCGAACTGGAGGCGGCGGCGGGCCTGGACCCCGCTCGCGATCAGGCGACGACGGGGCGCGGCGGTGAAGATGAAGAATCCTTCATATAACAATGTGTCGCGTTGCAGAGACGGCGCGCGCGGTTAAGGTCCGCCTCAACATGATCCGTTGGGGACTGAAACCGTCATGCGCCTTGCCGCCTCTTCCGTTGCGCTCGCCGCCCTGCTGGCCGTGAGCACGCCCGTGATCGCCGCGCCCGCCGCGACCGCCTCCGCCGCTGCGAACGCCGCCCAGGCCGAGCCCCTGCGCGGGGCGCCGGCCGCCGAGCTGATCGCCCGCGTCGACATTCCGTGGAAGCGCTTCCAGCTCGACAACGGGCTGACCGTGCTGGTCCACGAGGACCGCAAGGCGCCCGTGGTGGCGGTGTCGGTCTGGTATAACGTCGGATCGAAGGACGAGCCCAAGGGCTCGACCGGCTTCGCCCACCTGTTCGAGCACCTGATGTTCGGCGGGTCCGAGAACTCGCCCTCCAGCCACATCCAGACGATGAACGCGGCGGGCGCGACCAGCCTGAACGGCACGACCTGGTTCGACCGCACCAACTATTTCCAGACGGTGCCGACCCCGGCGCTGGAATACACCCTGTATCTGGAATCCGACCGCATGGGCTACCTGCTGGGGCAGGTCAGCCAGGAGGTGCTGGATCTGCAGCGCGGCGTCGTCCAGAACGAGAAGCGCCAAGGCGACAACCAGCCCTATGGCCTGACCTATTACGCCACGCTTGAGGCGCTGTTCCCCGAGGGGCACCCCTATCGTCACTCGACCATCGGCTCCATGGCCGACCTGGACGCGGCCAGCATGGAGACGGTGCGCGACTGGTTCCGCCAGAACTATGGACCGAACAACGCCGTCCTGGTCCTGTCGGGCGACATCGACGAGGCAAAGGCCCGCGAACTGACGCAGAAGTATTTCGGCGCCATCGCGCGCGGTCCGGTCAACACCCCGGCGGCGGCCCCCGTGCCGACCCTGGCGGCGCCGGTCGAGCAGGTGCTGCACGACCGCGTGGCCCAGACGCGCATCAGCCGCACCTGGGTCGTGCCGGGCCTGGGCGATCCGGACTCCGTGCCGCTGAGCGTCGGCGCCTCGGTGCTGGGCGGCCTGGCCAGCTCGCGCCTGGACAATGTGCTGGTGCGCGACGAACAGACCGCCTCCAGCGTCTCGGCCGGCAACCAGACCTTCCAGCGCGTCGGCATGTTCAGCTATTCCGCCATGGTCAAGCCGGGCGCCGATGCGGACGCCGTGGCCAAACACATGGACGAGGTGCTGGCCGACCTGATCGCCAACGGCCCGACGCAGGACGAGATCAACCGCGTCGTCACCCGCTACGCCTCGCAGCGCATCCAGGGGCTGGAGACCGCCAACGGCAAGGCCTCGGTCCTGGCCGAGGGGCAGCTGTATGCGAACGATCCCGACTTCTACAAGAAGGAGCTGGCGGCCTATGCGGCGGTGACCCCCGCCCAGGTGCAGGCGGCCCTGCGGAAGTGGCTGAGCCGCCCCGTCTACAGCCAGATCGTCATGCCTGGCGAGCGCGAAGCCTACGCCGAGGCCGCCGCCGCCCCCTCGGGCGCGACGCCGGTTCCGGCCGAGCCGATCCAGCGCGTGGCCCGCGATCCCGCCCCGACCATCGGCCAGGTCTCCAACGTCGACTTCCCGGCGGTGGAGCGCGCCGCCCTGTCGAACGGGATCGAGATCGTCTACGCCCGCTCGACCACCGTGCCGGTGACGCGCGTGGCGCTGGAGTTCGACGCCGGCGTCGCGGCCGACCGCGCCGACCGCCTGGGCGCCCACACCCTGATGCTCAACGTCATGCAGGAAGGCACGACGACGCGCGACTCCAAGGCCCTGGCCGAGGCGCAGGAGCGCCTGGGCGCCAGCGTCTCCGTCGGCTCGTCGATGGACCGCACCGTGGCCAATCTGTCGGCGGTGACGACCAATCTGCGGCCGTCGCTGACCCTGCTGTCGGACGTGGTGCGCAACCCCGCCTTCGCCCCGGCCGAGATCGAGCGCCTGCGCGCCACCCGCCTGGCCGCCCTGGCCAATGAGAAGACCCAGCCCGCCGCCATCGCCGGCCGCGCCCTGCCGCCGCTGATCTATGGCGAGGGGCACCCCTACGGCCGTCCGTTCGGCGGCACGGGCGACGAGGCGGTCATCCGCGCCCTGACCCGCGACGACCTGATGGCCGAACACGCCCGCTGGATCCGCCCGGACAACGCCAGGCTGTTCGTCGTCTCCGACCTGCCGCTGGCGGAGCTGAAGCCGCAGCTGGAGGCGGCGTTCGGAAACTGGCGCGCCCCGGCGACGGCCAAGGGCGTCAAGGCCTTCGACGCCGCCCTGCCGCAGACCTCGGCTCGGGTGGTGCTGATCGACCGGCCGCAGTCGCCGCAGTCGCTGATCTACGGCGGTCAGGTGCTGCCGGTGTCGGGGACGGACGACATCCTGACCCTGACCACGGCCAATACGGTGCTGGGCACGGACTTCCTGTCGCGCATCAACGCCGACCTGCGCGAGACCAAGGGCTGGTCCTACGGCGTGCGCGGAACCATTAGCCAGTTGCAGAACCGCGCCCCCTACATCGTCAACGCCCCGGTCCAGGCCGACCGCACGGGCGAGTCGATCGCCGCCCTGATCGGCCAGTACGAACGCTTCCTCGGCGCCGAGGGCGTGACCCCGGCCGAGCGCGAGCGCACCGTCCTGGGCGACACCCGCGCCCTGTCGGGCAGCTATGAGACCTCGTTCCAGGTGCTGAACGCCCTGCGCTCCAACGCCCTCTACCGCCGTCCGGACGACTATCAGGAGACCCTGGCGGGCCGCATCAACGCCCTGACGGCCGAACAGATGGACGCCGCCGCGCGCGCCGCCATCCAGCCGTCGCGCTTCGTCTGGGTGGTGGTCGGCGACGCCTCGGTGGTCAAGCCGCAGATGGACGCCCTGGGCCTGCCGGTCGAGGTGCGCGCCGTCGAAGCGCCGAAGACGACGCAGTAAGGCGGCTAGCAGCCCTGACATGAAGACGGCCGGCGGGGCGACCCGTCGGCCGTTTTCACTTTTGAGCGATCCTTGGAAAGCGGTGACGGACATCCCCGCTCATCCCGGCGGACGCCGGGATCCAGAGCTTTGGCTTCTGGGCGCTACGCTCAAGGGTCGGGACTGAGATTGGCGCTCTCACTGGGTCCCGGCGTCCGCCGGGATGAGCGGAGCAAAGGACGGCGCCCTCCAAAGACGATGGTTGACCCCGAGCGCGGCCGGGGCGAGCCTTCCACCCCCTCCTCCCCTCGCCGGAGCCTTCATGCCGACCGACGCCCTGCCCTCCTCCGCCCGCGCCCCGCGCCTGGCCGTGCTGATCGACGGCGAGAACGCCTCGGCCCGCATCGCCGAGGCCCTGTTCACCGAGATCGCCACCCTGGGCGAGGCCTCGGCGCGACGCATCTACGGCGATGCGGCCAGTTCGGCGCTGCGCGGCTGGATCGACGTCCTGCCCCGCTGGGCGATCCAGTGGCAGCAGAATTTCCAGAACACCAAGGGCAAGAATTCCGGCGACATCGCCCTGGTCATCGACGCCATGGACCTGTTGCACTCGGGGCGGTTCGACGGCTTCTGCCTGGTGTCGTCGGACAGCGACTTCACCCGGCTGGCGGCGCGCATCCGCGAACAGGGCGTGCCGGTCTACGGCTTCGGCGAGCGAAAGACCCCCGAGAGCTTCCGCCAAGCCTGCACCCGCTTCATCTACACCGAGAACCTGACCGGACGGGCGGTCGTGGAGGCGGGCGCCGAGGCCGCGCCCTCGTCCGAGCCCGAGCGCAGGCCTGCGGAGGCCGCCCCCCTGATCGCCGCCGCCATCAACGACATGGACGAGGACGGCGACGGCTGGGTCAACATCGGCGGCGTCGCCAACCGCCTGCGCAACACCTATCCCGACTTCGACCAGCGCACCTACGGCCAGGCCAAGCTGTCGGATCTGATCCGCGCTACAGGCCGCTTCGACGTCGAGGCCGGGGCGGGCGGGGCCATGCGGGTTCGGGTCAGACCCCGCTGACAAGCTGCGCTATTCGGATAACATTGTTGCCGAAAACCCTCTCATGGGTCAGGATAGGCTAACGTCCTCGCCCCGGGAGCTTCACCATGATGCTGATCGTCGCCGCCGCTATCGCCCTGCTGGGGACGCCCGGCCTGCAAAACGAGGAAGAAGCGCCCGGCCCCCGGATCGCCTCCAGCACCCCGTCGCGCAGCATTTCGGCCCGGGCGCCGACCCTGCCCGATGGACCCACCCGCGTGGTCTGCGAGCGTGAAAAGGCACTCGACAGCAACATCATGCGCCGCGTCTGTCGGCAAGTGCCGGTCAACTCCAGCGAACGCGAGCGCATGGCCGGCGATCACCTCCGGCAGCTGCAGAGCATAGGTCTGAACTCCGAGAACGGCCCCCGGATGCGCCAACCCGGCGGACGGCCGGTGAACTGACATGCTCGCGGCGGCGGTCCTGTCTCAAGTTCCCTTGGCGACCGAATCTCGACCCTCGCCGCCCCGCGCCCGTGCGCGTCATCGCGGCGCGCGCTCCGAGCCTGCCTGAGGGCCCGACGCGCGTCGTCTGCACCCGCGAGCGGCCGATGGACAGCAATATCGCGCGCCGTGTCTGTCGGCGTGTGCCGGTGAACAGTAGCGAGCGCGAACGCATGGCCGCCGACATGTTGAAGGACATGCAGCGTCTGGGGCGCATCGAAGGGGACTGACCGGAGCGGATTCGCCGCCGGAAGCCGCCCTGCCCCCTTCCCCCGCGCGCGGGGTGGTCTATGTGTGGGCCATGGCCGCTGCAGAGACCCCCGTCGAGACCTTCAAACGCGCCCTGTCGCATGCGGCGCGGGCGCTGGCCGAGCAGGCCGAGCTGGAAGTGCATTTCGGCAGCGACGGGCCGCGGCTGTCGAACGGCGTGCTGACCCTGCCCCATCCGCCGCGCGACCCGGCCGCGCCCGAGAGCGCCGCCCTGCGCGGTCAGGCGGACCGGCTGGCGCTGCGTCTGGCCAACCATGATCCGGCGCTGGACGCGCGGCTGCGCCCGACGGACATGAACGCCGCCGAGGTGTTCGACGCCGTCGAGCAGGCCCGCGTCGAGGCCGTCGGCGCGCGCGAGCTGAAGGGGGTGCGGCGCAACCTCGAGTCCGCCCTGATCACCCGGCTGGAAAAGTCCGGCGCCCTGCGCGCCGAGGCGGCCCAGGTGCCGGTGGCCGAGGCGGCCGCCCTGTTGCTGCGCGAACGGATGACGGGCGAACCGGCGCCCGACGGCGCCAAGACCATGCTGGACCGGGTCCGCGCCGAACTGGAGGCCAAGGCGGGCGCCGAGCTGGACGCCCTAGCCGCCCTGGGCGACGATCAGGCGGCCTTCGGGACGCGGATGAAGGACCTGCTGCGCGCGCTGGACCTGGACCCCGGCGACGCCGACGGCGGCGACTCGCCGGAGGAGGAGGGCGAGGACGACGCCGACAAACCCGATCAGGACGAGGCCGATCCGGACGAGCAGGAAGAACAGGACGGCGGCGACGGCGGCGAGTCCCTGGACGGCGCGGCCGACGATTCCTCCGCCGAGGACGAACGTCAGGCTCGCCCCGACGGCACGCCCGGCGAACCGGACGGCGAGGGCCAGGAAGACGCTCCCGAACTGAGCGAGGGGGACCGCCCCAACCACCAGCGGACCCAGGACGACGGCCGGGCGGTCGAGGCCTATCACGCCTTCACCACCGCCTATGACGAGATCATCGACGCCGCCGAACTGTGCGATCCGATGGAGCTGGACCGGCTGCGCGCCCTGCTGGACGCTCAGCTGTCGACCCTGGGCAGCGTCGTCTCGCGCCTGGCCAACAAGCTGCAGCGGCGCCTGCTGGCCCAGCAGAACCGCAGCTGGATGTTCGATCTCGAGGAAGGCATGCTGGACACGGCGCGCCTGACCCGCGTCATCACCGACCCGACCAGCCCCCTGTCGTTCAAGATGGAGAGCGAAAGCCCGTTCCGCGACACGGTCGTGACCCTGCTGCTGGACAACTCCGGCTCGATGCGCGGGCGGCCGATCATGGTGGCGGCGGTGTGCGCCGACATCCTGGCGCGGACGCTGGAGCGGTGCGGGGTCAAGGTCGAGATCCTGGGCTTCACCACCCGCGCCTGGAAGGGCGGGCAGAGCCGCGAGGCCTGGATCAGCGCCGGCAAGCCCGCCCATCCGGGCCGCCTGAACGACCTGCGCCACATCATCTACAAGGGCGCGGACGCGCCGTGGCGCCGGGCCAAGAAGAACCTGGGCCTGATGATGCGCGAGGGCCTGCTGAAGGAGAACATCGACGGCGAGGCGCTGGAGTGGGCGCACGACCGCCTGATGGCCCGGCCCGAGCAGCGGCGCATCATGATGGTGATCTCGGACGGCTCGCCGGTCGACGACTCGACCCAGTCGGCCAACGCCGCCCTCTACCTCGACAAGCACCTGCGCCAGGTGATCGAGAGGATCGAGACGCGCAGCCCGGTCGAGCTGCTGGCCATCGGCATCGGCCACGACGTGACCCGCTGGTATCGCCGCGCCCTGACCATCGTCGACGTCGAACAGTTGGCGGGCGCCATGACCGAGAAGCTGGCCGAACTGTTCGAGGCCGAGCCGAAGGCCGTGGGCGGCCAGACGTTCGGCGGCCAGGGCGGGCGGGCCCCGCGCAAGCGCGCGGCGTGAACCGCCGCCTTCACGTCGTCGCCCTGATCTCCCTCGCCCTGGCGGCCTGCGCCGGGGCGGCGGTGTCCTCCCATCCGTGGACGTCCGGCGCCGCGGCCGACGGCTGGGCGCCGGCGGGCGGCTCGACGCGACAGGTCGGCCTGGGCTGGCCCGGCGGCGCCCGGCTGGCGCAGGGCGTGCGCTATGCGGGCGGGGTGCAGTTGATCGCGGCCCCGATCTCCAGCCTGCACGGCCTGTCGGACCTGAAGCTGACCGGCGACGGCGACTTCCTCGCCGTCTCGGATTCGGGCGATCTGGTGCGCGGGCGGCTGGAGTTGGACGCGGGCGGAAAGCTGACGGGGCTGGACGACCTGCGGGTGCGGCGGCTGACCACGGCCGACGGCGCGCCGATCGCCGACAAGCGCATGGGCGACGCCGAGGGCCTGGCCCTGATCGGCGACGCGGAGGTGCTGGTCAGCTTCGAGCGCGAGCACCGCCTCTGGAGCTACGGCCCGCTGGACGCGCTGCACACGAAGCCCGAGGCCCGGCCGCATCCGACGACGCGCTTTCCGCTGAACGAGGGGATGGAGGGGCTGGCCGCGGCGCCCGGCGGCTGGCGCGTGGGCGGCGAACGCGGCGGGGTCTGGGAGTGTTCGCTTGAAGGCTGCCGCACCGTGGTCGAGCCGACGGCGCCCTCCGACAGCTGGCGGCTGACGGGGCTGGAGCGCGATCCTCGCGGCGACGGCTGGTTCGCGGTGCAGCGGTCGTGGCGCCCGCCCTTCGACGTGCGCGCGCGCGTGCGCCGCATGGACGCCGACGGCGTTCTGGGGCCGGTGCTGGTGGAGTTGAAGCTGCCGGGACTGGCCGACAATTTCGAGGGCGTCGCCGCCGAGGCGCGCGGCGAAGGGGTGCGCCTCTACATCCTGTCCGACGACAACGCCAATCCGGCGCAGAAGACGCTGATGCTGGCGTTTGACGTGGAGTGAGCCCTTCTCCCTCCCCTTTATGAGGAGGGTGGCTGAGCCTGAAAGGCGAAGCCGGGTGGGGACAGCCGAGCCATTCAAGCGCCGCGCCCTGATCACCGAGCCCTCCCCACCCGGTCGCTGCGCGACCACCCTCCCCATGAAGGGGAGGGAGAGGCGTTGAGCTTGGACTTAGATGCGTTCGCTGATCTTGATGGCGGCCTTGCAGCCGACCTTGATGACGCTGCTGAGCAGGCGGTAGGCGGGGGCCTCGCGGCTGCCGTGCTCGATGGCGTGGTCGTGGTGCGCCAGTTCCTCTTCGCGGAACTTCGTCAGCTCGGCGGCCAGGTCGGGATCGCGGTCGCGGATTTCCTCGATCTGGTCGGCGTAGTGTTTCTCGATGACGCTCTCGACCGCCTCGGTGCAGGCGTGGGCGGCCTTTTCCGAGATCAGGGCCGTCCCGGCGCCCAGGGCCGTGGCCGCCAGCTTCCACAGGGGGATCATGACCGTGGGCCGCACCCGGTTCTCGTTCAGCAAAGCCTCGAACCGGGCCAGGTGGACGGCCTCGTGCCCCTCCATCTCGGTCAGGTCGGCGGCGATGGCGTCCTTGCCCTTGCGGCCCTCCAGCACGGCGCGCTGGGCGCGGTAGATGTGGACGGCGGCGAACTCGCCCGCGTGGTCGACGCGCAGCATCTCGCCCAGGCGGGTTTTGTCCTGCCCCACGCCGGGGCGGGCCAGGGGAATGCGGCGGGCGGCGGAAACGGTTGCGGCGGCTTCGGTCATGACGCTTCGATCCTAGCTCCTCGGCGCGCGCGCGTCCTTGGGACGTTTCGCCGCCAGCAGGCTGAAGATAGCCAGCGCCAGGGAGATCACAAAGTTCCAGCCCGCCATCGACAGGCCCGCGAAGCTCCACGGAACGTCGCCGCAGGAGACGAAGGCCGCGCTTCCGCCGGTGCCGTCGGCCAGGGCCGTCAGCGCCGACAGGTCGATGGCGGCCGCCGGCGCGGCCATGCAGGTGGCCGGCAGGGCCCACCACTTCAGCTCGCCCCCGGCGTGATAGCCCGCCGTGATCGCCCCTGTCAGGAAGACGACGGCCAGCAGGAAGGCGGCGATGCGCGGCGTGCCCCGGCTTGCCCGGCTGAACAGGGCCCAGAAGGTGGCGGCCCCGGCGATGGCGACGGCGGCCCAGTAGACCTCGCGCTGCTTCAGGCACAGGTTGCAGGGCGCCATGCCGCCGAACCGCTCGAAGGCATGGGCCGCGCCCAGCATGGCCAGGGCGGCGGCCAGGGCGAAGGCCGTCCACCAGCGGGTCAGCAATTTGTAGATCGCGCTCATCTGCGCCTCACAGGAACCAGGCGCCCCTCATAAACCGGGCCGGGACCGGCGTCGATCAGTGTCCGATCAGCTTGACCATAAAGAAGGCGCCGACCAGCAGGACCAGGAACAGGACGGTGAACAGGGCCAGCCGCTTCTCGATGATCGCCAGCATGGGCGGCCCCCAGCGCCGGAGCACGAAGGCCACCAGGAAGAAACGGGCGCCGCGCGTCACGACGCACAGGGCGATGAACAGCGCCAGATTGAACTGGAAGATGCCCGAGGCGATGGTGATCAGCTTGAAGGGGATGGGGGTCAGCCCCTTGATCAGGATGACCCAGGCGCCGTGCTGCTGGAACAGGACCTTGGACGCCTCGAAGGTCTCGGCCTTGCCCAGCCAGGCCAGCATCTGCAGGCCGACCGGCTCCAGAAAATAGCCGATGGCGTAGCCCGCTATCCCGCCCAGCACCGAGGCGACGGTGCAGACCAGGGCGTAGACATAGGCGCGCTCGGGCCGGGCCAGCACCATGGGCGCCAGCATGACGTCCGGCGGAATCGGGAAGAAGGAGCTTTCGGCGAAGGACACCACGGCCAGCGACCGGGTCGCGTGACGATGGCGGGCCAGGGAGAAGACCCAGTCGTAGAGCTTGCGCAGCATTCAGGCGTCCCGATCGAGGCCCCCGCCTCTCGTCCTGCGCCCGATAGCAGGCCGCGCCGACGGGGGCGAGAGGCGAACGGGCGGCTGCGACACCGGAACGTGCGTCGTTTCAGCCGACAGCCGCCTTGCGCCCCATGCCGCCCCGCCAGTAGGTTCCGCCCCAATCAGCGGCCCGCCGTGACGGCGCCCGGCCGCGCCAAACCATGAGAGAGAGGAGACGCGTCATGCAGGACGCCGCCAAACTCGACCAGGACAATCCCCTCGGCGTCGACGGCTTCGAGTTCGTCGAATTCACCGGCCCCGAGCCCGAGGCGATGATCGCGCGCCTGGAGTTGATGGGCTTCACCCCGACCCATGTGAACCCGGCCAACGGCGTGGTGCGCCTGAAGCAGGGCGACATCACCCTGCTGGTCCACCGCACGCCGGGCGGACAGGCGGCGGACTTCGCAAGGGATCACGGCCCCTCGGCCAACGGCATGGCCTTCCGCGTCGCCGACGCCAGGGCCGCCTATGAGGGCGCGCTGGCGCGCGGGGCCCGCAAGGCCGAGGGCGCGAACGGCGGCGCCCTGGCCGGCGACTACCCCTATGTGCTGCAGGGCATCGGCGGCAGCCTGCTCTACGTCATCGACCAGTACGGCGAGACCGGCTCCCTCTACGACGCCTGGGACGAGATCGAGAGCTGGGAAGAGGCCGAGCGCAGGAACAGCGTCGGTCTGGAGATTCTGGATCACCTGACCCACAACGTCCGTCGCGGCGAGATGCGCACCTGGTCGGGCTTCTACAACTCGGTGTTCAACTTCGAGGAGCAGAAGTATTTCGACATCAAGGGCAAGGCGACCGGCCTGTTCTCCCAGGCCATGATCGCGCCCGACCGCGCCATCCGCATCCCGCTGAACGAGAGCCAGGACGAGAACTCCCAGATCGAGGAATTCATCCGTCGCTACAACGGCGAAGGCATCCAGCACATCGCCCTGACGACCGAGAACATCTTCGAGACGGTCGAGGCCATGCGGGCGCGCGGCGTCGATTTCCAGGACACCATCGACACCTATTTCGAACTGATCGACAAGCGCCTGCCCGGCCACGGCGAGGACGTGGAGCGGATGCGCAAGAACCGCATCCTGATCGACGGTTCGGATGAGGAAGGCCTGCTGCTGCAGATCTTCACCCAGGACACGTTCGGCCCGATCTTCTTCGAGATCATCCAGCGCAAGGGCAACGAAGGCTTCGGCAACGGCAACTTCCAGGCCCTGTTCGATTCCATCGAGCTGGACCAGATCCGTCGCGGCGTCATCAAGGTCGACGCCTGAATGCGGTTCCGACCTCCGCACTGGCTGCCCTGGCTCGGCCCGCTTCTGGCGGCCGGGGCCGGGGCCCTGGCGGGCGAATACTGGCTGGGAGGCGGCTTCTGGATGGTCCTGGCCGCCGCCCTCGTCTGCGGCTTCGCCCCCATCCTGGCCTATCGCGTCTGGCGACGCCTGCATCATAGGCGCTAGACTGAGTTTTTCCCGCCCCAAGCAATGGGGAGGGGGACCACGAAGCGGTGGAGGGGCCTCTTCAGCGGAACCAGGAAGCCCCTCCGTCTCGTCGGCTTCGCCGCCGATCCGCCTCCCCACGCAGTGGGAAGCAGAAAGAACAATGGGGAGCTTGAAATGAAATCCATCGCCATCGCCGCCGCAGCGGCCGCCGCCCTGCTGGCCTCGCCGGTCATCGCCCAGGACGCCCCGAAGTGGTCGCTCGCCATCCACGGCGGCGCGGGCGTGATCGAGCGCGCCGAGTTGAGCCCCGAGCGCGACGCGGCCTATCGCGCCGGCCTGCAGGCCGCGCTGGACGCCGGATCGGCCGTGCTGGCGCGCGGCGGCTCGGCGCTGGACGCCGTCCAGGCCGCCGTCGAGACGATGGAGGAGAACCCCCTGTTCAACGCAGGGCGCGGCGCCGTCTTCACCTCGGCCGGGAAGAATGAACTGGACGCCGCCGTCATGGACGGAACCGATCTGAACGCCGGGGCCGTGGCGGGCCTGACCCGCACGCGCCACCCCATCGCCGCCGCCCGCGCGGTGATGGAGAAGTCGCCGCACGTCATGCTGATCGGCGACGGCGCCGAAACCTTCGCCCGGTCGGTCGGACTGGAGGAGGTCGCGCCCAGCTTCTTCTTCACCGAAAGCCGCTGGCAGGCCCTGCTGGAGGCCCTGCGCGCGTCCGGCAAGCCCCTGCCGCCGCGGCCCGAGGGCGCGCCCGCCGAGCCGGCCCGCCTGGACCCGGCCGCGCCCCTGGCCTTCAACCTGAATGAAGCCCCGCTGGACGAGCGCAAATTCGGCACCGTCGGCGCCGTGGCCATGGACAGCCAGGGCCGCCTGGCCGCCGGCACCTCGACCGGCGGCATGACGGCCAAGCAATGGGGCCGGGTCGGCGACGTGCCGGTGATCGGCGCGGGGACCTACGCCTCCAACGCCGAGGGCTGCGCCGTCTCGGCCACCGGATCGGGCGAGTACTTCATCCGCTCCACGGTCGCGCGCGACATCTGCCACCGCACCGCCCAGGGCGCGACCGTCCAGGCCGCCGCCGAGGCCGAAATCGCCGAGGTCGGAAGCATCGGCGGCGACGGCGGCGTCATCGTGATGGGCAGGGACGGCGTCCACGCCTTCTCGATGAACACCTCGGGCATGTATCGCGGCGCCGTCTCCTCGACCTCGCCCGCGCGCGTCGCCATCTACGCCGACGAAGAGGGAGCGCGTTGAAGCCCAGAGGCGACCATGCGGGGGTCGTCGCGCCCCCGCCGCTGATCTATCTGGCCTTCCTGCTGGCCGGGTTCGGGATCGGCCGCCTGATCGGCGAGCCCTCCCTGGGCCTCGCGGTCGAATGGCGGCGCGGCTTGGCCTTCGTCCTGGTGATCGGCGGCCTGGTGCTGGACGGCATCGCCGCCGGAACCTTCCGCCGCCTGGGCACCCCGCCCGAGCCGTGGAAGCCGACGACGGCGCTGGCGACCGGCGGCCTCTACCGCTTCAGCCGCAACCCCATCTATCTGGGCTTCGCCCTGACCTACGTCGGGTTCGCCGTGGGCATGGACAGCCCCGCAGCCCTGGCCCTGCTGGTCCCCTGCCTGATCGTGGTCGACCGCTTCGTCGTCGCCCGCGAGGAGCGCTATCTGACGGCGCGTTTCGGCGCCGATTACGAAGCTTATCGCCAGAAGGTCCGTCGATGGCTGTGAGCCCAGAACCCCCCGAGCCTCACGCCGACGAACTGTCCGAAATGGCGCTGGAGGAGCTGGACGCCGCCTGCGGCCTGCGGTGGGTCGAGATGAAGGCCGTCACCCCCTGGGGCGACGCCTACGAGGGCATGGCCCCGTCCGGCCGCGAGGTCGAGGTCGAGCGCCGCTATCTGTGGGCCCACGAACCGGCCGGCGCGATCATCGTCGAGGTCGAGGTGCGCGACCCGGCCCGGCGCACCGGCGCCGAGGCCCGCGCCGTCATCAGCCCGCCCGGCGTCGAAACGCCCTGAACGCTTTCCTTGGGCGCCTGTTCGTTCAACCCGCTTTCCAAGCGTCGCTCTCAAGACTAGCCTCATCTCCATGAAACTCGCCTCTCTCAAGCACGGCCGTGACGGCCGCCTCGTCGTCGTCTCCAACGACCTGAACTGGTTCACGGACGCCTTCCTGATCGCGCCGACGCTGCAGGCGGCGCTGGACGACTGGGGGCGCTGCGAGCCGCTGCTGCGCGTCCTGGCCGAGAGCCTAGAGCACGAAGCCGTGCCGCGCGGCCGCTTCCACGAGCGCGACGCCGCCGCCCCCCTGCCCCGCGCCTATCAGTGGGCCGACGGCTCGGCCTATGTGAACCACGTCGAGCTTGTGCGGCGGGCGCGCGGCGCCGAGATGCCCGAAAGCTTCTGGACCGATCCGCTGATGTACCAGGGCGGCTCCGACGGCTTCCTGCCGCCGCGCGACGCCATCCCGCTGAAGGACGAGGCCTGGGGCTGCGACCTGGAGGCCGAGATCGTGGTCGTCACCGGCGACGTGCCCCTGGGCGCGACCCGCGACGAGGCCCTGGCGGCGATCCGCCTGGTCGGCCTGGTCAACGACGTCTCGCTTCGCAACCTGATCCCGGCCGAACTGTCCAAGGGCTTCGGCTTCGTCCAGTCCAAGCCGGCCAGCGCCCTGTCGCCGGTCTTCGTCACGCCCGATGCGCTGGGCGATCGCTGGAAGGACGGCAAGCTGCACGGCGCCCTGCTGGTGCAGGTCAACGGCCAGGACTTCGGCCGCGCCGACGCGGGCGTCGACATGACCTTCGACTTCGGCACCCTGATCGCCCACCTGGCCAAGACGCGCGCCTTAAGCGCCGGGACCGTCATCGGCTCGGGCACGGTGTCGAACAAGGACGCCGACGGCGGCCCCGGCAAGCCGGTGTCCGAAGGCGGCCTGGGCTACAGCTGCATCGCCGAAATCCGCACGGTCGAGACGATCCAGACCGGCGCGGCCAGGACCCCCTTCCTCAAGCACGGCGACACCGTCCGCATCGAGATGCTGGACGACGGGCGCCACACCCTGTTCGGCGCCATCGAACAGACGGTGGCGCCGAGCTGAGCGAACGCCGATCTGTTTCAGCTTGCGGCAGGATGCGAGTCGGCCGCCTTCTTCGATCATGGAGCGGAAACGGTTGATGAAGAACGGGATGTTTCGGGGGCTGACGGCCGCTGTCCTGAGCTTGACCGCGGCCACGGCGGCGGCCCAGGACTCGGACGACTGGGATCTGCTGGTTCAGCCCGAAAACCAGCTGACGGTGGCCTATACTCAATTCGACAACGGCCTTCTGTTGGCCGCCCGGTGCCAGCGGGGGGTCTATCAGGTCATGATCGGCGGCCTGCCGGCGGCGCCGGAGGTCAAGGACTTCAACAAATCCAACCGGATTCTCGTCATCGGCATCGGTGATAAGAAGGCGGCGGAGCAACGCTTCATGCTGGGCGATAATCCCAGCGTCGCCTTTTCGGAACTGCCGGCGCCCCTGGCGCGCCAGATGCGAGAGGGCGGGCCGATGACGATCGTGGCGCCCGGAGGCGGCGAAGGCGGTCGAAACCTGCGCTATGTGGTGGAGCTGCCTGCATCCAACGCCGCAATAGATCAGTCTCTGGCGGCTTGCGACCGGCCTCTCGTCGATCCACGCGACCGGCAGCTGGATGAGCTGGAGGACGACGGCCTTCCGATCAGCCTGGCCTGGAAACGGATGCCCATGCCCGAGTATCCTGAAGGTCGGACCTATACGGCGGGGTTTGCGGTCATCACCTGTCTCAGTCAGGCCGACGGCCGGGTTGATGATTGCGTGGTCGAGACCGAATTTCCCGTCGACGGCGGCTTCGGCGCAGCCGCCATGCGAGGGACGCGCAAGGGGCGACTGGAGAATCGCGGGGGCGGCGATGGGCCCGTTCCGGCCCGACTGATCGCCTATCGCGTCAACTACGCCATGACCGACCCCGCGTTCTCGACGGGCAGTCGCCTTCGTCGCAACGACGAATGACGCCAAAGGGTGCGATCTGCGATTGACGGAGGCTTCGCCGCCGCTAGATTGCGCCGCCTTGAGCCTAGCCGTGCCGGTGTGGTGAAATTGGTAGACGCGCCGGACTCAAAATCCGGTTCCGCAAGGAGTGTCGGTTCGAGTCCGACCACCGGCACCACCGGCCCCTGAGGGGGCCTCTCCCTTCCCTTCATGTCTTCGCCGCCGTCCCGACCCTGCGTCGCGGCGCAGCTTGCGCGCGACTTGCGCATTCAAGGATCGTGCTCCCTTGATTAACCGGACACGAGTGTCCACTTATCGCGCCATGACCCGTCCTTTGCGACAAGACGCCGCAGAACGTCGTGAGAAACTGCTTCTGGCGGCCCAGGCCGCCTTTGCGCGCGACGGGCTGGACGCGCCGCTGCATCTGATCGCTGAACAGGCGGGCGTCGGTCGGGCGACCCTGTATCGAAACTTCGCCGATCGGTCCGAGCTGGCCCTGGCGGTCTTCCTGAAGCAGATCGACGACCTGGCGCGGCGCACCCGCGCGCGGCTGGACGATCCGGACGTCTTCGTCTGGTTCCTGGAGCAGATGACCCGGCTGATGCTGGACAACGCGGGCCTGTCCAGCGCGATCCGCGACCTGAAGGACGAGGCCCTGGCCCCTATCCGTCAGGGACTGAAGGCCGCCGGAGCCGAGGCCCTGGCCGTCTCCCAGGCGGCGGGACGGGTGCGGCCGGACCTGAGCGTCGAGGACATCCGCGTCCTGGCCCTGATGCTGGGCGCCCCGTCGCGCACGGCGCCGGCGAAGGCGCGCGAGGCGCTCAGCCTGCGGTCCCTGGCCCTGGTGCTGGACGCGGTGCGGCCGCGCGGCGAGGCCGCATGAGCCGCCGTCACTGGGACTTGCCGTGGGAGGATTACCTCGCCACCCTGAAGCCGCACGAGCGGCCGGTCCTGCCCGGTTCGCCCGCGACGCCGGATCATACGACGCCCTGGCGGCTGGCCTACGCCTTCGTCGGGGTGCTGGTGGCCCTGACCGGAAGCCTGGGCAACGCCGCCGTGACGGCCGACCTGCCGCAACTGGCCGGGGCGCTGGGCGTGACCACGACGGAGGCGGCCTGGCTGCCCGCGGTCTTCGTCATGACCAACGCCTGCATGAACCTGCTGCTGGTCAAGTTCCGCATGCAGTACGGCCTGCGCCTGTTCACCGAGATCATCCTGGTCGTCTTCCTGGCCACGGCGGCGGCGCATCTGTTTCTGGAAGACTACGGCTCGACCCTGGTCGTGCGCGGCGTGGCCGGGATGGCGGCGGCGGGGATGTCGACCCTGGGCATCCTCTACATCATCCAGGCCTTTCCGGCGCAGCACCGGCTGAAGGGCATCATCATCGGCGTCGGCCTGTCGAGCCTGGCCATCCCCCTGGCGCGGCTGGGCGTCATGCGCCTGCTGGACCTGGATCAGTGGCGGGCCTTCTACATGTTCGAGCTGGGGCTGGTGCTGGTGGCCCTGCCCGCCGTCTTCGCCCTGAGGATGCCGCCGTCGCAGCGGGTGCGGGTGTTCGAGACGCTGGACTTCGTCACCTTCGCCCTGTTCGCGCCGGGCGTGGCCCTGCTGACCGCCGTTCTGGGCCTGGGCCGCATCGTCTGGTGGACCGAGGCGGCGTGGATCGGCTGGGCCCTGGCCGGGGCCATCGTGCTGCTGACCGCCGCCGTCCTGATCGAATACAACCGCACCAATCCGCTGATCGACCTGAAGTGGCTGGCGGGGCGGGACCTGGTGCGGCTGCTGCTGGCCATCCTGCTGGTGCGGATCGTCCTATCGGAACAGACGACCGGGGCCGTCGGCTTCCTGCAGCAGATGGGGCTGGTGCCGCAGCAGATGCAGGGCCTGTTCCTGATCATGCTGATCGCCACGGCGGCGGGGACCCTGGTCAGCGCCTTCACCCTCGATCCCATGAAGCTGTGGAAGCCGATCTCGATCGCCCTGGTCATGATCGCCGTCGGCGCCTTCATCGACAGCCACGCCACCGTGCTGACGCGCCCGACCCAACTCTACTTCAGCCAGGCCCTGCTGGCCTTCGCCGCCGCCTTCTTCATCGGCCCGACGATGATCCTGGGCTTCGGCAAGGTGCTGCAGGGCGGGGGCAAGAACCTGATCAGCTTCATCGTCCTGTTCTCTATCGGCCAGAACGTCGGCGGGCTGATGGGCTCGGCCCTGGTCGGCACCATCCAGACCCTGCGCGAGAAATTCCACTCCAGCCAGCTGTCCGAGAGCATCGGCCTGGGCGATCCCGAGACCGTGCTGCGCCTGCAGCAGCTGGGCGGCGCCTACGCCCATGTGATCGGCGACACGGCCCAGCGTCAGGGTGCGGCCCTGCGCCTGCTGCAGCAGCAGGTCAGCCAGCAGGCCCAGGTGCTGGCCTACAACGACGTCTTCCTGCTGATCTCGGGGGCCGCCGCGATCGGCGCCGCCTGGGTCGCCCTGAACCACTATCGGCCCAAGCTGGAGGCGCGTCGCGCCGCCCGCCAGGCCCAGACGCAAGCCTCCGACGCCGCCGCCTCCGTCGCGACGGCCGTCGATTGAACCGGACAAGACCATGACCGACGCCGCCCCCCCGCCGTCCGCTCCCGCCGCGCCCCCTACGCCGCCTCCGCCCGCCGCCCCGGTGCCGTCCAGCGGCCGCCGCGTGATGTGGAGCGTGGCCCTGATCGCCATGGCCGTGGTGGGGATCGGCCTGATCCTGCACGCCTGGCGCCTGCCGCCCTTCTCGGGCGGGCCGCAGACGACGGACAACGCCTATGTGCGCGGCCAGGTGACCCTCATCAGCCCCCAGGTCAGCGGCTATGTGACCTCGGTCGAGGTGCAGGACTTCCAGACGGTGAAGCAGGGCCAGCTGCTGGCGACCATCGACGACCGCATCTATCGCCAGCGGCTGGAGCAGGCGCAGGCCTCGCTGCACGCGGCCGAGGCGGCCCTGGCCAACTCGGCCCAGAGCCAGGCCTCGGCGCGCGGGTCGGTGGCCCAGACGCGCGCCGCCATCGCCGCCGCCCAGTCGGCCGCAGCCAAGGCCCGCGCCGATGCGACGCGGGTGCGAACCCTGTTCGAGGGCGGCTGGGTCGCCCAAGCCCAGGTCGACACGGCCCAGAACGCCCTGCGCGCCGCCGAGGCCCAACTGGCCGAAGCCCGCGCCGCCGAAGACGTGGCCCGGACCGGCGTCACCTCGGCCGTAGTCAGTCGGGGCTCGCTGGAGGCCGCCGTCGAGAACGCCCGCGCCCAGGTGCGCCTGGCGCAGATCGATCTGGACAATACCCGCATCACCGCGCCGCGCGATGGACGGCTGGGCGAGGTGACGGTGCGCCAGGGCCAGCAGGCGGCGGTCGGCGCCCAGTTCATGGCGCTGGTCCCCGACGTGGTCTGGGTCACGGCCAATATGAAGGAGACGCAGATGCGCGACGTGCGCGTCGGCCAGCCGGTCGAGATCACCGTCGATGCCCTGGGCGGACGCGTCCTGACCGGCAAGGTCGAGCGCATATCGCCCGCGACCGGCTCCGAGTTCAGCGTCATCCGCCCCGACAACGCCACCGGCAACTTCACCAAGGTGGCCCAGCGCATCCCCGTCCGCATCGCCGTCGATCCGGGGCAGGAAGGGGTGGAGCGCCTATCGCCCGGCATGTCGGTGACGGCGCGGATCAGGGTGAAGGAATAGGCTCCGCCTCCAATCCCGCTCATTCCGGCGTCCGCGGGGGTGAGCGGGAGCTGAGAATCGCCTCGCCGGGCTTGTTGCAGCGCAAAAACTTCACCGTCGCAGGCTTGCGTCAGCCTGTCGCAGGCCGCATCTGGAGCCGATGACCAGCCCCCCCTCCTCCGCGATCAAGACTCCGCCCAAGGGGCCGGGCTTCGCCGAATTCGTCTGCCTGATCGCCGTGATGATGGCGCTGAACGCCCTGGCGATCGACGCCATGCTGCCGGCCCTGCCCTACATCGGCGAGGATCTGGGCGTGGCCAATGAGAACAGCCGCCAGTGGGTCATCACCGCCTATCTGCTGGGCTTCGGCGTGGCCCAGCTGTTCTACGGCCCGCTGTCGGACCGTTATGGACGCCGGCCTGTGCTGTTCACGGGCATCGCCGTCTATGTGGTCTTCAGCGTGCTGGCCGCCTTCGCCCACACCTTCGACCTGCTGATCCTGTCGCGGATCGGCATGGGGATCGGGGCGGCGGCGACGCGGGTGCTGGCCGTCTCCATCGTGCGCGACCGCTACGCCGGGCGGACGATGGCGCGGGTCATGTCGCTGAGCTTCCTGGTCTTCCTGGGGGTGCCCATCCTAGCCCCGGCCGTGGGGCAGATGATCATGCTGGTCGCGCCCTGGCCGTGGATCTTCGGCGTCTTCGCCCTGGCGGGCGGCGCCTTCCTGATCTGGGCGGGCCTGCGCCTGCCAGAGACCCTGCACCCCGAAGACCGGATGCCGATCCACATCGGCCGCATCGCGAGCGCCTTCCGCTTCGCCCTGACCAGCCGGATCGGCATGGGCTACGCCCTGGCCATGACGGTCATCAGCGGGGCGTTGTTCGGCTTCATCAACTCCTCGCAGCAGATCTTCTTCGACGTGTTCAAGGCGCCGGGCCTGTTCCCTGTCGTCTTCGCCCTGGTGGCGGCGGGCATCGCCGTGGCCTCCATCCTCAACGCCCGCCTGGTCGAGAGGCTGGGCTCGCGCCTGATCGCCCACACGGCCCTGATCGGCTTCATCAGCTTCAGCGCCCTGCACGCCGTCATCGCCTGGACGGGACATGACAGCCTGTGGATGTTCGCGGCGCTGCAGGCCTGCAAGATGTTCTGCTTCGGCTTCATCGCCGGCAATTTCGGCGCCATGGCCATGGAGCCCATGGGCCATATCGCGGGCACGGCCTCCTCGGCCCAGGGCTTCATCTCCTCGATCGGCGGGGCCCTGCTGGGCTTCGCCATCGGCCAGAGGTTCGACGGCACCACCGTGCCGATGACCGTGGGCTTCGTCGTCCTGGGCGTAGCGGCCCTGCTGCTGGTTCTGGCGGCCGAGAAGGGGCGGCTGTTCAAGGCCCGTCACCTGCCGCCGTCCGCAGCAAAGGCTTGATCTTTCGGGCGCAAGGGAGCCTTTTCGGGCGCATCTGAATACGGAGCGTTCGATGACCCTGAAGCCGGTCGGGCGGGTTTCCGCCCTCGCTATAGCCGCAGCCCTCGCCGCATCCCTGGGCGCCTGCGCCACGACCGCGCCGGGAGGAAGCGCCATGACGACCGAAGCCGCCGCGACGCCCGCGCGTTCCGTCGACTACGTCAACGACGCCCATTCCTACGCCCGCCCGGCCGAGGCCCGGGTGACGCACATCGACCTGGACCTGGCCGCCGACTTCGCCGCCAAGACCCTGTCGGGCAGGGCGACGCTGGACGTGACCGGCCGCCCCGGCGCGACCGAGGTGGTGCTGGACGCCAAGATGCTGGACATCAAGGGCGTGACCGACGCCCGCGGCCGCCCGCTGGAGTGGAATCTGGGCGCCGCCGACCCGATCAAGGGCCAGCCGCTGAGCGTGCGCGTCCCCGCCTTCCGAAGCGGCGAGACGCAGAAGATCGTCGTCGCCTATTCCACCCGCCCCGACGCCTCGGCCCTGCAGTGGCTCAGCCCGCAACAGACGGCGGGGGGGCAGAAGCCCTATCTGTTCAGCCAGGGCCAGGCGATCCTGACCCGCACCTGGATCCCGACCCAGGACAGCCCGGGCATCCGCCAGACCTACAGCGCCCGCATCACCGCCCCGGCCGATCTGACCGTGGTCATGTCCGCCGAGCACCTGACGCCGCAGGGCGAGGCGGCGGGCGAAAGGCTAAAGGCCTGGCGCTTCAAGCTGGATCAGCCCATCCCGCCCTATCTGATCGCCATCGGCGCGGGCGACCTGGCCTTCGCCCCGTTCGACGCGCGCACCGGCGTCTGGACCGAGCCGAGCCGCCTGAAGGCCGCCCAATGGGAGCTGGAGCCCACCGCCCGAATGGTGGACGCGGCCGAGGCGCTGTACGGCCCCTATCGCTGGGGCCGCTATGATCTGCTGGTGCTGCCGCCCAGCTTCCCCTTCGGCGGGATGGAGAACCCGCGCCTGACCTTCGCCACGCCCACCATCATCGCCGGAGACCGGTCGCTGGTGTCGCTGGTGGCGCACGAACTGGCCCACTCCTGGTCCGGCAATCTGGTGACCAACGCCACCTGGGCCGACATCTGGCTGAACGAGGGCACGACCACCTATTTCGAGAACCGCATCATGGAGGCGCTCTACGGCCGAGAGCGCGCCCTGCAGGAACAGGCCCTGGCCTGGAACGACCTGGTCGCCGAGATCGCCGCCACCGACCCGGCCGACACCCGCCTGCATCTGGACCTGACCGGACGCGACCCGGACGACGGCCTGTCGGGCATCCCCTATGACAAGGGCGCCGCCTTCCTGCGGACCATCGAGCGCATCGTCGGGCGCGAGACCTTCGACGCCTGGCTGCGCGGCTATTTCGACCGCCACGCCTTCCAGCCGATGACCGACGTGGGCTTCCTGAAGGACATCCGCGAGAATCTGGTCAAGGGCGACGCTGGTCTGGAGGCTGAGCTTCAACTGGAGAACTGGATCTATCAGCCGGGCCTGCCGTCCAACGCCCAGGCGCCGGTGTCGCACGCCTTCGAGGCCGTGGATGCGGCGGCCGAGGCCTTCTACGTCGCCAAGGGCCCGGCCTCGGCCGCGCCGTGGAAGGACTGGAACACCCAGCAGCGCCTGCGCTTCCTGTCGTGGCGGCCCGAGGGTCTGAAACCCGGCGCCGACTGGCTGACGGCCGCCCAGATGGCCGATCTGGAGCAGACGTTGAAGCTGGACAGCGAAGGCAACGCCGAACTGACCTTCGCCTGGCTGCAGGCGGCCCTGGCGAACCGCTATGAACCGGCCGTCGCCACCGCCGAACGCTTCCTGACCAGCCAGGGGCGGCGCAAATTTGTCCTGCCCCTGTTCCAGACCCTGTGGGCCGAAGGCGACTGGGGCCGCCCCATCGCCACGCGCATCTACGCCGAGGCGCGCCCGCTTTATCACCCGGTCACGAGCAACTCCGTCGATCAGGTCGTGGGGCGCCCTTGATCCCTACCCACTCCCTCATCGATGGAGGAGGGGGAGCAGGTTCATCCGGCGGATGATCTTTCTGGCCTAGCGCCAGACACAGACCGCCCATGTTCAACCCGGCACGGTGAAATATGCAGTCTTCCCTTCTCTTGGCCGCCGCAGGCGCAATCGCCGTCATTGCGGTTTCTTCCGCTCCGGTCGCAAAGGCCCAGACGCCTCTGGAACAGGGCCTCTCCGGCGCACTGCGCGGCTGTGAAGAGTGGGTTCTCAATCCCCAGAGCTGGACCGAAGGTCCCGCCCCCTTCCTCGCCGTCGTTGGGCTGGGCGACGCCATGGGTCAGGTCGCCAGGGTCGATGAGGCGTCGCTTCCCCCTCCGGCCCTGCGGCAGGGGAATATATACTGGCGGATCAACTCAACGGAAACGGCGGGCTATGTGCTGGTCGTCTCCGATCAGACGCCGATGTGCCACATCACAGGCGGCGGGCGTGTCGATCTGCAACCGGTTGTGGAAGCTGTCCTGAAATCCGCAGACTTCGACCGTCGCTGGGAAGCCGTTCAACAGTCCACGCAGCGCGACATGACGACGACCATCTTCCGGAACCGGATCGAACCGGCCCTTTCCATCATTGTCAGCCGCGCCAAAAGCCCCGGATCCCGGCTGGACAGGGTGCAGGTTCTGGTGAGCGGAGTATACGAAATGTCCAGGTGAAAGCCGTCTTTGGCGGCGGGCTCCGCAAGCCGGGCTTGACGCCGGGCCTAACCGCACGCTCCCCTGCGCCGCGACTGGAGGCGCTGATGATCCGAACCCTGATGACGGCCCTGCCCCTGGCCGCCGCGCTGACGCTGGCGGCGGCCCCGACGGCCCATGCCCAGAACCTGTTGATCCGGGGCGGGACCATCCACACCGGCGTCGAGTCCCAGCCGACCGCCGAGGTCGTGGTCGTGCGCGACGGGCGCATCGCCTATGTCGGCGCCGCGAACGGCGCGCCTTCGGCCGAGGGGCTGGAGCTGGTGGACCTGAAGGGGGCGGCTCTGTTCCCCGGCTTCACCGACGGCCACGCCCACCTGGACGGCGTCGGCTGGCGCGAGATGACGCTGAACCTGGAAGGCTCCGCTTCGGTCGTCGAGGCCATGGCGCGGCTGACCGCCTGGGCCGAGGCCCATCCCGAAGGCGTCATCGTCGGGCGCGGCTGGATCGAGACCCATTGGCCCGAAAAACGCTTCCTGACCGCCGCCGATCTGGACGCCGCCGCGCCGGGAAGGGCGGTGCTGCTGAGCCGCGCCGACGGGCACGCCCTGGTCGCCTCCGGCGCCGCCCTCGCCGCCGCCGGGATCGAGGCGACGACCGAGGCTCCTTCGGGCGGCGAGATCCTGAGGGACGCCGCCGGACGGCCGACCGGCCTGCTGGTCGACGCGGCCCAGGCGCTGGTCGATCCGCTGACGCCCCAGGCCGATGCGGCGGCGACCCGCGCGGCCTACCGCGCCGGGTTCGATGTCTACGCCCGCTACGGCTGGACCGGCGTCCACTTCATGAGCGCGCCGTGGAAGGACGTGCCCCTGCTGGAGGCGATGGCGCGCGAGGGCGAGGCGCCCCTGCGGGTCTACAACAGCATCGACATGGGCGACGCGCGCGCCCTGATGGCGGGCGGACCGCGTGAGGCCGCCGACGGACGGATCATCACGCGCGCGATCAAATTCTACGCCGACGGCGCCCTGGGCTCGCGCGGGGCCAGGCTGTTCGAGCCCTATGCCGACCGGCCGGACACCCGCGGCCTGATGCTGAGCGCGCGTGAGGACGTCCTGCCACTGTACGAGGAGGCGCTGCGCACCGGCGTCCAGATCGCCACCCACGCCATCGGCGACCAGGGCAACCACGACGTCGCCGCCTGGTACGAGGAGGCGCTGCGCGCCGTGCCCAAGTCCGAGTGGAAGCTAGCCGATCCGCGCTGGCGCATCGAGCACGCCCAGATCATCCGGCCCCGCGACTATCACTATTTCGACGAACTGCCGATCATCGCCTCCATGCAGCCCAGCCACGCCATCGGCGACCTGCATTTCGCCGCCGACCGCCTGGGCGACGCGCGGCTGGACGGAGCCTACGCCTGGCGGACGCTGGTGGATCGCGGAGTGATCGTGGTCGGCGGTTCTGACGCGCCGGTCGAGCGCGGCGATCCGCTGATCGAGTTCTACGCCGCCGTGGCGCGGCGCGACCTCAACGGCTTCCAGGGACCGGACTGGCGCCCGATCGAAGCGGTGGACCGGGCCACGGCGCTGAAGATGTTCACCCTGTGGCCCGCCTACGCCAGCTTCCGCGAAGCCGAACTGGGGACCATCGAGGTCGGCAAGCGCGGCGACTTCACCGCCTTCGACATCGACCTGATGACCGTCCCGGCTGCGGAGATTCCCAAGGGCCGGGCCGTGCTGACGGTCGTGGACGGGCGCATCGTCCACCGGGCCGACTGAGGGGCGGACGGATCAGGCGGAATCCCGCCCCCTTCTCGTTGCGGGGCGGGGCCGCTTCGGTTAAGCCCCGCGCATAGGATTTCGTCTCCGGCCGCCGGTTGCGGCCGGAGCTTGGCGTTGGAGCGTCTGAGATGGCTGATTTCGCCCCCGGTCTGGTCACTGTGTTCGGAGGCTCGGGCTTCATCGGAACCCAGGTGGTGCGCGCCCTGGCCCGTCGCGGCTGGCGCGTGCGCGTCGCGGCGCGCAACGCCAAGAGCGCGCCCGTGCTGCACATGGCCGGCGACGTCGGCCAGGTTCAGGTCGTGCGCTGCGACATCGCCGACAAGGCTGCGGTGGCCGAGGCCGTGCGCGGCGTCGACGCCGTGATCAACCTGGTCGGCATCCTGTTCGAGACCGGCGGCCGCAAGTTCAAGACCCTGCACGTCGAGGGCGCGGCCAACGTCGCCGAGGCGGCCAGGGCGGCGGGCGCCCGGCGTCTGACCCACATCTCGGCCCTGGGCGCCGACGCCGACGGCAAGGCCGACTACGCCCGCACCAAGGGCGAGGCCGAGGCCGCCGTGCGCGCCGCCTTCCCCGGCGCGGTGGTCGTGCGTCCGTCGATCGTCTTCGGCTCGGGCGACCAGTTCCTGAACCGCTTCGCCGCCATGGCCAGCTGGTCGCCGGTCCTGCCGCTGATCGGCGGCGGCCAGACGAAGTTCCAGCCGGTCTATGTCGCCGACGCCGCCGAGGCGATCGCACAGGCGACCGTCCTGCCCGAGGCGGAAGGTCAGACCTATGAGCTGGGCGGCCCGTCGGTCTGGACCTTCGAGGACATCCTGAAGTTCATCCTGCGCGAGACCAACCGCAGCAACATCCTGCTGCCCCTGCCCTTCCCCATCGCGCGCCTGATCGGTTCGCTGGCCCAGATTCCGGCCGTGATCGGCCTGGCTCCGGCCCTGACCAAGGATCAGGTCGTGCTGCTGGAGACCGACAACGTCGTGACGCCGGGCGCCAAGGGCCTGGCCGACCTGGGCGTCGAGCCCTCGGGGCTGGAAGCCATCGCGCCGAGCTATCTGTGGCGCTACCGCGACGGCGGCCAGTATGCGGAGAGCCCCGCCGCCTGATTTTCCTCCCCATGCAATGGGGAGGTGGATCGGCGCTGAAAGCGACGAGACGGAGGGGCGGCTTGGTTCCGCCGCCATAGCCCCTCCACCGCTTCGCGGTCCCCCTCCCCACGATGTGGGGAGGAAAGACGTTACAGCGCGCCCGTCGCGGCCAGGCCGATGACGCCGACAACGCCGACCACGATCCGCCACCAGGCGAAGGGGCCGAAGCCGCGCCGCGACACGAAGTCGAGCAGGAAGCGCACCACGGCCAGCGCCGAGACAAAGGCGGCGATGAAGCCGATGGCGATCAGGCCGAAATCGCTGAAGTCCAGCACGCCGCGGTTCTTGAACAGGTCATAGGCCACCGCCGCCCCCATGGTCGGCAGGGCCAGGAAGAAGCTGAACTCGGCGGCCGAGCGCTTGTCCGTCCCCAGCAGCAGGCCCCCGGCGATGGTGGCCCCCGAGCGCGACACGCCGGGAATCATGGCCAGGCACTGGAACAGGCCGATCAGGAAATAGACCCGATACGGATAGCGATCCGCATCCAGATAGGCGGGGATCTTGTTCATCCGGTCCAGCCACAGCAGCAGCACGCCGCCGACGATCAGGGCGACGCAGATCACCAGCGGCGTCTCGAACAGCACCGTCTTGATGAAGCCGTAGGCGAGGAAGCCGATCACCACGGCGGGAAGGAAGGCCACCAGCAGGCCGATCAGGAAGCGCCGCGCCTCCGCATCGAAGGGCCAGCGCGTCGCCAGCGTCCACAGCCGCCTGAAATAGACGCTGATGATGGCCAGCAGGGCGCCCAGCTGGATGACGATCTCGAACGTCTTGCCCGTGCTCTCGAAGCCGAGGAAATGCCCCAGCAGCAGCAGGTGGCCGGTGGAGGACACCGGAATGAACTCGGTCAATCCCTCGACCAGACCCAGAAGGATCGCCGTCAGCCAGTCCGCCATGAATGCTCCGCTCGGTCGCTTGGGCGGGGCGCGCCGCGCCCTGCGCGCCCCCGTCCGCCCCTCCTTAGCGTCCCAGCCCCGCCGCCGCCATTGGCGCGGGCGCTGTTTTGGGCGACAAGGGCGAGGAAATGACCGCCTCC
Source organism: Bordetella sp. (assembly GCA_017308115.1). Lineage (GTDB taxonomy): Bacteria > Pseudomonadota > Alphaproteobacteria > Caulobacterales > Caulobacteraceae > Brevundimonas. The sequence goes on from JAFKFS010000015.1 coordinate 36,452, forward strand.
CCTCTCGACGCCGCCCATGAGACCACGCGCCGGATCACCACCGTGTCGGTGGCGACGGCGGTCCTGCTGATCGTCATGAAGGCGTTCGCCCTGGGGGCGTCCGGCTCGGTCTCCATCCTGGCCAGCCTGGCGGATTCGACGCTGGACCTGGTGGCGTCCCTGGCGACCTTCATCGCCGTGCGCTGGGCCGCCGCCCCGCCCGACGACGAGCATCGCTACGGCCACGGCAAGGCCGAGGGCCTGGCCGCCCTGGTGCAGGCGGGCATGGTGCTGGCGTCGGGCGTCTTCATCGGCTGGGAGGCGGTGCAGCGCATCTTCGATCCGCGCCCCGTCACCTCGGGCGGGTGGGCCGTCGGGGTGGTCGTGCTGTCGATCGCCGTCACGGCGGGCCTGGTGTGGATGCAGACGCGGGCGATGCGGAAGACCGGCTCCCTGGCCGTGGCGGGCGACCGGGCCCACTACGCCGCCGACCTGGCGGCCAATGTGGTGGTGCTGGTCGGGGTGATCTCGGGCGCCTTCCTCAAGGCGCCGGGGCTGGACGCGGCCGCCGGGCTGGTGGTCGCGGTCTGGCTGGCCTGGGGCGCGGTCAACCTGCTGAAGGGCGCCGCCGACCACCTGCTGGACCGCGCCGCCTCGGACGAGGACCGCGCCGCCATCGTCGCCGCGGTGACGCAGGACGCCCGCATCGCCGGCGTCCACCAGTTGCGCACCCGCATGGCCGGCTCGGCCCTGATGGTGCAGATGCATGTCGATCTGGACGCCGCGCTCAGCCTGAAGGCCGCGCACGACATCATCCTGGCCGCCGAGGAGCGAGTGCTGAAGGTCTTTCCCCAGGCCGACATCCTGATCCACGCCGATCCGCGCGGGGCGGCCGAGCCCCGCGGCGGCCAAACCCCGCCCAGGCCGACGACGACGGAGACGGCGCCGAGGACTCCAGGCCCCTGGTCCTGACCCTGCGACAATCGCGCGCGGTAAAGAGGGCGTTAACGCGCGTAAGGGCATGAAGGCGGACGATGTCCACGCCCGCCATCCTTTATCACTTCGCCTATCAGCCCGCCTCGCGCGCGGCGCGGCTGGCGCTGGGCGAGGCCAAGGTCGCCTATAGCGAGGAAGCCGTCCGTCCGTGGGAGGACGACTGTCCCCTGTTCGAGATGAACCCCTCGGGCATGCCGCCGGTGCTGACGACGACGGAGAAGAGTCGTCCCCTGGTCCTGTGCGAGCTGGACGCCATCCTGGGCTGGCTGGAAGACCGCTCCAAGGGCGATTTCCTGTTGCCCGCCGACCCGGCCGAGCGGGCCGAGGCGCGACGGCTGGCGACCTGGTTCAGCCGCCGCTTCACCGACGAGGTCGACGCCGTCCTGCTGCATGAGCGGATGGAGAAGCCCCTGCTGCGGCTGGGGTCGCCCGACGCGCGAATGCTGCGTGAAGGCCGCGAGGCGATGAAGGCCCATCTGGCCGTGCTGGAGCCGATGGCGGCCGGACGCGAATGGCTGGCCGGGCGTCGTCTCAGCCAGGCCGACCTGATCGCGGCGGGCCATCTGTCGGTGCTCGACTATTTCGGCGAGATCGCCTGGGCGTCCTGGCCGTCGCTGAAGCTGTGGTATTCCAAGCTGAAGTCGCGCCCCTGTTTCCGGCCCCTGCTGGGCGACCGCTTCCCCGGCGTGCATCCGGCGCCCTGGTACGCCGACCTCGACTTCTGAGGCCCCACAGGGCTAAAGCGCCCTCATGGCGGCCGATCCCCGCACCTTCATCCGACAGCGCGCCGCCGAACTGGGCTTCGGCGTGTGCCGCTTCGCCTCGGCCAGCGAGCCGTGGAGCGCAGGCGAGAAGCTGGCCCATTTCGTCGACGCGGGCCGTCACGGCGACATGGACTGGATGGAGACGACGCTGGAGCGCCGCGCCCACCCCACCGCCATGTGGGACGGGGCGAGGACGGCCATCGTCCTGGGCATGAACTACGGCCCCGACGAAGACCCCCGGCCCGAGCTGGAGGACGCCTCGGCGGGCTATATCTCGGTCTATGCGCGCGGCGACGACTATCATGAGGTCATCAAGGGGCGTCTGAAGATCCTGGCCGGCCAGATCGCCGCGCGGCTGAAGCAGGAGGTCAAGGTCTTCGTCGACACCGCCCCCCTGATGGAGAAGCCCCTGGCCCAGCGGGCGGGCCTGGGCTGGCAGGGCAAGCACACCAACCTCTTGAGCCGCACCCACGGCAACTGGCTGTTCCTGGGAACCATACTGACCGCCGCCGAGATCGAGGCGGACGCGGCCGAGGTCGAGCACTGCGGCCGCTGCACCGCCTGTCTGGACGCCTGCCCGACCAAGGCCTTTCCGGCCCCGTTCCAGATCGACGCCCGGCGGTGCCTGTCCTATCTGACCATCGAATACGCGGGCGCCTGGCCGCGCGAGTTCCGCACGGCGACGGGCAACCGCATCTACGGCTGCGACGACTGTCTGGCCGCCTGCCCCTGGAACAAGTTCGCGCAGGGGGCGTCCGAAGCCCGGCTGCAGGCGCGCGACGCCCTGAAGTCGCCGCCGCTGGCGGACCTGCTGGCGCTGGACGATCCCGCCTTCCGCGCCCTGTTCACCAAGAGCCCGGTCAAGCGCATCGGCCGCGATCGGTTCATCCGGAATGTGCTCTATGCGGCCGGGAACTCGGGCGAGGCGGCCCTGATCGAGGCGGTCGAGGGGTTGCTGGACGACCCCGCGCCCGTGGTGCGCGGGGCGGCGGCCTGGGCGCTGTCGCGCCTGGCGCCAGAACGGTTCGAGGCCGAACGCGCGGCGCGGCTGGCGGATGAGGCGGACGAAGAGGTCAAGCAAGAGTGGTCCTTCTCCCCTTGAGGGAGAAGGTGGGCGCCGGAGGCGCTCGGATGAGGGGTGTCGGCGCGACAATCAGAAATGAGGGGCGACGGCCTGATCACACCTTCAAGCCGCCGCGACGCCACCCCTCATCCGTCTCGCTTCGCGAGCCACCTTCTCCCACAAGGGGAGAAGGAAGATCAGCCCGTGGCCTGCCCCACGCCGCGGCCGCCGCCGGGCACCGGGGCCACGTCCAGCAGCTTCAGGCGGAACACCAGCACGGCGTTGCCGGGGATCATCGGCGGGCCGCCCTGCTCGCCGTAGCCCAGTTCGGGCGGCAGGAAGAGGATCCATTCGTCGCCGGGCTTCATCATCTGCAGGGCCTCGGTCCAGCCGGGCACCACGCCCTCAGGAGAGAAGACAGCCGGGGCGCCGCGCCTGAACGAGCTGTCGAACACCGTGCCGTCGGTCAGCGTGCCCTCATAGTCGACCTTGACCAGATCGTTGCGATCCGGGCGGACGCCGCCCTCGGGCCCGGAGGCCACGACCTTGTACTGCAGGCCCGACGGCAGGGTCTGCACGCCCTCCTCCGTCGCGTTCTGCTTCATGAAGGCGGCGGATTCGGCGGCGTTCTTCGCCAGGTCCTCGGGCGCGGCGGCCGGGCGGCCGCAGGCGGCCAGGGCCAGCAGGGCGGACGCGGCGAGCAAGGCGACGGGGCGTTTAGCCCATGCGAAGTTCATAACCCTGGTCCTTTAAGGCGGCGCCGATCTCCTCGGCGTGACGGGCGTCGCGGGTCTCGACCATGATGTCGAACTCGGCCCCCTTGGCGGGCACGTCCAGCGCCAGCCGGTTGTGCACCACGTCGATGATGTTGCCGCCCAGGCCGCCGATGACGGCGGCCATGGCCGACAACATGCCGGGACGGTCGTCGCCCAGGATGCGATAGACGATCAACCGCTTCTCGCGGACCATTTCACGGTTCAGCACCACGGCCAGCATGCGGGCGTCGATGTTGCCGCCGGTCAGCTCGATCCCGACCTTCATGCCCCTGAAGCGTTCCGGATTGGCCAGGACGGCGGCCAGGCCGCCGGCCCCGGCGCCCTCGGCCACCGTCTTCTCCAGCGTCGCCAGCAGGGCCACCCCCTTTTCGAAGTCGGCCTCCTCGCAGACGAAGACCTCGTCGATCAGCGCATCAGCAAGAGCGAAGGGAATCTCGCCCACGGCCTTGATGGCGATGCCCTCGGCGATGGTCTGGCCGCTGCATTTGGCCGGTTCGCCGCGACGGCGCGCGGTGAAGGACGGATAGCGGGCGGCCTCCACCCCGAAGACCTTGATGTCCGGCTTGACCGCCTTGGCCGCGATGGCGCTGCCCGCGATCAGACCGCCCCCGCCGATGGGGATGACGAGGGCGTCCAGGTCCGGCGCGTCCTCCAGAAACTCCAGGCCGCAGACCCCCTGCCCCGCGACGATGCCCTCGTCGTCGAAGGCCGAGACGAAGACATAGCCGTGCTCGGCCTGAAGCCGCCTGGCCTCCTCGGTCGAGCCGGAGAAGTCGAGGCCGTGGATGACGACATTGGCGCCATGGGCGCGGGTGCCGTCCACCTTCACGAAGGGAGTGCCCTCGGGCATGACGATGGTCACGGGCACGCCCAGACGGCCGCCGTGATAGGCCAGGGCCTGGGCGTGGTTGCCCGCCGAGGCGGCGACGACGCCGCGCTTCTTCTCGTCCGGCGTCAGCTGCAGCAGCCGGTTCAGGGCGCCGCGCTCCTTGAAGCTGCCGGTGAAGTGCAGATTGTCGAACTTGATCCAGATTTCGGCGCCGGTCAGTTGCGACAGACGGCGGGAGTAGCGGACAGGCGTGCGGTCGACCTGGCCGGCGATGCGTTTTTGCGCTTCGCGGATGTCGTCGATGGTGACGGTCATGAAGTCCCTGATTTTGTTTACGGCCGGCCTCTTGTCGTCCGGTCTGGGGACCCTTGTGAAGCAGGGCGCGACGGCGGGCAACCTTGACTCGGCCCGTCCTGCGAGGTCATGCCGGGCCGACGCCTGCACTGAAACCGGGAGCCGCCCCCATGACCAACGCCTCGCGCCCGCCCGTCCCCCTCAAGGGTCTGGCCGCCATCGTGATCGGGGGCCTGGCCCTGTCCGCCTGCGCCACCACGCCCATGGGCGGCTCGGCCGTCGGACCGGCGGTCTTCAACGCCGACGACTTCGCCTGGTCCACCCGCGCGGGCCAGGCCTCGATCGAGGGCCGCGTGGCCTTCGTCCAGGACGGACGCGCCTTCCAGTGCGTCGGCAACGTCGGCCTGATCCCCGACGCCCGCTACACCCGCGCCCGGATCGATCGCCTGTACGGCGCCTCGGATCGCGCCGCCGTGCCGGCCGCCGTGGTGCGTGCGCGCTCGGCGGGCGAACAGGGGGCGGACTACCGCTCCTATGAACGAGCCGAGCCCTGCGCCGGCGGAAGCTTCCGCTTTTCGGGCCTGCCGGACGGCGGCTGGTTCCTGATCGCCCCGGTCAAGGCCGGAGACGACGTCATGGTGCTGATGCGCCGGGTCCAGACGCGCGGCGGCCGCACGGTCAATGTGACGCTCGGCGGCTGAAGCCGTCAAAGGCCGGAGGCCGCCAGCGCGCGCCTCGCGCCAGGCCGTCAGCGGAGCGGTTTTTCAACGATCGCCGTCCTTCGGCGCCGCCTTCGCCTGACCCCCGTTCGCCATCCTTTGGCCCCAAGAAGCCGCTCTGAGAGACGCTCCGTTCAAGGAAAAGTCGGGAGCGTCTTCTTGTCCCAGCACAACATCATCGGCTCCGAAGCCTTCACCAACCGCCCCTATGTGCTGGTGCGGAACGTGCGGCCGGGCGGTTTTCGTCGCCGCCGTTCGCGCTCGCTGATCGCCTATGGCGTGGTGGCCGTTCTGGCCCTGTCGGCGGGCGCGGCCGTCGCCGCCTTCGCCATGGGACCGCTGCTGGTCGACAAGACGATCGAGGCCCGAACCGGCCCGCTGACCGCGCCGACCGCGCCCGCCGTGGCCTCCTAGGGCACCACGAAGGCCAGGGCCTGGGCGAACATCTCGCCCCGGCTGCGCACGCCCATCTTCTGATAGGCCCGCTTGAGGTGGGAGCGCACGGTCTCAAGCGAAACGTCCATGATCTGGGCGATCCGGCCGGTCTCGTGCCCGGACAACAGCATCTCCACGATCCGGCCCTCGGACGGCGACAGCAGATGGGTCTCGATCAGGGCCTGGAAGCGCACCGCCTCGCCCACGCACTGCACGGTCAGGCCGATCAGGCAGTTCGGCGCCGCGGCCACCTCGCGCGCCCACATCACCCAGATCCGGCCGAGAGCCCCCGGCGCCGCCAGGCACCGCGCCTCATCCGCGCGCGCCTGGGACATCAGGCGCGGCAGGGCCCGGGAGCGGGTCGTCAGCCGCCCGCCCTCGACCCCGAACAGGTCGCCGTCGTCCTGAAGGGCGCGCGCCGCCTCGTTCATCCACACCACGTCCAGCGCCCTTGTGACCAGGAGACGCGCGCGGGTCTCGTGGTCGATCCACGCGGCCAGGGCGCGATTGCATCGCTCCTCGACGTCGTCCGCCGTCCCAGGCCGCCGCCGACGATCCGGATTATGTCGTCTGTCCGGAGCGAACCACGGCGCCCCTGCGGCCCGACGTCCCGCCGAGCCGGCCTCCCACACAGCTTGTTCCACGCCAACGCTCCAGGACTGGCGAACGGTTTCGTCGGAAGCCGAACGCATCTTCAACGAAAGCAACGCCTGAGCACTCGTCAAATCGTAACACATATCCACAGGATGCGCACGTCCATTGCTTGTTGCGTCTTGAATTTCAGATTTCATGGCAAAGCTTCGCGGCGATCCGCGATTTGAGGCCCGTCTCGCCCCCCTCTGGAGCGAGGCGCAATTGAAAACGGCGGCCCCTCGCAGGACCGCCGTCTTCCATCCGATGACGCTTGAGGGCGATGTCAGGCGATCGCCGGGCGCTCCGTCCCGTCGGCCCCGTCCACAGGCATGTCGTCCAGTTCGCCTTCCCATTTGGCGACCACGGCGGCGGCGACCGAATTGCCGACGACGTTGGTGGCCGAACGGCCCATGTCGAGCAGATGGTCCACGCCCAGGACGATGGCGATCCACGCCTCTGGCAGGCCGAAGTAGGTCAGGGTCGCCATGATCACCACCAGGGAGGCGCGCGGGATGCCCGCGATGCCCTTGGACGTCACCATCAGCAGCAGCAGCATGAAGATTTGCTGAGAGAGGCTGAGATGCACGCCGTGGGCCTGCATGATGAACATAGTGCCGAAGGTGCAGTAGAGCATCGAGCCGTCCAGGTTGAACGAATAGCCCAGCGGCAGGACGAAGCTGACGATGCGGCGGCGCACCCCGACCTTGGGCAGGGCCTCCAGGATGCGCGGATAGGCGGCTTCCGAGCTGGCGGTCGAGAAGGCCAGCAGGGTCGGGGTGCGAATCTCACGGAACAGCGGCAGCACCCGCTTGCCCAGCACCGCGGCGCCGGCCAGGAACAACAAGGTCCACAGCACGCCCATGGAGCCGTAGAAGCCCAGGACGAACTTGGCGTAGGTGCCCAGCATCTCCAGCCCCTGGGTGGCGATGGTCGAGGCCAGGGCCGCGAAGATGGCGAAGGGCGCCAGCTTCATCACGAACTCGGTCACCTTCAGCATGATGCTGGCGGCCTGTTCGACCAGGTGCAGCACCGCCGGCGCCTTGTCGTCCAGGGCGGCGACGGCCGTGCCGACGAAGACCGAGAAGACGACGATCTGCAGGATTTCGTTCCTGGCCATGGCGTCGAAGATCGACGTCGGCACCAGGTGGGCGATGAAGCCGTGCAGCGAGAAGGCGTCGGTCGAGGCCGCCGGGGCCGTCGCCGCCACCGCTTCAGGCAGGTGCATGTTCGCGCCCGGCTGCAGCAGTTGGACCATCACCAGGCCCAGCACCAGCGACACCACCGAAGCGCCGATGAACCAGGTCATGGTCTTGACGCCGATCCGCCCCACGGAAGCGGCGTCCTCCATATGGGCGATGCCCGCCACCAGGGTGGTGAACACCAGCGGCGCGATGATCATCTTGATCAGCCGCAGGAAGATGTCGGTGATCAGGTTCAGGTTCGACGCCGCGCCCGAGGCCTGGTCGGCCGTCAGGAAATGGTTGAGTCCCCAGCCCGTGAGGACCCCCAATATCATCGCCCCGATGATGAAGTAGGCGAACATGCGCTTCATGCAAAAGTCGTCCAGCTTTAAAGGCCCGGCGCCGCCGGACCGTGGTTAAAACCGATGGAGGATCCCCACCCGCCCAAAAGGAAGAGGCAGCGAATAAACGAAAAAACCCCGACCTCCAACGAACTCCTCGAAGTCCAGGGCCTGCGCCCGGGGATCGGCCGCCGCATTTCGACCCAGAAAACGAATATTTTCCGTCCATGAGCCCGAAAATCCGGGCCTGTCGAAAGCAAATTTGGAAGAGGCGCGATCTCGTCCGAATTGCGCCAGGCGGCGACGCATAATTTCGCTCGCGCAGGCCCCGCCCCACTTGCGGCGGAATTGCGTCCGCGTCCCGAAGAGGCCAAGCTGCGGTCAGGCTCGGCGGAAGGCTCGCCGAGCGAACGCATCAGGAATCCGCATGTCCCGCCCCCTTCTAGGTTCCGCGCGCCGACTGGCCGCCGGACTGGCCGTCCTGGCCCTCGCTTCGACCAGCGCCCTGGCCCTGGATACGGCGGCTGCGCCCGTCGCCGCCGCGACGGCCGCGCCCGGACGCGCCCTGACCACGCCGATGGAAGCCTTCGGCCATGAGGTCGGCGCGGACTACCGCCTGATCACCTACACCCAGTTCGAGCGCTATCTGCACACCCTGGCCGGGCAGTCGGACCGGATGAAGCTGCTGGAGATCGGCCAATCGTCGGAAGGGCGGACCCAGTACCTCTCGGTCGTCTCCTCGTCGCAGAACCTGGCGAACATCGACCGCTATCGGGAGATCGCGCGGCGCTTGGCCAAGGCCGAGGGCGTCAGCGAGGCCGAGGCCCGCGCCCTGGCCGCCGAGGGCAAGGCCGTGGTCTGGATCGACGGCGGCCTGCACTCCACCGAGACGGTGCCGCCCCAGGCCCTGGTCGCCGCCCTGTATGAATGGCTGACCGCCGAGGACGCCGAGGCCAAACGCATCCTGGACGACGTCATCATCCTGTTCGCGCCGATGAACCCGGACGGGTGGGAGCTGGTCTCCACCTGGTACATGCGCAACCAGGACCCGCTGAAGCGCGAATACGACAGCATCCCCGTGCTGTATCAGAAGTACGTCGGCCACGATAACAACCGCGACTACTACCTGTCGGCCATGACCGAGACGACCAACGTCAACCGGCAGTTCTTCCGCGAGTGGTTCCCCCAGATCATCTACAACCACCACCAGACGGCGCCGGCGGGGACCGTGGTCTTCATGCCGCCGTTCCGCGACCCCTTCAACTACAACTACGACCCCCTGGTCATGAGCACCCTGTCCGAGGTCGGCGCCGCCATGCACAGCCGCCTGATCGAGGAAGGCAAGCCCGGCTCGACCATGCGCAGCGGGGCCAACTATTCGACGTGGAACAACGGGATGGAGCGCTCCGTCACCTATTTCCACAACGCCGTCGGCCTGCTGACCGAGATCACCGGCCATCCGACGCCCAGCCGGATCAGCCTGATCCCGGACAATCAGCTGCCCCGCAACGACCTGCCCATGCCGATCGCGCCCCAGACCTGGCGCTTCGCCCAGTCGATCGAGTATTCGCAATCGATCAACCGCGCGGTGCTGAACTACGCCTCGCGCAACAAGGACCGGGTGCTGTTCAACATCTGGCGCATGGGTCAGAACGCCATCGACAAGGGCGCCGCCGACACCTGGCGCGTCACCCCCTCGGCCGTCGAGGCCCTGGAGGCGGCGGCCTCGGACAACGCCCAACAGGGGCGTCGCGGCCTCGATCCGGCGCTGTATGACTCCGTCCTGCGCGATCCGGCCCGGCGCGATCCGCGCGGTTACGTCATCCCGGCCGACCAGGCCGACCTGCCCACCGCCGTCGCCTTCCTGAACAGCCTGATCAAGACGGGCGTGGACGTGGACCGCGCGACGCGCGCCTTCACCGTCGGCGGCAAGACCTATCCGGCGGGCTCCTATGTGGTGAGGACGGCCCAGGCCTATCGCCCGCACGTGCTGGACATGTTCGAGCCCCAGGACCACCCGCACGACCTGCAGTATCCCGGCGGCCCGCCCAAGTTGCCCTATGACGCCACCGGCTACACCCTGGCCATGCAGATGGGCGTCCAGTTCGACCGCATCCTGGACGGCTTCGAGGCGCCGACCGAGCGCGTCGCCGACGTCATGGCGCCGCCGCCGGGCCGGATCGAGGGATCGGGCCGGGCCGGCTGGCTGATCGATCATGCGCCGATCAACGGCTACATCCTGACCAACCGCCTGCTGGCGGCAGGTCTGCCCGTCTTCTGGCAGGAGGGCGAGACCCGCGCGGGCCGCGCGACCCTGGCCCCGGGCGCACAGTGGATTCCGGCGGACGACAAGGCCCGCCCCATCGTCGAGGCGGCCGTGCGCGACCTGGGCCTGAACGCCCACGCCGTCGCCCGCGCGCCCGGCGGCGAACGGATCGCCCTGAAGCCGGTGCGCATCGGCCTGGTCGATCGCTACGGCGGCTCGATGGCGACGGGCTGGACCAAGTGGATGCTGGAGCAGTTCGAGTATCCGTTCGAGGTGGTCTATCCCCAGCGCCTCGACGCAGGCGACCTGAACAAGGATTTCGACGTCCTGCTGTTTGCCTCGGACATGATCCCGGCCGACCTGTCCGCCGCCGCCCAGCGTCCGCAACCGGCGCCGGACAGCATCCCTGCCGAATACCGCGGCTGGCTGGGCCACATCACCGCCGAGAGGACCGTGCCCCAGCTCGACGCCTTCGCGCGGGCGGGCGGCAGCGTCGTCACCATCGGCTCGGCCCACCGCTTGGCCGCCGCCATGGGCGCGCCGGTGCAGGACGTGCTGACCCGGGCCGACGGCAAGCCCCTGGCCTCCACCGACTTCTTCATCCCCGGCGCGGTGCTGAAGACCGAGGTCGACAACAGCCGCCCCCTGACCTTCGGCGCCCCGCAGCGGCTGGACGTCTTCTTCAACCGCAATGCGGGCTTCCGTCATGCAGGCGAAGGGGCGGCGCTGGTGCGCTATCCCCAGCAGGTCGCGGTCTCCAGCGGCTGGGCCATCGGTCCTGAAAAGCTGTCGGGCGCCGACGCCGTGCTGGACCTTGAGCACGGCCGCGGCCGCGTCATCGTCCTGGGCCCCGACGTGGTCAACCGCGCCCAGGCCCGCGCCTCCAGCCGCCTGCTGTTCAACGCCCTCTTCTACGGCCCCGCCGTGACGACGGATGCGGCGCGCTAGGCGCGAAAAACGCTGAAATGCAGAAGGCCGCCCGGCGATCCGCCGGGCGGCCTTTTTGTTCGCGCGACGCCGCCGCGCCCGGCGGCAAGCCGCTTCAGGCGGCCGAAAGCTCTGTCGTTGTGGGGAAATATTGGAGCGGGTAGCGAGAATCGAACTCGCGACATTCAGCTTGGGAAGCTGACGTTCTACCTCTGAACTATACCCGCATCGCCGAAGCGAGCGGCGAAGATATAGGGCGCGGCGCAAAAGAAAAGGCCCGGCGGACCGGGCCTTCGGATTTTTCTGCAAGGCCGGGAGGCGTCAGTCGCGGACTTCCTCGACCGTGACGCCGCGCCTGGCGAGCATGGCCTGGACGCTGTCGGCGCCCGCCAGGTGGCCGGCGCCGACCGAGATGAAGGCTGTGCCCGAGCCGTCCAGCAGGGTCATGATCTGGCGGGTCCAGTCGGCGTTGCGGCGGGTCAGCATGACCTCGTACATCTCGGGCGAATGCGCCTTCATCTCCTGGCCGATCAGGGCGTCCAGACCATCGACGTCGCCCGTCGACCAGGCGCCGACCATACGCGTCATGACGACGGGCGCCTGATCGAACTCCTTCAGGCCCGAACGCAGCATGGCCAGTTGCGCCTCCTCGGACATGTCGGCGATGAAGCCGATCTGCTGCGGCATGGTCTCGAAGCCCTTGATCGGCTTGCCGGTGGCGGCGGCGCGGGCGTGCAGCACCTGGTCCCCGCCGTTCTGCGGCAGGTAACCGGCCTTGGTGATGCTGGCCATGGCCAGTTGCAGGGCCGCGAACCACGGGCGCAGAGGGTCCAACTGGGCGGCGGTCGCGCCGATCGAGCGGGCGGCGGCGTCGAGATCGGCCTGCTCATCGGCCGTCAGCAGGCTGGACAGGGGGCGGTCGGGCGAGACCCCCTTGGCCTGGATGATCGGCACGGCGCCGGCCACGTCGTTCAGGTCGGCGATCTCGAACCAGTATTCGTCAGCGCTGGCGAAGGCGCGGTCCAGCTTGGCGCTGCCCCAGGGCGTCTCAGGCTTCAGCACATGGACGGTGCCGAACAGATAGAGGGTGGAGTCCGCATCCTTGACCACCCACAGACGCGGGCCGGACCCGGCGGGGGCGACGGCCACGGCGGCCGGATCGGCGGCGGCGGGCGCCGTCTGGGCGAAGGCGGGCGTCGTCGGCGCCAGCAGGACGGCGGCCAGGGCGGCGGCGGCGCGGCTCCAGAGTCGGCGGATCATGGTCAGGCTCCCAGGAGTCGCAAGGAAAGGAAAAGGCCGTCAGCCTTCTTCGTCGATGAAGATGGATTCGATGGGCATCTGGAACAGCCGGGCGATCTTGAACGCCAGCGGCAGGGAGGGGTCGTAGCGGCCGGTCTCCAGCGCATTCACCGTCTGGCGCGACACGCCCAGTTCATCGGCCAGATGCGCCTGGCTCCAGTCGCGCTCGGCGCGCAGCACCTTGAGGCGGTTCTTCACGACGTCCTCCTCAACGACGGCCCAGCCACCACCAGGCCCAGGCCAGGCCATAGCCGACGAGCTGGAACAGCAGAATGGCCATCATGCCGTTCAACAGCAGTTCCGGCGGCGTTTCGCCCGCCCATTGCGGCAGCACGACCTCTTCGCGCCGCAGCGACAGGACCATAAGCAGCACGGCGCCGATGGCCATGCCGCTGGTCCCGCCCCAGAACCAGGCCCACTTGTGGGCCTCGCGCGCGGCCTCGTCGAGATGACGCCACCACCAGATGCAGATCAGCAGCGCCCCCGCCATCACCAACGCCAGCATCACCGCCGTCATGGCGAAACCGGCCACGCCGGGCTGGTCGGACAGGATCACGCCCAGAACGCCGCCGATAAGCCCCAGACCTAGAGAGACGGCGAACACCAGCAGGGCGCCGCGAATCCCAAGCGGCTTGAACGATTTGAACGACATCGGCGCTCTCAAGCAGAAACAGACAAGTTTGTTTGTCAGCCCTAGCGCAACACGTCAAGCGTGTTTGTCACCCGTCCCGGTCACTCCGGCGCGTTCAGCAATTCCGGGCGGCTGAGGGCGCGGGGCGACTGCTCGACGGCGGTCAGTTCGGGCAGCTCCTTGCCCTCGTGGTCGACCTTCAGGTCCTCGAAGCGGCGGGCCGAAACCATGACCTGGCTCTCCAGCGAGCCGACGAACTGGTTGTAACGGGAAACCGCCGCGTCCAGCGCCTTGCCGACCGAGGCGGCGTGGCCGCCCATGACCGACAGCCGCTTGTAGAGCTCCTTGCCCAGCCTGGCGACGTCCTCGGCGTTGCGGGCCTGCTCCTCGGCGCGCCAGCCGTAGGCCACGGCCTTGCACAGGGCGAACAGGGTGGTCGGGGTGACGATGACCACGCGCGAGGCCATGGCCGTGGTCATCAGGTCCGGCTCGTGGTCCAGGGCAGCGGCCAGGAAGGCGTCGCCGGGCACGAACATGGCGACGAAGTCGGGGCTGGGCTTGAACTGGTCCTGATAGGCCTTGGACGACAGCTGGCGGACGTGGGTCTTCATGCTGGCGGCGGTGCGCAGCGACATGGCGCGAGCCTGCGCCTCCTCGTCCCCGTCCGCCTCGTCGGCGAAGGCCAGGGAGACCTTGGCGTCGATGACGAACATGCCGCCGCCGGGCAACTTCACGATGAAGTCCGGGCGCTGCTGGCGGCCTTCATCGGTGGCCGATGAGTTCTGCTCCTCGAAGTCGAAGCGGCCGGCCATGCCCGCCGCCTCCAGCACGTTGCGGCAGGTCTGCTCGCCCCAGCGGCCGCGACGGCCGGTGTTACCCTTCAGCGCCTCGGTCAGGCGGCGCGCCTCGTCGCGGGTGGCGGTCGAGGCGGCCATCAGCAGGTTGAGCTGCTCCTTCAGGCCCCCGGTCTCGTCGGCGCGCGCCTTCTCCAGCGCCGTAACGTGTTCCTGAAACTTGGCCAGGGTCTCGGACACGGGCTTGAGCTGGGCCTCCATCCGCTCGCGCGCGACGCGGTCCTGGGCCTGGAAGGTCTCGGTGGCGCGGGCGACCAGCTTGGACGCCACGGCTTCGGCCGACTGGGAGGCCTGGGCCTTGAGGAACTCCGCCATGGAGTCCCGGCTCTCCTCCATCAGCGCCAGCCGCGCGTCGGCGGCGTCCAGCGCGCCGCGCGCCTTCTGCCAGCCCATATAGGCCCACAGGAAGCCCGCCGCGGCGACCGCGACAAAGGCCAGGAGGACGAGTTCCAGCATGTTCATGCTCCGTTCCTAGCGGGAGTCGAAGCCAGATTAAAGCCGGGGGACGTCAGGTGCGGACGCGCCTGCGCGTCCTCAGCCCAGTTCGGCTTCCAGATCGGCCAGGCGGGCGGCCTGGTCCTCGGCGATCAGGGCGTTGAGCATGGGGTCGAGGTCGCCCTCGAGAATCTGCGGCAGGCTGTGCAGGGTCAGGCCGATGCGGTGATCGGTCACGCGGCCCTGCGGGAAGTTGTAGGTGCGGATGCGCTCCGAGCGATCGCCCGAGCCGACCTGAGACTTGCGCGCGTCCGAGCGGGCGGCGTCCTTGGCCTGGCGCTGCATGTCGTAGAGGCGCACGCGCAGATTCTTCATCGCCTTGTCGCGGTTGACGTGCTGCGACTTCTCGGACGAGGTCACCACGATGCCGGTCGGCAGGTGGGTGATGCGCACCGCCGAGTCCGTCTTGTTGACGTGCTGGCCGCCCGCGCCGGACGAGCGGTAGGTGTCGATGCGGATGTCCTTGTCGAGGATCTCGATCTCGACGTCCTCGACCTCGGGCAGGACGGCGACCGTGGCCGCCGAGGTGTGGATGCGGCCGCCCGCCTCGGTCGTCGGCACGCGCTGGACGCGGTGGACCCCGCTCTCGAACTTCAGACGGCCGAAGACGCCCTCGCCGCTGACGGTGGCGATGATCTCCTTATAGCCGCCGGCGTCGCCCTCGGTCGCGCTGTCGACCTCGACCCGCCAGCCGCGCGTGGAGGCGTAACGCGAATACATGCGGAACAGGTCGCCTGCGAACAGGGCCGCCTCGTCCCCGCCGGTGCCGGCGCGCACCTCCAGCACGGCCGAGGCGTTTTCATCGGCGTCGCGCGGGGCCAGCAGCAGGGCGACCTCGCGCTCCAGCCCCGGCAGGCGCTCGTTCAGGGCGTCCAGTTCGTCGGCGGCCAGGGCGGCCATTTCCGGATCGGCGGCCATGGCCCTGAGGTCGTCCGCCTCAATACGGGCGCGGGCCAGGGCCTGGACCGCGTCGGCGACCGGCTTGAGCTCGGCGTGCTCCTTCGACAGGCGCACGATCTCGGCGCCGTCGGTGGCCGCGCCCATTCTCGCCTCCACCTCGTGGAAGCGGTCGAGCACCTGATCGAGCCGGGCCTGGGGCAGTCGCAACGGCGTGTCCTTGCAGAGAAAATCGAGGGCGGAGCCTTACCCGCGACGCAGCGGCGTGTCGATGAAAACGCCTCTACACGCGCTCATGGAGCGATTGTGAACAGCCGTCACAAGCCCGTCAGCCCGGTTTCTTCGCACCTGCAAACGCCCTAGCTCCACGGAGCTGAAACGAAACGGAGACAGGGCATGACCCATGAAAAGCCCCCGCAAGGGCTCTCGGCGGGCCTTGCGCCGGGCGCCGACGTCGCGCGCCTCTGCGCCCTTTACGACGGGATTCTGGCGCCGGGCGGCGCGGCCCTGAGCCCGGCCGCGGAACAGGAGCTGAAGGCTCTCGCCAAGATCTTCGACCTGGACGCCGAACGCCCCGCCGTCGAACTGTGGCCCCGTGTCCGCGCCGTTCTGGTGCGCCAGGCGCCGCCAGAGATCGCTCCGGCGCCGGTCGAGGTCGCGCCTCGGACCGTGCTGCTGGTCGAGGACGACGCTGAGGCCGCGGCCGATCTGACCGAGGCGCTGGACGCCGCCGGGCACCGCGTGGTCGGCCCCTTCCACAGCGCCGAGGCGGCCGAGGCGGCGACCGCCCTTCACGCCATCGACCTGGCCCTGCTGGACATCAATCTGTCGGGCGAGGCGACGGGCGTGGACCTGGCGCGCAGCCTGAAATCGCGCTGGGGCGTGCCGGTCATCTTCCTGTCCGGCGACGTGACGGCGGCGGCGCACAACGCCGAACTGGCCGCCGCCATGGTCATCAAGCCCTATAGCGGCCGCGACGTACTGGACGCCATCGCCCGTCTCGAGCTCGCCTGAATCCGAAAGAACCGCCATTGCCAGGCGGACTGCGACCTGCGTCTGATGGGTTTCATACCCACCCGCCCGAGGCCTTGAATGGACACCTTCTTCCTGTTCCTGCTGGTCGGCGTCCTGGCCCAGGCGGTCGACGGCGCCCTGGGCATGGCCTACGGCGTCATCTCCTCCTCCGTGCTGCTGGCGCTGGGCGTGCCACCGGCCACGGCCTCGGCCAGCGTCCACGCCGCCGAGGTCTTCACCACCGCCGCCTCGGCCGGAAGCCACGCCTGGCACAGGAATGTAGAGTGGCGGCTGCTGCTGCCGCTGGCCGTCGCCGGCGTGATCGGCGGCGTGCTGGGCGCCTATGTGCTGACGGGGGTGGACGCGGCCGCGATCAAGCCCTTCGTCGTCGGCTATCTGGCCCTGGTCGGCGTGTGGATTCTGTGGCGCGCGGGCCATGACGTCCGGCCGCGCCGCTTGCCCGCCTGGGTCACGGCGCCGCTGGGTCTGGTCGGCGGCTTCCTGGACGCCGTCGGCGGAGGGGGCTGGGGACCCACCGTCTCCTCCACCATGGTCGGCGCCGGGCAGGAGCCGCGCAAGGCCATCGGCACGGTGAACACCGCCGAGTTCTTCCTGACCGTCGCCGTCTCGGCCACCTTCGTCTGGGCCCTGGTCAGCGGTCACTGGAAGGAGGCCGGCGCGCTTCAGAACCACGCGGCGGCCGTCGGCGGCCTGGTGGTCGGCGGCCTGATCGCCGCCCCCTTCGCCGGCCTGATCGTCAAGAAGGTCCCGCGCAAGGCCCTGACCTATGCGGTGGGCGTCCTGCTGCTGATCCTCGCCGCCTTTCAGGGCGCGCAGATGCTGCGATGAGGCCTATCGGCTCCGGAACACGCGCGACGCCGTATAGCCCGTGATCGCCGCCAGCAGGACGCACAGCACGCCATAGCTCCACGGGCGGCGGTGGGCGAACTCATAGATGTCGCGCTCCAGCCCCACCTTTTCGACGGTCAGGGTCAGGTTGGACACCGACGCCGGCGCCCCCTCCTGGAACAGCCAGACCTCGGCGTAGTATTTGCCGGTCGGCGCCACGGCGGGCAGCTTGACCTCGGCGCGGAACAGGCCCCGGTCGACGAACTCCACCCCCTTGGGATCGGTGTCGTAGAGGGCGGCCGCCTCCTTCAGCCGGATCACGGCGCGGCGCCAGTCCAGATAGTCCTCCCCCAGGCGGCTGACGACCACGTCGCGCACGCCGTAGCGGGTGACGGTGCGGGCCTCCTCCGGGGCGTCGATGCGCAGGTGGTCGACCCCCACGCCCAGACGGCGCAACTGGCCGAAGTCGGCGATGTCGCTGAGCGGCCGGGTCGAGGCGGTCATGTAGAAGCCGGGGGCCCCCTCGAACAGCACCGGACGGCTGTTCAGCCAGACCCCCATGTTGCGCGTCTTCCTGACCAGGCGGACCGGGGCGTCGGGACCGCGCACCACCACCACCACGTCGGCGGGCGTGTCGGTCGGGTTGAACACGGCCCCATAGAGGACGATGGAGGCGCCCCGGAAACCGGAATCCACGTCCACCCGCGCGTCGGTCAGGGCGGCCGCGACCCGCACCGCCTCGGTCGTGGCGGCCGACCGCTCGATCATGATCTCGGGCGCCGTGGCCTGGGGCGGCGGTTCCGGCGGCAGGACCTGGAACATCAGTCCGACACCCCCGGCGCCAGCAGGAAGAGGTCGCTGGGCCGCACGAACAGCTCCAGCCCCATCTGGATGCCGACCAGCAGGACGATCAGGCCCAGGGCCGCGCGCATCTCCTCCGCCCGGAAACGGCCTGAAAGCTTGGCCCCGTACTGGGCTCCCACCACCCCGCCCAGCAGCAGTATGGTCGACAGGACGATGTCCACCGTCTGGTTGCGCCCGGCCTGAAGCACGGTGGTGATGGCCGTGGTGATGATGATCTGGAACAGACTGGTGCCGACCACCACCCCGGCCTTCATCCGCAGCACATAGAGCATGGCCGGGACCAGGATGAAGCCGCCGCCCACCCCCATGATGGCCGACAGGACCCCTGCGAAGACGCCCAGGCCGAACGGCGGAATGACGCTGATGTAGAGCCCCGACCGGGGGAAACGCATCCTGAACGGCAGGCCGTACAGCCACAGAGGACGACGGCGCTCCTTCCTTGGCGGGGTCTCGCCCCGGACCCGGTGCAGAATCTGCGTCAGGCTCTCGTACAGCATCATGCAGCCGATGGAGCCGAGGAACAGCAGATAGGACAGGGCCACCACCAGATCGGCCTGGCCCAGCAGGCGGAGGTAACGGAACAGCTCGACGCCCGCGAGCGCGCCCAGCGCCCCGCCCACGGCCATGATGCCGCCGATGCGGTAGTCGACCGCCTTCATGCCGGAATAGCGGATGACGCCCGAGGTCGAAGAGGCGACGACATGGCTGGCCTGGCTGGCCACCGCCACGGTCGGCGGGATCCCCAGGAAGACCAGGACCGGCGCCATCAGGAAGCCGCCGCCGATGCCGAACAGGCCGGACACGAAACCGACCAGCGCCCCCAGCATGACCAGGAGCGGCCAGTTCACCGAGACTTCGGCGATCGGCAGGTAAATATCCACGGCACGCGCCTTCGGCTGGAAGGTCAGGCAATCGGCGCCGGAAAGGCGACTAGGCCTTCGGTCTTAGCCGCCCCTGCGGCGAACCGCCACCCCCGGTCGCAAGCCCGCGGCGCCGATCAGGCGACCGGCTCGACGGTGAAGGCGTCGGCGGCCTCGCGCGCCGTGCGGCGGTCGGCGGCCGACAGGCCGGCGGTCAGGCGCTGGACCGAGGCCAGGGCCTGCTGGTCGCCGCGCCGGGCCGCGATCATGTACCATTTGAAGGCCTCGACCCGATTGGGAGCCACGCCCTCGTCGCCCTTCTCCAGCATCTGGGCCACATTGTACTGGCTGTCGACGCGACCGGCGCCGGCCGCCTTGGTCAGCCACGACAGGGCCTCGGCGCGGTTCCGCGCCCCGCCGACGCCGTCATACAGCTGCATGGCGTAGAAATGCATGGCCTTGGGATCGCCCGCCTCGGCCGCGCGGCGGGCCCAGGCGCGGGCCTCGGCTTCGTCCGTCGTCAGACCCGCGGCCCCGTCCTGGTACAGGCCGGCCAGGCGCAGCTGGGCCGGAGCGTAGCCCAGGTTGGCGGCGCGGGTCAGGGGCTCCAGCCCGCCGTCGTCGCCGTTGTCCAGCATCTGCACGGCGCGCGCGAACAGGCCCGCCCCTTCGGTCGCGGCCGCATCGGGCGAAGGCACGGCGTCGGTCGGGGCGGCGTCCAGGGCCAAGGCGGCGATCGGCGTCGTCGGCTCGGCGGGCGTCGCGCCCTCGGCCGGCGCCAGGGCGAAACCGCCCGGCAGGCTCAGGCCGGAACCGCCCGCCACCTGCAAGGTGGCGTAGCCGCCGACCACGCCCAGGGCGGCGACGGCCATCGCCCCCAGGGCCGTGCGCATGGTGGAGCTCTGACGCCCGGCCTGCTTGTCGAGCCGCTCCTGCAGCTTGGACTTGCCGCCGCGCTTGGCCAGGCCGAAGGCCGGACGCGGGGACGCATCCTCTTCCGGCGCCATGGCCGCTCGCGCCGCCTCCAGCACGTCGCGCGTCGAGGTCGCCGCTCGCTCCGGGCTCCGCGCCGCGTCGCGAGACGAGACGAAGTCCAGGTCGGCGGAGAAACCTTCGGCCCTCGACCCGTCCAGATCGAACGGCCGATCAGCGTCCGTATCGGCGGCGACATTCAGGATGTCGCTGACGTCGGCGCCGCCGAACAGGTCTTCATCGACCAAGGACGACGCCGGAGGCGTCGCATGGGGCGCCGCCTGAGACGCGGCGTGGGGCCAGGCGTCCTGCGCGACCCGGCCGAAGGGCGCGGCCGTCGTCGGCCCCGCGTCCAGAAGTTCAGCGTCGAGCGGATCGCCGAAGACGGTCGGAGCGGCATCGGCGAACAAGGGCTCGGCCGCGGCGTCGTCCTGCGTCACGGGTTCGGGGGCCCAATCCTCGACCGGATCGGCGAAGGCGGCCGCGCGCCAGTCGCCGCTGGCGGTCTCCGCCGGAGTCCAGGGCGCGGGGTCGGGGCCTTCCAGCGGCGGGCGACGGACGTCGCGGTCGACGCGCTGCTCCATGTTGTCGCGCGCGTCGGCCAGCAGGCGCGCCGTGCGTTCCTCGCTCTGGCGCATCCGCTCGGCCAGATCGCCCGAGGCGCGCTCGTGGCGCTGATGCATCTTGTCGGCGCTTTCCGCCAGACGGCGGCCGATGTCGTCCAGGGCCTGCGCCGAGCGGCGCTCCGACTGGGCGATGCGCTCGCTGAGCCGGTCGGAGATGCGGGCGATCTCACCGCCCAGCCGCTCCAACGCCAGGGCGTGCTGGTCGTCCGCCTGGGTCAGGCGCTGGTCCACCGCCTCGGCGTGGCGGGCCAGATCGCGCTCCAGCTTCTGCTCCAGCGCCGCGACGCGGGCGTCGGACGGCCCGGCGCCGCCGGCTTCGACCTTCTCCACCCGGCCGTTGAGATTGCGGGCGATGCGCATGATCTCGCGGCCCATGCCCTCGACGGCGGCGGCCGAGCGCTGCTCGGCGGCCCGGGCCTGATCGCCGATGGCGGCCAAGGCGCGCTCGACGCGATCGACCCGTCCCTCGGTCTCGACCGCGTCCAGGCGGCGGATCATCTCGGCGCGGCTGGTCTCGACCTGACGCGTCAGGCCCTCGGCCAGCTTCTCGAAGCGGGAAGCCTCGCGCGCATGGTCCGGCTCGATGCGGCGCTCGGCGTCGCGCATCCGCAGGTCCAGGGCCGCGAACGACCGCTCAAGCCCCTTCAGCGCTTCGGAGGTCCGCGCCTGGGCGTCGTCCAGGCGCGCGCCGACGTCCGACAGCAGGGCGGTTCCGGCGCCCGCTCCAGCCGTCTTCTCGACCGCCTCGATGCGGTCGCGCAATTCGCTGACGCCCGCACGCTGGCGCTCGTCCATTTCGTAAAGGCGGGTGGAGACGGCGGTCAGGGCCGCGTCCAGCTTCTCCAGCCCCTCGCGCGCCTCGACGCCGGCGTCCTGCTCCAACCGGCGCAGGCGGCGATGCCCCTCGCGCAGCTCCTCGGCGATGTCGTCGATGCGGCGGGCCTTGGCGGCCTCGGCCTCGTCCTGCTGCTCCAGGCGGCGCACCAGGCCGGCCACGGCCTGGTCGATGCCCTGAATCGCCAGGGTCGAGCGGCGCTCGGCCGCCTCCAGCCGCTCGGCGATGACCTCCAGCGAGGCCCCCATCCGGCCCAGGCCTTCGCCCCGACGCGGTTCATCGCCGTAGACGTCGTCCAGGCGGCGCGACCGGCTGCGGCGATCATAGGGATCGGGAATGGGCGACCGGCGCGGCAGGGTGGCGACGACGTCGTCCTCGTCCGGCTCGTCCATGATCATGGAGTTCAGCCACTCGCCCAGGGTCATGCCTGACCGGCGCGCCAAGTCCTTGGCGATCTCGCGCGCCTTGGGATCGATTCCCTTCACGCTCCACGGCGCCGCTGCGGTCACTGATTCGCCTCCCGACCCATGGCGAGAACGGTATCCTTCCAGATGAAGCGTGTAAACGTGTCGTTAACCGCTAGATATGGCGCCTCGCGCCGAAGCGCCGACGGCAGCCTACATGGCGCTGATGCGCCTGACATGGTTAATGCCGCGTTTAGATTAACCACGCATCAAGAAATACGGCCAAGCTGCAGATCGTGGACGGCGGGACGCTTGCGTCCCGGCCTCGGGCGCCCCAACTGCCGCGGTCATGAACGCCACGCTCACCCTGATCCTGCTGATCGCTTCGATCGCCGTCGTCGTCTTTTCCGGATGGCGCGGAGCGCGGCCGACAGACATCATGCGCGGCCCGCGCCTGATGCCGTGGCGATTCATAATGCTGCTGGCGGCTGCGCTGGTCTTCTTCCTGCTGATTCATCTGATGGCGGAGCTCAGCGGGCGCCCCCTGCCAGCCGCGCCGCCTTTCTAGCGGAACGCTCCGACGCCTGGCCGGTTGTCTTGTCTCCCCCCGCCGACAGACAGGAGACGAGCGTGACCGATAGGGAACTGACGCCCCACGAAGCCGAAGAAGCCTTCTGGAAAAGCCTGAAGTCCAGCAACACCGGCATGCTGGGGCTGGATCGCCCCGGCTATCACAGCCAGCCGATGACCGCCTTCCGCGAGGCCGAGACCGGAACCCTCTGGTTCTTCACCCGCGACGACACCGACCTGGCGCGCGACGCGGCGGCGCCGGGCCAGACCGCCATGTTCAGCTACGGCTCCAAGGACCAGAAGGTCTGGGCCTGCATCCACGGGGCCCTGGCCGTGCACGGCCATGACCGGGAAGTCATCGAGCGCTACTGGAATCCCGTGCTGTCGGCCTGGTATCCCGAGGGCAAGGACGATCCGCGCCTGACCCTGCTGCGCTTCGACGCCGACGACGGCCGCGTCTGGGTCAGCGAGGGCGGGCTGATGAAGTTCGCCTTCGAGATCGCCAAGGCCAACCTGACCGGCAAGACGCCGGACGCCGGCGACGTAGTCGACGTCAACCTGCGCTAGGCCTAATCCGCCCTCAAGCAGCGCGAAGCGCGTTAGGGCTGCTTAAAAAGCCCCGAAGCACCAGGCCAGGACCGCCTTCTGGGCGTGAAGGCGGTTCTCGGCCTCGTCCCAGATCAGCGACTGCGGGCCGTCGATGACGGCGTCGGTCACCTCCTCGCCGCGGTGGGCGGGCAGGCAGTGCAGGAAGACCGCATCGTCGGCCGCCTCGGCCATCAGGGCCTCGTCGACGCTGTAGGGCTCGAACGCCGCCAGGCGGGCCTCATAGTCCTGATCGCCCATCGACACCCAGGTGTCGGTGACGACGACGTCGGCGCCCTTGACCGCCTCGCGCGGGTCGCTGGTCAGGGTGACGTGGGCGCCACCCTTCTCCAGATCGCGCAGGTCGGGATGATATTCCGCCGGACAGGCGACGTGCAGGTGGAAGCCGAACTTGGGCGCCGCGTGCATGAAGCTGTGGCAGACGTTGTTGCCGTCGCCGATCCAGGCGATCGTTTTTCCCTCGATCGGGCCGCGATGCTCCTCGATGGTCATCAGGTCGGCCAGGATCTGGCACGGGTGGCTGCGATCGGTCAGGCCGTTGACGACCGGCACGGCGGAGACGCGGGCGAAGCGCTCGACGTCCTCGTGGTCGTTGGCGCGGATCATCACGGCATCGACCATGCGCGACAGGACGCGGGCGGTGTCCTCGACCGGCTCGCCCCGGCCCAGTTGCATATCCGAGGCGGTGGCGATGATGGAGTCGCCGCCCAGTTGGCGGATGGCCGCGTCGAAGCTGAAACGGGTGCGGGTCGAGTTCTTCTCGAAGATCATGGCCAGGACGCGGTCCTTGCCCGGCGCGTCGGCGTCGGCGCGGCCCTGGGGCCAGCCCTTGCGCGCGCGCTTGCGGGCGTGGGCGTCGTCCAGGATGGCGCGCAGGGTCGCGGCGTCGAGGCGGTGGATGTCGAGGAAGTGACGAACCATTTCTAACTCCGCTCATCCCCGCGAAAGCGGGGACCCAGTACTTTGGACGCGCAACGCCCGGGGTGTCATCCGCCGCTGCCCCAGTCCATCGTCGTCAGGAAACGGAACGGGGTCCCCGCTTTCGCGGGGATGAGCGGAAGAGTTGTTTAGCCGGCGACCTTGCCGCGAGCGAACTCGCAGGCTTTTTCGAACTTCTCGACGGCCTCGCGAGCCTCGTCGAGGGTGATGTTCAGCGGCGGCAGGATGCGGACCAGGTTGTCGCCGCCGCCCGCGACCAGCAGCTTGGCCTCGTCGCGCGCCCAGCCCATGAAGTCGCGGTTGTTCGGGACCAGTTTGACGCCCAGCAGCAGACCCTTGCCGCGCACCTCGACGATCACGTCGGGGAAGCGTTCGGCCAGACCGTGCAGTTGCTGCTTCAGATAGCCGGCGACCTCATTGACGTTGTTCAGGACGGCGTCGGACGACACCTCGGCGAAGGCCGCCTGGCCGACGGCCATCGCCAGCGGGTTGCCCCCGAAGGTCGAGCCGTGGGCGCCGACCGTCATGCCCTTGGCCGCCTCGGCCGTGGCCAGGCAGGCGCCGATGGGAAAGCCGCCGCCCAGGGCCTTGGCGATGGCCATGATGTCCGGCGTCATGCCCGCCCATTCGTGGGCCCACAGCTTGCCGGTCCGGCCCATGCCGCACTGGACCTCGTCGAAGATGATCAGGACGCCGTGCTTGTCTGCCATCTCGCGCATCCAGCGCAGCTCTTCCTCAGGCGTGGCGCGGCAGCCGCCCTCGCCCTGGACCGGCTCCAGGATGATCGCCGCCGTCGCCGGGTTCTCGAACGCCGCCGTCAGGGCCTCCTTGTCGCCCCATTTCAGCTGATGGAAGCCCTCCATCTTGGGCCCGAAGCCCTCGGTGTAGCTGGGGTTGGCGGCGGCGTTGATGGCGCCATAGGTGCGGCCGTGGAACGAGCCGTCGAAGCCGTAGATGTCGATCCGCTCAGGCTGGCCGTTGGCGACGTGGAATTTGCGCGCCGTCTTCAGGGCGCACTCTACGGCCTCGGTGCCCGAGTTGGTGAAGAAGACGACGTCGGCGAAGGACCTGGCGCACAGATCGTCGGCCAGGGCGTCCTGCCCCGGAATCCTGAAGATGTTGGAGACGTGCCACAGCTTCTCGGCTTGGTCCTTGATCGCCTGCACCAGCTTGGGGTGGGCGTGGCCCAGGGCGTTGGTGGAGATGCCCGAGACGCAGTCCAGATACTCGGCGCCGTCCGTGGACCACAGGCGGACGCCCTGGCCGCGCTCCACTTCCAGCGGCGCGCGATTGTAGACACCCATCAGATGACCGGACACTTGGCAGACTCCATAAAGCGAGACGGCCCCGACGCGTCTGCGACGGGACCGCTTTGGAAAAGGGCGACGAACTTGTCGGGCGCTATTTCGGCTTAGTCAACACCATGCCGGGCGCGAATTCAGCGTAGTTGCGCGTCGAGCTTGACGATCAGGGCCGCATAGGTCCGGGCCGCCAGGTCGATGGTGCGGCCCTCGACCGCCTCGATGGCGTCGTCCTTGGAGTGGATGACGCGGAAGACCTGCGGCACGAAGCCCTCGGCCAGGCCTTTGGTCTCGCCGCCGTTGAAGGCCAGCCACATCTGGTGGGCCCCGACCTCGTCCTGGAAGCCCAGGGAGACGACGGGCGCGCCGGCGGCCGAGAAGGCGCGGTCGTCGGACGGCGGATACTCGGGGAAGTCGACGCATTGCAGGGCGTGTTCGGCGCACAGCTCCTGCACGGCGCGGGTGACGAAGGCCGACTGCACCCCGTTGTTCTGGCCGTACATCATGGTGTCGCCATAGGCGGCGACATCCGAGTTCACCACGGCCGCGACATGGGCGATCCCGTGCGCTTCGATCCACTTCCTGGCGCCGATCAGGCCCAGCTCTTCCTGGTCGAAGAAGAGGATGCGGACGCGGTGCGACAGCGGCGCCTCGCGCAGGATCTTGGCCGCCTCGATCAGGGCGACCACCGAGCCGGCGTTGTCGACCAGGCCGTGCGACATCGTCCCGTCGCGCAGGCGCACCGCGTCATAGTGGGCGGTGAGCAGGATTTCCTTCTCGCCCTCGCCGAGGGTGACGACGACGTTTGAGCCCTGCATCGGACCGGCGCGGCCGCCGCCCTCGAAGGTCTCGACCGTCGGGGCGAAGCCCTCGGCCCGAAGCTGGCCCAGCAGCACCGACAGGCGCTCGGCGTTGGACGGCTGGGCGTAGGCGCCGACCTGTTCGCGCAGATCGGCGGCGCGGTTCTGAGCCAGCGACGGCGCGGCCGTCAGGCAGGCCGCGATCAGGCAGGCGCCGCCGACGACGGCTTTCAGACGAAGATGAAACGACATGGCGAGCCCCCTTGGCGGAGCCCCTCGCCCCGCCTTCGACGCCTTGACTAAGCCGTCAGCTCTTCAGCCGCCAGCCCGAACGGAACACCAGCCAGCAGGCCGCGCCCAGCGCCACGGTCAGCCCGGCGCTCATGACCACGCCGACCGCCAGGTTGCTTTCGGCGTGGCCGATGAAGCCGGCCCGGAAGCCGTCGATCAGGTAGAAGAAGGGGTTGAACTTGCTGATGCCGGCGAAGGGCTGGGGCAGACGGTCGATCAGGTAGAAGGTCCCCGACAGGAAGGTCATCGGCATGACCACGAAGTTCTGCACCGCCGAAAGATGGTCGAACTTCTCGGACCACAGGCCCGCCAGCACCCCCACCATGCCCATCAGCAGGGAGGCGATCAGGCCGAACCAGACGATCAGGGCGATGTTGGCCAGGCCCAGCCTGGCGAAGGGCAGGACGCACAGCGCCGTCACCAGCCCGACGGCCAC
The DNA here is from genome assembly GCA_017308115.1 of Bordetella sp. Lineage (GTDB taxonomy): Bacteria > Pseudomonadota > Alphaproteobacteria > Caulobacterales > Caulobacteraceae > Brevundimonas. The sequence goes on from JAFKFS010000015.1 coordinate 63,198, forward strand.
CCCGCGCGTCGCCGCGCCCAGGGTGAAGCCGACCGTCAGCTCCAGCGGGCTGAGCGGCGGGGTCAGGAAATCGGTCGCCGTGCCCATGATCTTGGCCTGGATCAGGCTGGACGAGGCGTTGGCGAAGGCGTTCTGCAGGATAGCCATCATGATCAGGCCCGGCGCCACGAACTCGGCGAAGGGCGTGCCGTGCAGCGGCGGCCGCGCGCCCTGAAGCGCCACCACGAAGACCATCATGTAGAGCAGGGTCGTCACCACCGGCGCCGCCACGGTCTGGCCGCCCACCTTCCAGAAGCGGCGGACCTCCTTCAGGTAGAGGGTGCGCAGACCCACCCAATTGATCCCGTCATAGCGGCGGGGCTGGGGCAGGCCATGGGGGGCGGAAGGGGCTTCGGAAGCGGCGGTCAGATGCGTCATGCCGCCTCAGATGCGACAGCCAAGTCGGTTTCGCAAGGCGTGGGGCCTGTGGATGACGGCCGAGAAATTGAGTCAAATCGGGACATTAACCATACTAGATGTAGTTTCTGTGGACAGGTGAATTCCCACATATTGCGTGTTTTAAGGGCTGATTTACGATTAGAAGCCTGGTGAGGGGCCGAAATTCGGACTCCGGCACAAGATATTGAATCGGACGTCTCCGCAGGAGGGCGACATGAACCCAGGCTGGACCGAAGACCGCGTCGGCGCGCTGAAGAAGCTGTGGCTGGAAGGCCAGTCAGCGAGCCAGATCGCCAAGGCCCTGGGCGGCGGCGTGACCCGCAACGCCGTGATCGGCAAGGTGCACCGCCTGGGCCTGTCGGGCCGGGCCGCCCCGTCGCAGCCCGCGCGCACCACCTTCCGCCCCGCCCGGCCGCGCGCCACCGCGCCGGCCGCTCCGACCCAGGCGCCCTCGGCGCCGCGCCGCATCGAGGCCGTCGCCCCGCGCCCGGTCGCCGCCGCCGCGCCGCAGGCGCCGACCCCGGCCGCCGCGCCCGAACTGCCCGGCACCGCCACCGTGCTGACGCTGGGCGCCCACATGTGCAAATGGCCGATCGGCGACCCCTCGACCAGCGACTTCAGCTTCTGCGGCCGCCGCGCCTCGGAAGGCGTCTACTGCGTCGAGCACGCCCGCGTCGCCTACCAGCCCCAGGTCCGCAAGAGCGCCGGCAAGGACGCCTCGTCCGACCTGGCCCGCAGCCTGCGGCGGTACATCTAGGCCTGCTACCGCTCGCGACGCGGTCGCTCGCTGCTTGAGCTTTAAGGCCTGCTACCGCTCACCGCGCGGCGGTTCGCTACTTGAGCAGCCGCCGCGTCGTCGCCTTTCGGCCCCATGGTCGACACGAACGCCCCCTAGAGGGGCCGCCGTCCGCCCCGCCGGTTTCCTGCGGGCTCCGGGGCGGGACTGCGGTTCTCCGGGTTGACGCAGTCCCATCCCCCTCGCCTCTGGCGAGGGGGTTTTTTGTTTGGCCCTGACGCGCTTCGCGCCGCTTGAGGGCGGCAGCCTAGTTCAGCACCCGTCGCGCATCCGGCACGTCCAGACTGAAGGCGGGGATGGCGGCCTCGAACATGCGCCCCTCGGCGTCCTGCATGAAATAGGCCCCGACCATGGAGCCCGAGGGCGTCGTCAGCGGGCAGCCCGAGGCGTAGGCGTAGCTGTCGCCCGGCTCGATCACCGGCTGCTCGCCGACCACGCCGGGACCGCGCACCTCCTCGACCCGGCCCCGGGCGTCGGTGATGGTCCAGCGGCGGGCCACCAGCTGCACCGGGCCGCCGCTCAGATTGACGATCTCGACCTGATAGGCCCACACCCAGCGCCCCTCGGCCGGGTCGGACTGGCCCGCCAGATAGGAGGGGCGGACGCGAACGACGACGCCTTCGGTCTCGGCGGTATAGGCAGGGGCGGAGTGCATGCGCTATATGCGTCCCGCCGTGCGCGGGGTTCAAGCCGTCTGTCGTCGCGCCAAGCGAGACAGGCGGGAAAATCCGTGTGAGAACAGGACGGCATGACCCGCTTTTCCCTTCCCGACCAGCCCGGCATCCTTCCCTTCCAGGGCATCGAGACCCTGATCGCGACCGGCGCCATCGCCTCCGACACCCCGTTCGACCCCGATCAGGTCCAACCGGCCAGCCTGGACCTGCGCCTGTCGGACCGGGCCTGGCGCGTGCGCGCCTCCTTCCTGCCCGGCCGGCGCAAGGTCGAGGAGCGCATCGCCGACGTCGCCATGCACGCCATCGACCTGCCCGACGGCGGCTATGTGATGGAGAAGGGCTGCGTCTACATCGCCCGCCTGCAGGAGCGCCTCAGCCTGCCCAGGGGGCTGAACGCCCGCGCCAATCCCAAGAGCTCGACGGGGCGCGTCGACGTCTTCGTGCGCCTGCTGACCGATCAGGGCGGCAGCTTCGACGACGTGGACGAGGGCTATGACGGCCCGCTGTATCTCGAGATCGCGCCCCAGACCTTCTCCATCCTGGTCAAGCCGGGCACGCGGCTGAACCAGCTGCGCCTCAAGGCGGGCGAACCGCCCAAGCTGGAGACCCGCAGCGTCGGCGTCGATCTGCGCGCGGGCGACAACGGCGTTGTCGGCTATCGCGGCCGCCGCCACGCGGGCGTGGTCAACATGGACCACATCGACGGCCACGACCCGCGCGACTTCTGGGAGCCGCTGACCCTGCGTCGCGGCGAACTGCTGCTGGATCCGGGCGAGTTCTACATCCTGGCCTCGTCCGACGACGTGGAGATTCCGGTCGACCAGGCCGCCGAGATGACCCCGATCGACCCCTCGGTCGGCGAGTTCCGCGTCCACTACGCCGGCTTCTTCGACCCCGGCTTCGGCACGGACGAGGCGCACGGCGCCGGGTCCAAGGGCGTGCTGGAGGTCCGCACCCACGACACCCCTTTCCTGCTGGAGCACGGCCAGATCGTCGCCCGACTGGTCTATGAGCCGCTGACCGAGCGGCCCTCGCGCCTCTACGGCGAGGGCGGCAGCCACTATCAGAGCCAGGGGCTCAAGCTGTCGAAACACTTCCGCCCCTGGGGCTGATCTCATCCTTCTCCCCTTGTGGGAGAAGGTGGCATGCGAAGCATGACGGATGAGGGGTGTCGGCGCGGCGTCTAAAATTTTGGCGTCTGCCGCCGAGACAACCCTTCAGGCCGAGGCGCTCACACCCCTCATCCGAGCGCCTTCGGCGCCCACCTTCTCCCTCAAGGGGAGAAGGAAAACCTAGCCCCAGGGCCGGAAGTGTTTCGACAGCTTGGGCCCCTGGCTCTGATAGTGGCTGCCGCCCTCGCCGTAGAGGCGCGAGGGCCGCTCGGTCAGCGGCTCATAGACCAGTCGGGCGACGATCTGGCCGTGCTCCAGCAGGAAGGGGGT
>JAFKFS010000060.1 GCA_017308115.1 Bordetella sp.
TGCCCGTCATCGCCCTGGGTCTGGTGATCGTGCTGCGCAACTCCTGGTGGGCCAAGCGGCAGTTCATCCGCGCCCAGCGGGCGCGGCCGAACTGGGTCTATCCCTTCCGCCGCCTGATGCGGAAGAAGCCGGAGATCGCCCCCGTCTTCTGGCAGCAGACCCTGCGCGCCGAAAAGATGGTGCTGCGCCGCCGCCGGCGCCCGCTGGCGCGATTCCGTCGCCGGCTGCGCCGGGGCTGGCGCGACTTACGCCAATAACGGCCAAGCTAAGGCGAACACGGCAATGTGAACGCCGTTCCCGCCGTTCGCGGTCGGAACGGCGTATGCTCCCCCTTGCGTAGTCTCGAAGTTGAAAGCGTTGGGAGGCGCTGTTCACATGATGTCACGCGTAAAAAAGGGAATCATCGCCGGCTTCGTCGCTACCGTCGCGGTTTCCGTTCTTGAACTCGTCAATCTCTTCCTCAATCACCTGTTCGACCCCTTCCCCGGCGTCGTGGCGAAACTGTTCGGAATGCCGGGCAATATGGCCGCCGGGTGGGCCCTGCATCTGGTGATCGGCACAGCGGTTCTCGGCTCGCTCTTCGGGGTTCTGTACCCGCGCCTGCCGAGCGCCACCCCGGTCACCAAGGGCATTGTCTTCGCCGTCGGCGCCTGGGTGCTCATGATGCTGTACATCACCATGGCCGGCGACTACCGCACATTCAGCGGCTCGTCGGGCTTCGGCACCTTCGGCTGGATGCTGGCGCTGCACATGGTGTTCGGCGCCGTCCTGGGCAATGTCTACGCCCGGCTGGTCGAGCGCGAGAAGCGCGGCGTCGCGCCGATCGGAGCGGCTCCGGCCCATTAACCGACAGTCTGATCCGTCCTTGATCCCGACAACTGGATCTTGAACAGCAAAAGGCCCCGCCGTCGCCGGCGGGGCCTGATGTTTTTCGGGGCTGACTAAACGCGGTCAGCGATCAGTTCAGCTTGCCGCCGATCTGGGCGATGGCCTGGTCGATCAGCGGGTCCGTCTTGGCGCCGGCCATACGGGCGGCCAGGATCTGTTGCGCGGCCTTGGCGGCCAGGTCGGCGGCGGCGGCCTTGACCTCCTGCGTGGCCTCGGCCTCGGCCTGGGCGATGCGGCGCTCGGCCAGGGCCTGACGGCGAGCGGTGGATTCCTCGATGCGCGCCTTGGCTTCGGCTTCCAGCCGCCGGGCGTCCGCTTCAGCCGTGGCCAGCAGGTCGGCGGCCTGGGCCTCGGCCTCGGCCTTCTCCTGACGGATCTGGGCCAGCATGGCTTCGGCTTCGGCGCGAAGGCGGGCGGCTTCGTCCAGGTCGCCCTGAATCTTGGCGGCCTTGGCATCCAGGCTGGCGGCCACCAGCTTGGGCACGCCCGCCATGACCACGATGGCGATGAAGATCAGCAGGCCGACGGCGACCCACAGCTCGGGGTTGGCGAAATCATAGAAATGGCCGGTCAGGAAGGCGGGCATCAGACGGCTCCCTTGATGGCGGCGGCCAGTTCGGCGTCGGACGCCTTCGAACCGGTCAGACGCTCCAGCATGGCGCCGGCGGCGTCCGAGGCGATGGTCGCGACGTTCGCCATGGCGGCGTCGCGGGTCTTGGCGATGGCGCCCTCGGCCTCGGCGATGCGGGCGTTGACCACGGCTTCGTCGGCGGCCAGGCGGGCGTTGAATTCTTCGGTGACGCGCTGCTTGGCGGCGACGGCGGTCGCGCGGGCGTCGGCGCGGGCCTTCTCGACCTCGGCGCGGGCGGCCTCGGCTTGAGCGGCCGCTTCGGTCTGGACCGAGCGGGCGGCGGCGACGGCGCTGTCGATGGTGTCGGCGCGCTCGTCCATCACCTTGCGCAGACGCGGGGCGAAGACCTTGGCGACCAGGACGTACAGAAGGACGAACAGGATCAGCAGATAGCCGATCTGGCCCGCCCAGTGCTGGAATTCGAACTGAGGCAGTCCGCCCGAGCCATGCTCGGCCGCCGCCTGGGTCTCCGCATGGAGATCGCCCGGCGCCGGGGTCTGAACGTCAAGTGGGGGTGTGCTGGCCATGAACCGTCTTCGCTAGATCAGGACAGCGGCGCGCAGGACAGGCCCGCGCGCCGCCGATACTGAGGGATCGTGGGCTGGGATCAGCCGAAGATCATCAGGACGCCCAGCACGAAGGCCAGGATGCCCAGGGCTTCGGCCAGGGCCGCGCCGACGAACAGGTTGCCGACTTGCGAGGCGGCGGCGGCCGGGTTGCGCAGGGCGCCGGCCAGGAAGTTGCCGAAGATGTTGCCGACGGCCAGGGCCGAGCCGATCATGCCCAGGGTGGCCAGACCAGCGCCGATGTACTTAGCGGCTTCAGCGTCCATGATGATTTCCTAATTTCTTGGAGCGTTGGAGGGTAGGGTTAGGAACTGAACTCAAGCCTTAGTGGCCATCGCCCAGGTTGACCACATCGTTGAGGTAGATGCAGGTCAGAACGGTGAAAACGAAGGCCTGAAGGAAGGCCACCAGGAACTCGAGCGCCGTCATCGCCACGACCATGCCCAGCGACAGGGCCGCCACCGGGATGAAGGCGTAGGCCAGGCCGCCGGTGACCAGGGCCACCGCGCCCAGCTGCACCACGAACTGGGCGAAGATCTTCAGCGCCACGTGACCGCCCAGCATGTTGCCGAACAGACGAAGGGCCAGGGTGGCCGGACGCAGCAGGAAGGAGGCCAGTTCGATCAGGCCCACGGCCCAGCGGATCGCCAGGGGCGCGCTCGACGGCCAGAACAGCTTGAGCATGCCGACGCCGTTCTTGGCGAACCCGATCACGACGACGGTGAGGAAGGAGATCAGGCCCAGGGTCGCCGTCACGGCCAGTTGCGAGGTGGCGGTGAAGGTCAGGAACATGCCCAGCAGGTTCATCGAAAGAACCATCAGGAACACGGTGAAGGCGAAGGGGAAATACTTGCGGCCTTCGTGGCCGATGATGGAGTTGGCCAGGTTGTCGATCATGCCGAACAGGCTTTCGCCCGCCGCCTGCATCCGGCCCGGCACCACCTTGGCGCCCGAGGTGGCCAGGGACAGGAAGCCGACCACGCCGACGAAGGCGATGGTCATGGCCACGTGCGAATTGGTGATGGCGATCACCTGCTCGCCCAGGACGGGAACATTGACCGTGCCGAACTCTACGAGCGGCTTGACCTCAAATTGTTCAATCGGACCGGCCATTAAGCCTATCGTTCCCTGTTTTCTTCGTCAGCCTCGATGATGGACTCGCCCTGCTGGGGCAAACCCGCCGCCTTGGCCTGCGCCATCAGCCGGTTGGCTGTGCGGCGCGCCATATAAATCGATAAGGCGAAGCCCAGAAGGACCCCGCCCAAAACGCCCATCGGCGTCGTTCCGAACAGCCGGTCGACGCCAAACCCGATTGCGAGACCGATCAACACGCCGCCGATCAGTTCGGCGATGATGCGATAGGCCTGGCCGACGACCTTCTGAGCGACGGCCTCGACGGACTTGTCCGCCTGCGTCCTCGCCTCCAGAGCGGATGCGCTTCTGTGGAGGCGTTTGATCGCCTCTTCGCGCGATTCCTTCGTCGGGGACATGGCCTGTTCGCTCAGCGCCCGGCGGGGCCGGAACGGGTCTGAATTTCGGCGCGGAACCTATAGGCGGGAGGCCGTCAGGTCAAGGCGGCGCACCTAGGACTTAAGTCCATGAGTTTCCGTCGTTTCTTGACGCCGCGACGATCCGTCCCCGTCAGGGTTGCGACTCTTCGTCCTCGCTGACGAAATCCTGAGCGAACTCGGGCGCGGCGTCGTCCAGGCCGGTCAGCAGATCCTCGCCCTCGTCGTCGCCCGTGCGCGAGGGGTCCGGCACCTCGAAGCCGACCGGCATCGACAGGTCCAGCAGGCCCGCCGCCTTCATCTCCTGCACGCCCGGCAGGTCATGGAGGCTCGCCAGGCTGAAATGCTCCAGGAAACGGTCGGTCGTGGCGTAGGTCACCGGCCGCCCCGGCGTGCGCCGCCGCCCGCGCAGGCGCACGAAGTCCATCTCCAGCAGCAGGTCCAGCGTGCCCCTGGACAGGGAGACGCCGCGCACGCTCTCGATCTCGGCGCGGGTGCAGGGCTGGTGGTAGGCGATGATGGCCAGGGTCTCGAGCGCGGCCTTGGACAGGCCGCGCGGCTCCTCGCGCTCCTCGGTCATCAGGAAGCCGAGGTCGGGCGCCGTGCGGAACCGCCAGCGCTCGGCCACGCAGTCCAGCTCGACCCCGCGTCCCTGATAGCGCGCCTGAAGCGCCGTCAGCGCTCCGCCGACGTCGGCCCCCTCGGGCAGGCGGCGCGCGATCTCGGCCGGCGACAGCGGCGCGGCGGCGGCGAACAGCAGGGCCTCGACGCGGCGTTCGATCTCGAGGTGGTCGGGGGTGAAGTCGAGGTCAGACATGGACCTCCTCCTCTCCGCTCATCCCGGCGAAGGCCGGGATCCAGATGCAAACGCCCGGCCGGTCGGGCAAGCGGGGTCGGAACGATCCAGCGTCGAGTCTTACAATCTGGGTCCCGGCCTTCGCCGGAATGAGCGGTTGAGAGCGGGTCAAGGCGTCAGCTCCAGCGGTTGGCCCAGCCCGCGTCGCTTCAGCCACACCGCGTCGAATGGCCGCTCCTGCCGGATGTCCATGCCGCCCTCCTTCACCAGCTCCAGACTGGCCGACAGGGTGGAGGCGGTATAGCTGGCCTGGCTGGGGCCTTCCTGCCCGTCCGGCTTCTGCGGCGCCACGCGCTCCAGCGGCGTCCATTCGGCGAGGCGGGGCATGATCTCGCGCAGCCAGTCGCGCGCGGCCTCCAGCTGGAAGGCCTCGACCCGCTGGCCGGGGGCGTATTTGCGGCGCTCCTCGCGACGGCGCTGGGCGACATAGGCGCTCATCAGCTCATAGAGGCTGGCGTCCACCCGATCCGACGGGATGATGACCGTCGCCTGAGGGTCGCCGCGCGTGAAGACGTCGCGCCTCAGCTGCGGGCGGCCGGTGATGGCCTCCACCGCCGTGCGCATGGCCTCCAGCTTCTGCAGGCGGAAGGCCAGGGCGGCGGCGATCTCCTCGGCCGGCGGCTCCTCCGGCTTGTCCTTTTCGTTGCGCGGGATGAGCAGGCGCGACTTCAGATAGGCCAGCCACGACGCCATCACGAGGTAGTCGGCCGCCAGGGCGAAATTCCGCCGCCGCGCCTCGTGCACGAAGGCCAGATACTGTTCGGCCAGGCGGGTGATGGACAGCTTCAGCAGGTCGACCTTCTGCGTCCGCGCCAGGGCCAGAAGGACGTGCAGCGGGCCTTCATAGCCCTCCAGGTCGACGACGAAGGCCTCCTGCGCCTCGACCTGTTCGACGGCGGTGAAGTCGAGATTCGGCTGGAAGGCCTCGCTCATGCGCCCTCCCCGACCATCTAGGCTTGCGCCTCGCCGACGTCCGGCCCCTTGGCGGCGTCGAAGCGGCCGGTCAGCGCCGCCTCCAGCCGGGCGCGGGCCTCGGCGACGTCCAGCGGCTCGGGCGCGCGGACGATGCGGTTCAAGGCGGCCTCGGCGCGGCGCCGGGCCTCGCCCTTCAGCTTCTTCGTCCCCTCGGCGACGGCGGCCATCTCCTTCAGGTCGCCGTTGCAGTGAAGCACCACGTCGCAGCCTGCCTTCAGCGACTGTTCGGCCCGCTCGGTCAGGTTTCCCGACAGGGCCTGCATCGACAGATCGTCGGACAGGATCAGGCCGGAGAAGCCCAGCCGCTCGCGCATCAGGCGGATGGCCTTCTTCGAGGTGGTGGCCGGGCGTTTGGCGTCGACGGCGGTGAAGACGACGTGGGCCGTCATCGCCATCGGCATGTCCGACAGGGCCTTGAACGG
>JAFKFS010000061.1 GCA_017308115.1 Bordetella sp.
CGGTCGGACAGCAGGAAGACCACCGCCTCGGCGATGTCTTCGGGCGTCGCCAGCTTCTGCAGCGGAATGCCCGCCTTGAACGTCTCGGGCGAGCCGGCGATGACGCGGGCGGCGCCGTCCTCATCGGCCCACATGCCGGTCTGCATCGGCGTCAGGGTCGAGCCGGGGGCGACGATGTTGCAGCGGACGCCCTTCGGCCCCAGCTCCAGCCCCAGACAGCGGGTGAACATGGTCGCCGCCGCCTTTGACGCGGCATAGGCCGCCATCGCATGACGCGGCACGCCCGCCGCATTCGAACTGACGGTGACGAAGGCGCCCTTGCCCCTCTCGCCCATCCGCCGCGACGCCGCGCGGCCCAGATGGAAGACCCCGTCCGCATTGACCGCAAAGACGCGGCGCCATTCGGCGTCAGAGGTCTGATCCACCGTCACATTGGACAGGACGCCCGCGACGCTGGCCACATAGTCGATCGGGCCGTCCTCGGCCTCGATGCGGTCGAACAGGGCCTCGACCGCCGCGCCGTCGGACACGTCCAGCGGCTCGACCCGCACGCCGTTCAGGAAGGCCAAACCCGACAGGGCCGTCGACGGCAGGTCGGTCGCCACCACGCGCGCGCCTTCCTCGACCAGCAGGCGCACCACGGCGGCGCCGATGCCGCCGCCCGCGCCCGTGACCAGGGCCAGACGGCCGGACAGTCCGCTGTCTCTCATCGTGCGGCCTCCTCGAAAGCGGTCATGCGGGCGTCCAGCGCCGGGGCGATCAGGGCCGTCGCCGCCGGGCCGGTCAGTTGCGGGTGAAGGAAGGGAACCTCGACCACGTCCAGATCGGCGGCGTAGGGTCGCCACAGGCCGGGCGTCAGGTCGCGCTCTTGGTGATCCAGCGCCGCGCGGACGTGGGTGGTGCGGCCGCCAAAGGTCTTATGATGGTGTTCGCGCACCAGACGGTTGGTGTCCAGCACCACGCGGATCACCCCGTCCAGCGCCGCCTCGGGCAGGCCGCCCAGCGCGCTGTCGCCCGCCTTCAGGAAGGCGAGGATGGCCGCGCGGCTACGCAGCTCGGGATACTGGGTCGGGTCGTATCCGGCGATAGCCAGAAGGGCGCGCAGGGCGTCGACGGGGTCCGGCTCCGGTTCAGCGCGCCAGCACTCAGCCGGATAGGAGTCCAGCATGGCCATCAGCCCGACCTTGACGCCGCGCCGCTCCAGCTCGACCGCCGCCGCCTGGGCGATGATGCCGCCGACGGACCAGCCTGCGATGTGGACCGGCCCCGGCGCGCCGAGCGCCAGAATATGATCGACATAGACCGACGCCAGCGCGTCGATCCCGTCCGGCAGGGCGTTAGTGGGGTCCAACGCAGGCGACTGCACGCCCCATACCGTGCGGCGCGGCGACAGGGCGCGCGCCAGGGTGCGATAGCCCCACGACAGCCCCCCCGCCGGGTGGATCAGGAACAGCGGCGGCAGGGCCGGATCGCCCTCGGCCAGACGGATCAGCACGCCCAGCCCGTTGTCGAAGTCCAGCGCCTCGGCGTCGATCAGGGCGGCCAGTTCCGCCACGCGCGGCCGGTCGAACAGGGCGCCCAGCCCCGGATCGCGCCCCAGCCGCTCGCGGATCAGCATCATCAGATGCACGGCCAGAAGGGAGTCGCCGCCCAGGGTGAAGAAGTCGTCGTCGGCGCCCGCCGGTTCGGCCCTGCCCAGCGTCTCGGCGAACAGTTCGGCGATGATCTTTTCGGTCGGCGTCTCGGCCGCCCGGCCCGCTGCGGCCTCAAACACCGGGGCGGGCAGCGCCTTGCGGTCCAGCTTGCCGTTGGAGGTCGTCGGCAGGGCGTCCAGCGCCACGATGGCGGCGGGCACCATATAGTCGGGCAGACGGGCGGCCAGTTTCGCCTTCAGGGCGGCGGGGTCATACCCTTCGCCCGGAACCAGATAGGCGACCAGACGACGCTCGCCGGGACGGTCTTCGCGCGCCAGCACCACCGTCTCGCGCGCCAGACCGCTGGCGATGACGGCGGCTTCGATCTCGCCCAGTTCGATGCGCAAGCCGCGGATCTTCACCTGATGGTCGCTGCGGCCCAGATAGACGACGGCCCCATCGGCCCGCCGGCGCGCCACGTCGCCGGTGCGATACAGGCGCTGGCCCGGATGGTGCGGGTCGGGGATGAAGCGGTCTTCGGTCAGGTCGGGCCGGTTCAGATAGCCGCGCGCCAGTTGCACCCCGCCCAGATGCAGATGGCCGCCCATGCCCGGCGCCACGGGGCGCAGCCGCTCGTCCAGAATGACCAGCCGCGTGTTCCACACCGGCCAGCCGATCGGCATGGGGCGGGACGCATCATCCGGCCCGGCGGCCCAATAGCTGACGTCCACCGCCGCCTCGGTCGGGCCGTAGAGGTTGTGCAGTTCAGCGCTGACCGTCTGGTGGAAACGGTCGCGCAGCTCGGCGGGCAGCTCCTCACCGCTGCAGAAGACGTGGGCGACGGCGATCCCCTTCGCCGCCGGGTCGGCCAGAAAGGCCGACAGCATGGAGGGGACGAAGTGCAGGTCGGTGATCGCATGGCGGCGGATCAGCCCGGCGATGGCCGCCGGATCGCGGTGCGCGCCGGGCGGGGCCACGACCAGTTCGCCGCCCGAAATCAGCGCCAGGAAAAACTCCCACACCGACACGTCGAAGGTGGCGGGCGTCTTCTGCAGGATGCGGGTCTGGGCGCCGACGCCGTACTCGGCCTGCATCCACAGCAGGCGGTTGACGATGGCGCGATGCTCGACCAGCACCCCCTTGGGATCGCCGGTCGACCCCGAGGTGTAGATGACATAGGCGGCGTCCTCGCCTCCTTGCGCGACGGCAGGCGCAGTCCCGTCCAACGGCCAGTCGGCGGGCGCCAGCAGGGCCTCGCCGAAGGCGCCGCCGATGTCTTCATGGGCCAGCACGACGTTCGGCCCGGCGGCGCGGACGATGGCGGCGATGCGCTCGGCCGGGTGCTCAAGATCCAGCGGCAGATAGGCCCCGCCTGCGCGTAAGGTCGCGACCAAGGCGATGACCAGCTCCAGCGAACGCGGCAGGGCCACGGCGACGAGGCTCTCGCGCCCCACGCCGCGCGCCGCCAGCGCCGAGGCCAGTGCGGCCGTGCGGCGGTCCAGTTCGGCGTAGGTCAGGGTCTGATCGCCGAAGGTCAGAGCCGGGGCGTCCGGCGTCGCCTTCATCGCCGCCTCCAGCAGGGCGGTCAGCGTCGTATCGGGCACCGGGTGGGCGGTGGCGTTGAAGGCTTCGAGTTCGCGCGCGGCCTCGCCCGGCGTGGCGACAGGGACTTCGCCCAGCGTCTCCGCGTCCAGCGCGTTGGTCAGGAAGGCGGCCAGACGCTCCGCGTGGGCGGCCGCCTCCTCCAGCGTGTAGAGGTCGGGGTTGGCGTCGATCTCCAGCGTCAGGGCCGGGTCGGCGTCACCGCGGAAGGTGAAGCTGATGTCGTCCACCGGGCCGGTGCCCAGCACCTTCAGCGTGGTGTCCAGCCCCGCAAAGCGCGGCGGCAGGTCGAACGGCAGGACGTTGACCAGCGGCCCATACAGGCGCCGCGCCCCGCCGATCAGGCCCAGGTCGCGCCGCAGCTGCTCGCTGCGGTAACGGCCGTGGCGGCGGGTCTTGATCAGGGCCTTGGAGGCCAGGATCAGCTGCTCGTCCAGCGGCGCGTCCTCGTCCAGCGTCAGGCGCAGCGGCGGGACGTTCATGATCATGGCGGGCGTGCGCGCCGAGGCGCTGCCCATGCGGCCCATCCACGGCACGCCGATCACGGCCTCTTCGGCGCCCGAGAAGCGGCGGACATAGGCGGCGCCGATGGCGGTCAGCACGTCGGGCCAGGACAGGCGCCCGGCGTCGGCGCGAGCGCGCAGGCGGGCCGTGACTTCGGGCGGCAGGGCGCGCTCGATGCGGTGGAAGCGGTGGGCGGTCGTGGCCTTGCCGGGCGCCAGGGAGGCGACCTCGGGCGCGTCGCCCATGATCTCGCGCCAGTAGGCGGCGTCGGCCGTGCGCTTGTCCGAGGCGCGGTAGGCGGCGTCTTCGTCCCACACCCTGGCGATGGGGTTGAAGACCGGGCCGGGCGCCGGGCCGCCGCGCGCAGCGTTGTAGAGCTCGGCTGTGCGGTTGGTCAGCAGGGCCATGCCGAAGCCATCGGTGGCCAGGTGATGGACGCGCAGGCTCCACAGGAAGCGTTGCGGCCCCATGCGGAACAGGATGTTGGCGGCCAGCGGATCGCGCGTCGGGTCCAGCGGCGTCTCATGGTCGCGGCGCATGGCGGCCATGGCCTCGGCGACCGGATCGGCGGCGGCGGACACGTCGACGATCTGAAGCAGGGGGCGATGGGTCGGGTCGAGGGTCTGGACGACCTCGCCGTTCTTCTCGGTAAAACGCAGCGACAGGGCCTCGGCCTCGGCGGCGGTCTGATCAACGGCGGCGCGGAAGGCCTCGACGTCCAGATCGCCCCAGATGTCGAGATAGTGGGCCGTGTTGAAGATCGGGTTGGCCGGGTCCAGCCTCTGGGCGAACCACAGGCCGGATTGGGCTTCCGTCAGCGGATATTCCAGCGCCGCCGCCATGCGTCCGTCGTCCATGATACAGGCGTCAGGCGTCGTGACCGGCGGCGCGCAGGCGCGCCCGAACCACGCTCCACCAGCCCGCGAGCGTGGTGTGCTCGGCCAGTTCGCTGAACTCCAGCGGCACGACCTCGCTCCACGCCAGCGACAGGTTGAGGGCGCGCAAGGAGTCGACGCCCAGGTCCATCAGATTGTCGTCGTCCAGAATGGAGTCCGGCGTTTCGTGCAGCACGGCGGCGATGTCTGCGCGCATGCGCTCCAGCGTCAGGTCCTGCGGGGTCAGCTTGGTCATGTCAGTCGTTCCAGAACGCGCGCCGTCGAAAGGGCCACGGCGCAGGTGTCGGCGGCCCAGGCCACCGCGCCCATATGCTTGTCGCGGGAGAAGTCGCCAAGCGCATCGGCGACGAAGAAGGGTTCGATATCGCGCTGAAACGCCTCGGCCGCCGTCAGCTGGCAGCCGATGTGGGCGTAGACGCCGCAGACGATCAGCTGGTCCCGCCCCCGCACGCGCATCAGCGTCTCGAGGTTGCTGCGCTGGAAGGCGCTGTAGCGGTGCTTGACCAGAGGAAAGTCGCCCGGCGCCGGGGCCAGTTCGGGCAGGATGTCTTCATGCTCGGGCGCGCGGCTCATGCCCGGTCCCCACAAATCTGCTTGAAGGCCCCGGTCGCGGCGATCCTGATCGCCATGCTGGGCGGTGTAGAAGACCGGAACGCCCGCCGCCCGCGCCGCGGCGATCAGGCGGGCGATGTTGGCGATCAGTCCCGGCAGCGGCTCAGCGCCCGGCGCATAGGGGCGCATGAAATAGCGCTGCATGTCGTGGACCAGCAGGGCGGCGCGATCACGCTCCAGCGTCCACTGGGCGCGCGAGGCGGGGATCTCCGCCTCGGTCGGCAGGGCGTAGGCCGGGACGGTGGGCAGACCCTTTGATGCGGTCACGCCTTGCCCTCCTCTTCCAGAATGCGCTGACGCAGGGCGGCGCGCAGTTCGCGGCGGCTGACCTTGCCCACGGCGGTCACGGCGAAGTCGTCGACGAAGACGATCTGGTCCGGCACCTTGAAGTCGGCGATGTCGCGCTTGCGCATCCACGCCTTCAGCTCGACGCCGCGCGGCGCGGCGCCGTCGGGGATGATGAAGGCGCAGATGCGCTCGCCCAGATAGTCGTCGGGCACCGACACCACAGCGGCGTCGAAGACGGCCGGATGGGCCAGCAGGTGATCCTCGACCTCCTCGGCCGAGATCTTCTCGCCCGCGCGGTTGATGTGGTCG
>JAFKFS010000062.1 GCA_017308115.1 Bordetella sp.
ATAGAAGAGGACCAGAGGGCCGGGGCCGCTGACGGGGATGGTCTGGCGCACCTGGATCAGGCGGCGGTCGATGTCGGTGGCGTCGACGTCCAGCTTGATGACGCCGGGATAGGCCTCGTCCCTGGCCGCCGGGATCGGCGCCAGGGCGACGGGCAGGGCGGGCGCGCCGACCTGGGCCAGGGCGGCGCCTCCGGTCGATTGCAGAAGGGCGACGGCGCTGACGGCCAAAAGGAAGTGCTTCATGACGGCGATCTCACAGGACGGCCGCCCCGGCGACCTCGACAAGGCGTTGCAGACGACAATGTGTCGCAGGCCTCGTCAAGACGGATGACGATTCCGTGTCGATGCTGCGGAGAGGCTATACGTTTCCATCCCGCTCATCCCGGCGGACGCCGGGACCCAGTACTTTGGCTTCAGGCGCTTCGCCTAGGAGATAAGTCCCAGTGTGGCGCTCTCACTGGGTCCCGGCGTCCGCCGGGATGAGCGGGGATTAGAGTTAGCTCCCAAATTCTATGTCGAGCGGCGCGTTAGCCCTGCGGATTTACTTCCAGCAGTTCGACCGTGAAGCGCAGGGCCGAGTTGGCCGGGATCTCGGTTCCCATCCAGCGCGGCCCGTAGGCGAGATCGGCGGGAATGACGAACTCATAGGTCTCGCCCTCGCGCATCAGGGCGACGCCCTCGGTCCAGCCCTTGATGACGCGGTTCAGGGGAAAGGTCGCGGGCTCGTTGCGCGAATAGGAGCTGTCGAACTCGCGCCCGTCGATGAAGGTCCCGCGATAGTGGACCCTGACCGTGTCGGTCGCCGTCGGTTGCGCGCCCTTCGGGTTGGCCTTGCTCACGAGGCGATACTGCAGACCCGACGGGGTGGTGGTCCAGCCGCGTCGCTGGGCGTTCCACATCAGATAGGCGGCCTGGCCGACCTCCCAGTTCTCCTGGCTCGCGGGTCCGACCGCCTCTCGCAGGCCGGGATAGCCGACATCGGGCGTCGAGGCGCAGGCGGCGAGCGACAGGGCGGCGAGAAGGGGCAGGGCGATGTGCTTCATAAGGCTAGGCTTATCACGCTGATCGAAACTGTCGACTGGGCGTGTGAAGGGCCTTTATTTCGCCGAAGAAGGGCGTATATATGCGCTCTCCGCAGATTCCAAGAATCCCGCGCGAAAGCGCCGAGGCCCGGTTTGTCGCCCTCCGACCGGTGCGAAGGCGTCGCTCCTTCCCAAGGGGGCGGATACATCCAGGCGTCCTGATCCGCTCGCGGATCGAGGGTGGACGCCGAGAGACATTTACGGTCACGGATCGCCGGTCGGCGCGCCGTGGCTGCTGCATTGAGAGCGGGCCTCGCAAGGGGCCGCGATTGGGAAAACAGAATGGCCAAGTCCACCGACGGTCTCGCCTTGGGTAAGATCGCTGCCGCCACGTCGTTCACCGGCAAGAAGCGCATTCGCTACAGCTTCGGGCGCATCCCCGAAGCCGTGCAGATGCCGAACCTGATCGAGGTTCAGCGCGCTTCCTATGAGCAGTTCCTGCAGCGCGAGTCGCGCCCCGGTCTGCGCAACGACGAGGGCATCGAAGCGGTCTTCAAGTCGGTCTTCCCGATCAAGGACTTCAACGAGCGCGCCGTCCTGGAATACGTCTCCTACGAGTTCGAGGACCCGAAGTACGACGTCGAGGAATGCATCCAGCGCGACATGACCTATGCCGCGCCGCTGAAGGTCAAGCTGCGCCTGATCGTGTTCGAGACCGAGGAAGAAACGGGCGCCCGTTCGGTCAAGGACATCAAGGAGCAGGACGTTTACATGGGCGACATCCCGCTCATGACGGACAAGGGCACCTTCATCGTCAACGGCACCGAGCGCGTGATCGTCTCGCAGATGCACCGCTCGCCGGGCGTCTTCTTCGACCACGACAAGGGCAAGACCCACTCCTCGGGCAAGCTGCTGTTCGCCGCCCGCGTCATCCCCTATCGCGGCTCGTGGCTGGACTTTGAATTCGACGCCAAGGACATCGTCTATGTCCGCATCGACCGCCGCCGCAAGCTGCCCGCCACCACCTTCCTCTATGCCCTGGGCATGGACGGGGAAGAGATCCTCAAGACCTTCTACGAGACGGTTCCGTACGAGAAGCGCGGCGAAGGCTGGGTCACGCCCTACAAGCCGGAACGCTGGCGCGGCGTGAAGCCGGAGTTCGACCTGGTCGACGCCGACACCGGCGAAGTGGTCGCCCCGGCCGGTCAGAAGATCAGCGCCCGCGCCGCCAAGAAGCTGGCCGACGGCGGTCTGAAGTCGCTGTCGCTGGCGGCTGACGCCCTGCTGACCAAGTATCTGGCCTCCGACGCCGTCAACTTCCAGACCGGCGAAATCTACGCCGAGGCGGGCGACGAGCTGGACGCCGCCGCGATCGAACTGCTGGAAGCCAACGGCTTCACCACCATCGACGTGCTGGACATCGACCACGTCACGGTCGGCGCCTACATGCGCAACACCTTGCGCGTGGACAAGAACACGGGCCGCGAGGACGCCCTGTTCGACATCTATCGCGTCATGCGCCCGGGCGAGCCGCCGACGCCGGAAGCGGCCGAGGCCATGTTCAACTCCCTGTTCTTCGACAGTGAGCGCTACGACCTGTCGGCCGTGGGCCGCGTGAAGATGAACATGCGTCTGGAGACCCCCGAGGTTTCGGACGAGATTCGCGTCCTGCAGAAGGACGACGTGCTGAAGGTCCTGCAGATCCTGGTCGGCCTGAAGGACGGCCGCGGCGAGATCGACGACATCGACAACCTGGGCAACCGCCGCGTCCGTTCGGTCGGCGAACTGCTGGAAAACCAGTACCGCGTCGGCCTGCTGCGCATGGAGCGCGCCATCAAGGAGCGCATGAGCAGCGTCGATATCGACACGGTCATGCCGCACGACCTGATCAACGCCAAGCCGGCCGCGGCCGCCGTGCGTGAATTCTTCGGCTCGTCGCAGCTGTCGCAGTTCATGGACCAGACCAACCCGTTGTCGGAAATCACCCACAAGCGCCGCCTGTCGGCGCTCGGCCCGGGCGGTCTGACGCGCGAGCGCGCGGGCTTTGAAGTCCGCGACGTTCACCCGACCCACTACGGCCGCATCTGCCCGATCGAGACGCCGGAAGGCCCGAACATCGGCCTGATCAACTCCCTGGCCACCCACGCCCGGGTGAACAAGTACGGCTTCATCGAAAGCCCCTACCGCCGCGTGGTCGAGGGCAAGGCGACGGAGGAGGTGGTCTACATCTCGGCGATGGAAGAGGCCAAGCACGTCATCGCCCAGGCCAACATCGAGCTGAAGGACGGCGAGATCGTCGAGGAGCTGGTGCCGGGCCGTATCAACGGCGACTCCCAGCTGCTGACCAAGGAAACGGTCGATATGATGGACGTGTCGCCGAAGCAGGTCGTTTCGGTCGCCGCCGCCCTGATCCCCTTCCTGGAAAACGACGACGCCAACCGCGCGCTGATGGGCGCCAACATGCAGCGTCAGGCCGTGCCTCTGGTGCAGTCGGACGCGCCGCTGGTCGGCACCGGCATGGAAGCGGTCGTGGCCGTGGACTCGGGCGCCGTGGTGATCGCCCGTCGTGACGGCGTGGTCGAACAGATCGACGGCACCCGCATCGTCGTGCGCGCCACGGGCGAAGTGGACGCCGGCCGCTCGGGCGTCGACATCTATCGCCTGTCGAAGTTCCAGCGCTCCAACCAGTCGACCTGCATCAACCAGCGCCCGATCGTGCGCGTGGGCGATGAGGTGAAGGCCGGCGACGTGATCGCCGACGGTCCGTCGACGGACCTGGGCGAACTGGCTCTGGGCCGCAACGTCCTGGTCGCCTACATGCCCTGGAACGGCTACAACTTCGAAGACTCGATCCTGATCTCCGAGCGCATCGTGCGCGACGACATCTTCACCTCGATCCACCTGGAAGAGTTCGAGGTCATGGCCCGCGACACCAAGCTGGGCCCGGAAGAGATCACCCGCGACATCCCGAACGTCGGCGAGGAAGCCCTGCGCAACCTCGACGAGGCGGGCATCGTGGCCATCGGCGCCGAAGTCCAGCCGGGCGACATCCTGGTCGGCAAGGTGACGCCGAAGGGCGAAAGCCCGATGACCCCGGAAGAGAAGCTGCTGCGCGCCATCTTCGGCGAGAAGGCGTCGGACGTGCGCGACACCTCCCTGCGTCTGCCGCCGGGCGTCGCCGGCACCATCGTCGACGTGCGCGTGTTCAACCGCCACGGCATCGACAAGGACGAGCGCGCCCTGGCCATCGAGCGCGCCGAGATCGAGCGTCTGGGCAAGGACCGCGACGACGAGCTCAAGATCCTCGAGCGCAACGTCTACGGCCGCCTGAAGCCGCTGCTGCTGGGCAAGACCGCCGTGTCCGGTCCGAAGGGCATGGGCCGCGGCGACGTGACCGAAGAGAAGCTGGCCGAAGTCTCCAAGGGTCTGTGGTGGCAGATCGCCCTCGACGACGAGAAGGCGATGGGCGAGCTGGAGGCCATGAAGAAGCAGTTCGAGGACGCCCGTAAGGCCCTCGACCGCCGCTTCGAGGACAAGGTCGAGAAGCTGCAGCGCGGCGACGAGATGCCCCCCGGCGTCATGAAGATGGTCAAGGTCTTCGTGGCCGTGAAGCGCAAGCTGCAGCCCGGCGACAAGATGGCCGGCCGTCACGGCAACAAGGGCGTCATCTCCAAGATCCTGCCGATCGAGGACATGCCGCACCTGGACGACGGCACTCACGTCGACATCGTTCTGAACCCGCTGGGCGTGCCGTCGCGCATGAACATCGGCCAGATCTTCGAGACCCACCTGGGTTGGGCCGCCGCTGGCCTGGGCAAGCAGATCAAGGGCTTGCTCGAGCAGTGGATGGACGGCGGCATGCGTGACGCCCTGGTGTCGCGTCTGACCCAGATCTACGGCGCCGACACCCCGCTGCCGCAGAGCGACGAAGAGCTGATCGAACTGGCCCAGAACCTGTCCAAGGGCGTTCCGTTCGCGACTCCGGTCTTCGACGGCGCGCGCATCTCGGACATCGAGGACCTGCTGGAATCGGCGGATCTGGATCGTTCGGGTCAGTCGATCCTGTTCGACGGCCAGACGGGCGAGCAGTTCAAGCGTCCGGTCACGGTCGGCTATGTGTACATGCTGAAGCTGCACCACCTGGTCGATGACAAGATCCACGCCCGCTCGATCGGCCCGTACTCGCTGGTCACCCAGCAGCCGCTGGGCGGCAAGGCGCAGTTCGGCGGTCAGCGCTTCGGGGAGATGGAGGTCTGGGCTCTGGAAGCCTACGGCGCCGCCTACACCCTGCAGGAAATGCTGACGGTGAAGTCGGACGACGTGGCCGGCCGGACCAAGGTCTACGAGGCCATCGTCCGCGGCGACGACAGCTTCGAGGCCGGCATCCCCGAGTCCTTCAACGTGCTCGTGAAGGAAATGCGCTCGCTGGGCCTGAACGTGGAGCTGGAAAACAGCTGACCGGATCAAGCGCCCTTCCTCGCTTCGGCGGGGGAGGGCGGTCCGCCTGTTCTCCTCTCTGAATGATTTTCGCGGGGCAGCCCCGCAGAAGGAATAAAGATGAACCAGGAAGTCCTGAACATCTTCAACCCGGTTCCGGTCACCCCGACCTTCGACCAGATCAAGATCGCCCTGGCCTCGCCGGAGAAGATCCGCTCGTGGTCGTTCGGCGAGATCAAGAAGCCGGAAACCATCAACTACCGCACGTTCAAGCCCGAGCGTGACGGCCTGTTCTGCGCCCGTATCTTTGGCCCGACCAAGGACTACGAATGCCTGTGCGGCAAGTACAAGCGCATGAAGTACAA
>JAFKFS010000063.1 GCA_017308115.1 Bordetella sp.
AGGCGTGGAGATGATCATGCCGGGCGACAACGCCGAGCTGGACGTCGAGCTGATCACGCCGATCGCGATGGAAGAGAAGCTGCGCTTCGCCATCCGCGAAGGCGGCCGCACGGTCGGCGCCGGCGTCGTGGCCAAGATCGTCGAGTAATCGACGTCCGAATGGGCGGGGGCCTCGGTCCTCGCCGGTTCGCCAGTAAGAGTAGCGTAAGCGTAACAGAGCGGCCCCCGGAGCGATCCGGGGGCCGTTTTGCTTTGGCCTCAGGGCGCGCCGCTCAGCGGACAGGTCGGAGCACGTCGCTCTTACTGGATCTCGGCGTCCGCCGGGATGAGCGGGGGGATGCCGTCGCCTATCGTCCGGCGCCTCAGTCGTTGGGCTCGCCCGTCGCGGGGTCGGTTTCCGTCCGGCCCGAGTTGCTGCTGCCCTTGGCGTCCCTGGGCTCGGTGGCGGGGCGCGGCGGGGCGCCCGCCTTGTCGGGGCGCTGGTTCTCGTTTTCCGTTTCACGGTTCTTGGGGCGTGGCGTCGTCATGGGGACCTCCTGAAGGAGACAATGCGGCGGGGCCCGTGAAGCTCCGATCTTTCGTGAAGACGTCGAACGCTAACCCGACCTCAAGGGCTTGGCTCTATCAGCCGCAGGTGGAACGGGACTTGCTGTGATCGTTCCGAAGGGAGCGTCATGCCTGGACCGTTATCAGTCGAAATCCGCAGCCTCGCCGACCTGTCGGCGCAGGAGGGAGCCCAATGGAACGCCTGGGCGCGTGCGGACGCGGACCTGAGCAGCCCCTATTTCCGCTGGGAGTTCGCCCGCGCCGCCGGGGCGATCTGTCCCGGTTCGGCCGTGGCCGTCTTCAAACGGGACGGTCGCGTCGTCGGCTATTATCCGCACCAGCGGCGCGGCGGGACGGTCCAGCCGCTGGCCGCGCCGATGAACGACTATCACGGCGTCATCGGCCCCGGCGGGGACAAGCCCGACATGCAGGAGGCGGCGGCCCTGATCGGCGCGCCGCGCTTCGCCGCCGCCGCCTGGATCGGCGCTGCGCCCGCAGCGATGATCCGCAACCGCAGCGTGGTCTCCATCGTGCCTGACGAAGGCGGCTTCGACGCCTGGTACGCCCGGCGGCGCAAGGCCTTCCCCAAATACTTCAAGGACAAGGAGCGCTCGCGTCGCGGCCTGGACGGCGCCTTCGCCGCCGTCGAGATCGAGATCGGCCTGCACGACCACGCCCTGCTGGATCGCCTGATCGCCGAGAAGAGCGAGCAGTACCGGCGCACGGGCCGTCACGATATTTTCGCCTGCGGTTGGACGGGGCGGGTGCTGCACGCCCTGATGGACACGACGGGAGAGGACGGCTTCGGGGCCTCCATGGCCGTTCTGCGCGTCGACGGCCGCGTCGTCGCCATGGAGTACTCCATGCATGTGGGACGCCATTTCCATCTGTGGTTCCCGGTCTATGATCCCAACGTGGCGCGCTGGTCGCCGGGCATCGTCCTGACGCAGGAGACGATCCGGCTGGGCGCCGAGCGAGGCTATCGCCTCTTCGACTACGGCGTCGGCGTCGGCGGGAGCTACAAGAAATACTATGACGACGGGGGCCTTATGACCGCTGAGGGCGTTATCGTCCGGCCGGGTCCCGGCGCGACCCTGTGCGCGACGGCCGGCGGCGCCCTGAGCGTGCTCGGCCATGAACGCGCCGAGCGGCTGCGCATCAGCGCGCGACGGCGCTGGTCCGTGGTCGAGGCCTGCGAAACCAGTCTGGCCGGTCGGGCTTCGGGGGCGCTGCGCGCCGCCGCCGACATGGTCCGGAAACAGAAGGCGGCCGTTTCGGCCGATTGAGGAGGAAAGCGCAATGACGGCTTCCATGACGCGCTATGCGGGCCCCATCATCCAGCCCGAAGTCCACCCCCACGCCCTGGTGGCCGACGGCTTCGCCGAGGACCGGGCCCTGGCCGAGGTGCTGGACCGCTACCCGGCTGAACTGTTCGACATCAATCTGTACGACTACGACGACGAGGGGCAGGTCAGCCTGCGCACCGGCGCGCGAGGGCGGCTCAACGGCGCCGAACTGCTGGAGGCGATCCAGCAGGGTCGCCTGTGGGTCAATATGCGCAAGGTCGAGCAGGGCTGGCCCGAACTGTGGCGCGCGGCCATGGTCGATTTCAACCGCATCCTGGGCGGCTATGGGCTGGAGGCGGCCAGCGCCAGCGGTCAGCTGATCCTGTCCTCGCCCAAGGCGCGGGTGCCCTATCATTTCGACGCCGGCGGGGTGGTGCTGTTCCACATGCGCGGGCGCAAACGCCTGTTCGTCTATCCCGGCGACGAGGCCCATCTGCCGGAACGCAGCATGGAGCAGGTCGTCACCCGCCAGACGACGGAGGAGCTTCCCTATCGCCTGGCGTTCGAGGATGACGCCCGTATCGTCGATCTGGAGCCGGGGCAGGCGCTCACCTGGCCCTTCTACGCGCCGCACCGGGTGGAGAATCTGGACCGCTTCTGCGTCTCCCTGTCGGTCGAGTTCCAGAACTGGCCCTCGCGCATCCGCAACGGCGCCCTTTACACCAACGCCTTCCTGCGCAGCCGGGGAGGAGAGCCGCGCACGACGGATCGCATGAGCCGGCCCGAGCTGGCCGCGCGCTGGGCCGCCTCGGTGGCGCTGAAGCGGGCCGGGGCGATGAAGAGCAAGATCGCGGCCTTCGAGCGGGACTTCGAGCCCGCCGTGGGGGCGACGGACGGCGCGGCGGCGCTGGGGCAGGGGCCTGCGGCGGGGCCCGCCGCCTGAGGCACGCCAGGTTACAAGCGGTTCATGACCTCGATTTAAACTGACTTTGCGGCGTGGGGCCCCCAGTCTTCCCTGGACACAGAGACAGGGAGACCCGCTGATGAAACCCGCCGCAATCGCCGCCGCCATGGGATCCGCGCTGGCCGCGTCCGCCGTTCTGGCGGCGCCGGCCCTGGCCGACGAAGTGACCATCCGCAACGCCGTGGCGCGCGTCATCGTCATCCCCGAGGACCGCGCCGACGTGGGCGTGGAGATCACCCAGGGTTCGTCCGGCCTGCCGGAGCTGCGCATCGAGCGTCGCGGCGGCCAGGTCCGCATCGACGGGGGGCTGGGGCGCGGTCGGGGCATGAGCTTCAACGGCGGCCAGATCGGGTCGTGCAACAGCGGCCCTGCCGACGCCCGCCAGCCGGGCGAGGGCGCGTCGGTCGAGGTGCGCGGCAAGGGCCGCATCCGCATGGAGGAGGCGCCGCTGATCGTCCTGCGCACGCCGCGCGACGTGGACGTGAACGGCGGCGGGGCGGTGTTCGGCGCCATCGGGCGCGGCGCCCGCTCGGTCGAGCTGGGCAACGGCGGTTGCGGCTCCTGGACGGTGGCGAACGTCGACGGCGAGGCGGATCTGGCGGTCGGCGGCTCGGGCAGCATCCGCGCGGGAACGTCCCGCAGCCTGGAGGCGTCCGTCGGCGGCTCCGGTTCGATCTTCGCCGGGGCCACGGGCAGGCTGGACGCGAGCGTCGGCGGCTCGGGCGGCGTCGACGTGGCCCGTGTGGACGGAGAGACCGAGATCGCCATCGGAGGCTCGGGCGGCGTGCGGGTGCGCGACGGCCGCGCCCCGACCCTGAAAGTCTCGATCGGGGGCTCGGGCGATGTGCGTTTCGGCGGCACGGCCGGCGACGTCTCCGTGGCCATCGCCGGCTCGGGCGACGTGAGGGTCGCCCAGGCGACCGGCCGGGTCTCGCGCTCGATCGTGGGATCGGGCGACCTTCGAATCGGCCGCTGAGGCCGGGAGAAACCCAAGGAGGAAGGCCCGGGAGCGTGGAACCCCCTGGGCCTTTCTCCTGGCGGGACGTCGTCGGACTGGGACCAAGCAAAAGCCCCGGCGGATCGCTCCGCCGGGGCTTCCTTGTTCCTGGCGGCCCCTTGGGACCGCAGGGACGGCTTAGTTGCCGAACAGGGCGGCGACGCCGTTGTGCGTGCGGCCCAGGTTGGCGCCGGCTTGGTCGCGGGCTTGCAGACCGCCGCCGAAGCTGTAGCGCATGCCGATCTTGAAGACGTTGGCGTCCACGTCCAGGTCCGAGGACTTGACGTAGTCGTAGCCGCCGAAGACCGAGTAGGGCGAGTTGGCGAACTGGTACTCAGCCGCCACGCCGGCCGACCAGGCGTCCACGTCGCCGGCGCCGATGAAGACGTTGTCGGCGTCGACGTTGGTGTAGGCCGCGCCGCCGCTCAGGCGCAGTTGCGGCGTGGCGTAGAAGGCGGCGTCGCCGGCCACGGTCCAGATGTCGGCGTCAGCGGCCGTGCCGTAGGAGACGACGCCCGTCAGGGTGGCGCGGTCCAGGTACTTCTGGCCTTCCAGGCCGAAGGTGTTCAGCGTCGTGGCGCCCAGTTCGGACGCGCCGTAGAAGGCGCCGAAGCGCATGTCCTCGATCTTCTTCGACAGGTGCACGGCGCCGGCCAGGGTGGTTTCGTCGCCCGCGCCGTCGACGTCCGTATAGGCGCCCTCGGCGTTGAAGGTGACGGTCCAGTCGCCGAACACCGGCGAGGCGACCGTGCCGTCGATGACGCCGCGGTTCACATCGACGCCTTCGACGTCGGCGTAGTTATAGGCGACGCCAACCGAGCCGACGGCGTTCTGGGCGAAGGCGGGAGCGGCGACCAGGGTCGCGGCGGCGACCGAAGCGAGAAAGACGGTTTTCATTTTCTTGTCCTTATGTACTGCCGCCGACAGGCTGAGCCGGTCCGGCGGTGGGCGAGACATAGGTCGCGGTTTGGCGGTTCGCCGTAACAAACATGTCATGAAACCGTCGTGTGAGAGCCGATGTTGCTGAAAAGAGACGCATTGAGGCATAACTGCGTCTCTTTGCGGCGAGCTTTGCGGCGGCGCCTTTCGAAGGTGTTCATGTGGCCGCTTTCTGGCCGTAGTCCCTAACAATCAGCCCGTGTTATGTTGCGCCGCATCGTTTCAGGGGTCAGCGCGGGCGGTGAGTCGCAAACCCTGACGGGGCGGGGATTTCCGCGCTTGACGGAAACGGAATCGGAGGGCATAAGCGCCCCTCTTGTTGGACCGGCTGTGCACTTTCGGGTGCAGACGCGGTCCGCAGGAACGACCTAAGTTACTGTTCTTTGCAGCTTCTTGGGAACTTACGGCCTTCGCGGGGGACTGCGTGGGCCGATCGTTTTTGCGGATTTGCGTTTCCTGGGGATGAGTTTTCGTCCCGAGGCTTCGGTCTTTGAAATGGTTCACAGGGACGCGGCTCCGGCCGCATGGGAATAACAACCGATATGGATCAAAGCATCCGCATCAGGCTCAAGGCCTTCGATCATCGCGTCCTCGACTTTTCGACGCGCGAAATCGTCAACACCGCCAAGCGCACGGGCGCGACCGTTCGCGGTCCGATCCCGTTGCCGACCCTGATCGAAAAGTTCACCGTGAACCGCTCGCCGCACGTCGACAAGAAGTCGCGCGAGCAGTTTGAAATCCGCACGCACAAGCGCGTGCTCGACATCGTCGACCCCACCCCGCAGACCGTGGACGCGCTCATGAAGCTCGACCTGTCCGCCGGCGTGGACGTCGAGATCAAGATCTAAGAAAGAAAGAGGCGGGATCCGACATGCGCACGGGCGTGATCGCCAAGAAGCTGGGGATGACCCGCGTGTTCGCCGATGACGGCGCACACGTTCCGGTCACTGTGCTCCAGCTCGACGGCTGCCAAGTCGTCGGCCAACGTACCAAGGAGCGCGACGGCTACGTCGCCCTTCAGCTGGGCGCTGGCGTTAAGAAGGCCAAGAACACGGCCAAGGCTCAACGCGAAG
>JAFKFS010000064.1 GCA_017308115.1 Bordetella sp.
CGGCGTCGAACGCCTTCAGCCCGATGTTCACGCAGCCGGGTTCGACGCCCGAGGCGAGCCAGCTGCCCTGACCCGTGTTCGTGATGAGGATGCGCACGGAGTCCTTCGGGCTCCCGGCCGCGGAAACCCTCTCGACGGTCCCGAGGAACCCTTCCCGCGTGCGGCTGTCCAGTCGCTCTGCGCCGGGCTTGCGGAAGGTGAAGACGCGTCGGTTCCTGTTGTTCTCGATGACGAAGGCGCCGATATCCACGACGGACCGGTTGGGACGGTCTTGCATGTCCTTGTATTCTTCGAGGGACAGCGTCAGCGGGATGTCGGTGAACAGCGCCATTCGGAAATCTTCAAAGCCGACTTCCGCTGCGATGGCGGCGATGTCCTCTATGACAATGTCGTTCTCGATCACAGCGAACTGCCGCATCTCATATTGCGACATGGGCGTGGAGGAATGATTGGGGCCTGGTTCGTGCAGGCCGGCCATGCCGCCGGGCTTCAGGATGCGATGGAACTCGCGAATATACATCGCCTGATCAGCCACATGGTGGAAGCTGTCGAAGCAGATCACCCGGTCGACGGAGGCGTCCGGCAGGGGGATGCCGGCTTCGGTTATGGTTTCGAAGCGGATGTCGCGCTGTGACAGATAGGGGTGCTCGGCGACGGCCGCGCGGGCGATCGACAGGGCTTCCTGAGAAATATCGAGGCCGATGGGCCGACATCCCAGCAGGCCCAGGGCCTGGGAAAGCCAGCCGGTTCCGCAACCGAAATCGACTACGACGTCGCCTGGCCTGGGTTGAAGCATCTGCAGAAGGGACGAGATTCCCGAAAGGGTCGGCGGGGTCTCATGCAGGTTTGAGAAGGGTTTTCTCAGTACGTGAGACCAAGGATTGTCTATGCCGCGAAAGTAGTTGTCGGCGCGGGTCGCGTGCTCATCATGGCTGTAGGCTTGAATGAGACGATGGACATCGACAAACCCATTCTCATCGACATATTGCTCTGATCGATCAATGAGTTCCATGATTGTCTCCCTTCGTGTCATCTGATCATGTCGCGCCGGGCCAGACAAGGGGCGACGGCGACGCAGGGCGAGACTCTAGATCGTCGATCGACTCAGCGCGTCGAGAACGGCCCTGGCCGCCTCGGGCTCCGACATCCTGTCCGTGCGGATATGGGCGTCGGCCGTCTCCGGCGCTTCATAGGGGCTGTCGATGCCGGTGAAGTTCGTCAGTTCGCCGCGCCGGGCCTTGGCGTAGAGGCCCTTGGCGTCGCGGGCTTCGGCGACCTCAAGCGGGGCGTCGACGAAGATCTCCAGGAAGCGGACGTCGCCCATCATCTCCCGCGCCATCGCCCGCTCGGCGCGGAACGGGGAGATCAGGCAGACCAGGACGATCAGGCCCGCGTCCGCCATCATCTTGGCGGCCTCGGCGGCGCGGCGGATGTTCTCGACCCGGTCGGCCTCGGTGAAGCCCAGGTCGCGGCTCAGGCCGTGGCGCAGGTTGTCGCCGTCGATCAGATAGGTGTGGCGCCCCTCGGCGGCCAGCCGCTCCTCGACCAGGTTGGCGATGGTCGACTTGCCGGCGCCGGACAGGCCGGTGAACCACAGGACGGCGGGTTGCTGGCCTTTCAGGGCGGCGCGGCGGGCGCGATCGACCCTGATCGGCTGGCGATGGATGTTGTGGGCGCGGCGCAGGGCGAAGCGGATCATGCCCGCGCCGACGGTGGCCTGGCTGATCCGGTCGATCAGGATGAAGCCGCCCATCTCGCGGTCTTCGTCATAGGGGGCGAAGGCGATATCGGCGCCCAGCGACAGATGGCAGACGCCGATGTCGTTCAACTCCAGCGTCCGCGCCGCCAGGGACTCCAGGGTGTTGACGTTGACCTTGTGGCGGATGTCCGTGACCGAGGCCGGGACCGTCCGCGCGCCCAGCTTCAGGTCGTACTGTCGTCCCGGCAGCAGCGGGGCCTCGGCCATCCAGACGACGGCGGCCTCGAACTGGTCGGCGGTTTCCAGCGGCGCGCCGGCGGCGCACAGGACGTCGCCGCGCGCCAGGTCGATCTCGTCGGCCAGGGTCAGTACGATGGACTGGCCGGCGCCGGCCTGGGCGGCGTCCCCGCTCGGGGCCAGCACGCGCGAGACCGTCGTCGTCACGCCGGACGGCAGGGCGCGCACGGCGTCGCCCGGCCTGATCTCTCCGCCGCAGATCCGCCCCGTGTAGCCGCGGAAGTCCAGATGCGGCCGGATCACGCCCTGCACGGCCATGCGGAACGGCAGGTCACGGCCTTCCGACAGGGGGGCGAGGGTCTCCAGCCTCTCCAGCAGGGTCGGCCCGTCGTACCAGGCGCAATCCTGGCCGCGTCGCGCGAGGTTCTCGCCCGTGGCGCCGGAAACCGGAACGGAGGCGGCCTCCAGCCCCAACTGCGCGGCGTATGCGCCGAACGCGGCGGCGATGGGGTCGAAGACCGCCTGGGACCAGCCGACCAGATCCATCTTGGTGACCGCGACAATGACCTGGCGCACCCCCATCAGGGCCAGGATGTGCGCGTGGCGGCGCGTCTGGGTCAGGACGCCCTTGCGCGCATCGACGAGGATGACGGCGGCGTCGGCGGTGGAGGCGCCGGTGGCCATGTTGCGGGTGTACTGCTCATGGCCCGGCGTATCGGCGACGATGAAGCTGCGCCGCGCCGTCGAGAAGTAGCGATAGGCCACGTCGATGGTGATGCCCTGCTCGCGCTCGGCCAGCAGGCCGTCGACCAGCAGGGAGACGTCCAGCCGCCCGTCCGCATCGGTCAGGGCGGCGATCTGGTCGTCGGGCACGGCGCCGAGGTCGTACAGCAGGCGGCCGATCAGGGTCGACTTGCCGTCGTCCACCGAGCCGCAGGTGATGAAGCGCAGGAGGTCGCGCTGGGAGGAGGAGGTGTTTTCCGGGGCGGGGGCGGTCAAAAATAGCCCTCCTGCTTCTTGCGTTCCATCGACCCGGCCTGGTCGCGATCGATCAGGCGTCCCTGCCGCTCGGAACTGCGCGACGCGCGCATCTCGGCGATGACGGCCTCCAGGGTGGCGGCTTCGCTCTCGATCGCGCCGGACAGGGGATAGCAGCCCAGGGTGCGGAAGCGCACCGTGCGGGTTTGCGGACTTTCCCCGGGCCGCAGGCGCATCCGCGCGTCATCGACCACGATCAGCGCGCCTTCGCGTTGCACGACCGGGCGCGGCGCGGCGAAGTAGAGATCGACGACCGGGATGTCCTCGGCGGCGATGTAGTCCCACACGTCCAGCTCGGTCCAGTTCGACAGGGGGAAGACCCGCATGGTCTCGCCCGGCGCGACGCGCGGATTGTAGAGGCTCCACAACTCCGGGCGCTGGCGGCGCGGGTCCCAGCGATGGCCGGGGCCGCGGAAGGAGAAGACGCGCTCCTTGGCCCGGCTGGCCTCTTCGTCGCGGCGCGCCCCGCCGATCGCGGCGTCGAAGTGGTGCAGGTCCAGCGCCTGCTTCAGTCCCTGCGTCTTCCAAAGATCGGTATGAACGGCCGAGCCATGGTCAAAGGGATTGACGCCGCGCGCGACCGCCTCGGGGTTCTTGTGGACGATCAACTCCATGCCGCTCTCGGCGGCCATGCGGTCGCGCAGGGCGTACATGGCCTGGAACTTCCACGTCGTGTCGACATGCAGCAGGGGGAAGGGCGGCGGGGCGGGATGGAAGGCCTTGCGCGCCAGATGCAGCAGGGCGGCCGAGTCCTTTCCGATCGAATAGAGCAGCACGGGGCGCGCGCATTCGGCGGCCACCTCGCGCAGGATGTGGATGCTTTCGGCCTCCAGCCGCTGAAGGTGGCTCAGGCGCTGTGGCGGAAGGGGGGCGGTCATGGCTCAGGCGATCGTCAGGCCGACCTTGCCGTACAGATCGCGCAGGCGCGCCTGATAGGCGGCGGGCGTGAATTTCGCGGCCTGCGCCAGGCCGCGCGTCTCCAGGTCGGCGCGCAGGGCGTCGTCCGCGTCCAGGGCCTGGAGCCCGCGGGTGAGGGCCTGAACGTCATAGGGATCGACGATCACGGCCGCGTCGCCGGCCACTTCGGGCAGGGAGCCGCCGGTCGAGGTGAGCACCGCCGTCGACAGGGCCATGGATTCCAGCACCGGCAGGCCGAACCCCTCGTACAACGACGGGAACAGGGTGGCCTTGGCCCCGCGGATCAGGCTGACCAGCATGGAGAAGGGCATGTATTCATACTGGCGGATGCGCTCGGCGCTGGGGCCGCCGTCGCGCTTGACCTGGTTGAGCAGGGCGGTCTCGCCCTCGTCCAGCCAGGCGCGGCCGCCGATGATGACCAGAGGCGTCCTGCTGCCCGAGGCCAGGTAGGCCTCGACGATGCGCCCCAGGTTCTTCTTGGGTTCGATGGCGCCGAAGTGCAGGAAGTAGTCCTTCCAGCCCAGATTGAAGACGCCCTCCAGCTCCAGCGCCACCTCCGCCTGAGAGCGCGAGGTGAGGGCGGGGGGAAGATCGACCGCCTGGTAGGTGTTGGTGACGCGGTCTTCGGACACGCCCAGCAGGCGGATGACGTCCTGGCGCGTGGTTTCCGAAACGACGGCGATATGGTCCGCGCGCGCGGCCACGGCCTGGCACAGTTTCATATAGACCGCCTTGTCGTCCATCGTGGTGTGCGGCAGGCGCAGCGGGATCAGGTCGTGGATGGTGTAGAGGTTCGGGACGCCCCGGGCGTGGAGGGGCAGGGCGGCCGTCCAGTGCATCACGTCGGGCGCCGGCGCCTCGGCCGTGGCCTCGAAGCGCACCGGCGTCTCCTTGCCGTAGGCGGCGAAGCAGCGGTTGGCGGTCAGGAACAGGTTCTGCGCCGCCCAGAAGCGGTCCGCCGCCGGTCGGCCGCCCCCGCGGCTGGGCCAGATCACCTCGCCCGAAGGCAGGATGGCATGGGCCTCGCGACCGAAACGCGACAGATAGGTGTCGCGGAAGCGCTGCATCTTCTTCTTGCGGTTGAGCTTTTCCGGCGGTCTTTCGGCGTCGGTCAGGGCGGTTTCATTGACGACGTCGCTGTTGCGGCGAGGGGCCGCCGGCCCGTACAGCGCCTGGGTGCCCAAGCCTATTTCGCGTGCGTTGAGCAGGAGGTTTCGCCCGTAGGTGGCGATGCCGGACCCCTTCGCCAGCGCCAGATTGAAGCCGTCAATGCAGATGGAAGCCATGGTGTCCGATACGTCGTCGCAGTGGGGCGGATGTGGACGACAGGCCGGCCCACAGGTCAAGGGGCTCAGGCGCCCTTGCCGTTTACCCGCTGTTTATTTCTGTAGCGCTCGAGCCACTATTCTTAAATTACCTGTGACTTCGGCGCCTTTAATGCTCGACCGGAAATGGCAACGCTGGTAGGGACGCCGCAGGTGACTTTTCTCGTCGCCCACTTGTCAACAGACCTCGGAGGGCCGCATTCCATGCGTGTCAAGAGTTTGATCCTGGCGTCGAGCGCGGCGGCCGCCCTGGCCCTGTCCGCCGGCGCCGCATCGGCGGAGCCCGATGGCTGGTACGGCGCGATCGACGCGGGCTACCACATCATCGACGACATCAACACGGAATCGTCGACGACCGGCCACAACTGGAACTGGGAAGTCAACGACGGCTGGGCGGCGTTCGCCCGCCT
>JAFKFS010000065.1 GCA_017308115.1 Bordetella sp.
CCGGCCTCGATCACGTCCACGCCCAGGTCGCGCAGGACATGGGCCATCTTCAGCTTGGCCTCGGCCGACATGGAGAAGCCCGGCGCCTGCTCGCCGTCGCGCAGGGTGGTGTCGAAGACGATGACGCGGTTCGGGTCGGACGCCGCGATTTCGGCGGTTCTGGATACGCGTGATACTCGGGACATTACGCAGCCTCGGACTGGAAGGACTGGGTCTGGATGCGCGCGACGCCGAACAGGCGGTCGATCTGTCGGCCCAGGTTGTCGATGGAGCGGGCGGCGTCGCGCCCGCGAACGGTCAGGGCGATGCGGCGCATCGCGCCTTCATCGGCCATGTTGATGCCGTCGATGTGGAAGCCGCGGCGCTCCACCAGGCCGATGAGACGCTGAAGCGAGCCGTCGGCCCGGTCGATGTGGATGTGAATGGTGTCGCTCATGCTCATGCGCCTTCCATCATTTCAGCGTTGCTCTTGCCCGGCGGGACCAGCGGCCAGACGTTTTCCCTGGGGTCGATGACGACGTGGGCCAGGCAGGCGCCTTCGGCGGCCAGCAGGCGGGCCAGGCCGGCTTCGACCTGGTCGCGGCGGTCGATGCGGAAGGCCTCGACGCCGAAGGCCTCGGCCACCTTCACGAAGTCCGGATTGTCGGACAGGTCGATCTCGGAATAGTTCTCTTCGAAGAACAGCTCCTGCCACTGGCGCACCAGGCCCAGCGAAGAGTTGTCCAGCAGGACGATCTTCAGCGGCACGCCGTAGCGGCGCAGGGTGGCCAGCTCCTGGATGTTCATCATGAAGCCGCCGTCGCCCGCGATGGTGACGACGACCGCGTCCGGGTCGGCCATCTGGGCGCCCAGGCCGGCGGGCAGGCCGAAGCCCATGGCCCCCAGGCCGCCCGAGGTGATGTGGGCCTCGGGCCGGGCGAAGCGGCAGTGCTGGGCGGCCCACATCTGATGCTGGCCGACGTCGCAGGCGGCGACGAAGCGGTCGCCCGCCATCTCGGACAGTTGCTTCAGCAGGGCGGGCGCATAGACGCCTTCGCCCGGCGCGTCATAGCGGGCGGCGTGGCGCGCGGCCGCCGAGGCGCAGCGGATGACCCATGGGTCGATGGCCAGAGGAGCGGCGGCCATGCGCGCGGTCAGGGCCTCGATGGCCGGGCGGATCTCGCCGCCGACGGCGACGTGGGTCTCGCGCAGCTTGCCGATCTCCGAGGCGTCGACGTCGAAGTGGACGACGCGGGCGTGGGGGGCGAACTCGGCCAGCTTGCCGGTGGCGCGGTCGTCGAAACGGGCGCCCATGACGATCAGCAGGTCGGACGCCTGGACCGCCTCATTGGCGGCGCGCGTGCCGTGCATGCCCAGCATCCCCAGGAAGCCCGGCGCATCGGTCGGCACCGTGCCCAGGGCGTTCAGGGTCGAGACGGCGGGAATCCCCGTGGCCTCGGCGAAGGCGCGCAGGGCCTCGGTCGCGCGGCCGATCTTCACCCCGCCGCCCACATAGATCAGCGGGCGCTCGGCGGCGCGGATCATGCGCTCGGCCTCGGCGATGGCGTCGGGATCGGCCTCAGTCGTCTCATTGGGAATGTTGAAGCCGAACGGGGCGGCCGTTTCGGCGAACTGGACGTCCTTGGGCAGGTCGACCAGCACCGGGCCGGGGCGGCCCGAGGCGGCGATGTGGAAGGCCTGCTCGATCGCGGCCGGGATCTCGGCGGCGTCGCGGACCAGGATGGAGTGTTTCACGATCGGCAGGGTGACGCCCAGGATGTCGATCTCCTGGAAGGCGTCGGTGCCCATGACCCCTTGGGGGACATTGCCGGTGATGCAGACCATCGGCGCCGAATCCATCATGGCGTTGGCGATGCCGGTGATCAGATTGGTGGCGCCGGGGCCGGAGGTGGCCATGCAGACCCCGACCCTGCCGCTCAGCCGGGCGTAGGCGTCGGCGGCGAAGGCGGCGGCCTGTTCGTGGCGCACCAGGATATGCTTCAGCGACGAGCCGGTCAGGGCGTCGTAGATCGGCATGATGGCGCCGCCGGGATAGCCGAACACCACCTCCACGCCCATCCGCTCCAGGCTGGAGACGAGCAGGCGCGCGCCGGTCGTGACGGCCGGGGCGGAAGCGGTTTTCAGGGCGGGCGCGGCGGCGCTCATCGGATCAGTCTCTCTTTATATATACAGAGGGTCAGGCGGCGGCCGGCTTGGCGGCCTGCAGCCAGGCCATGCGGTCGCGCAGACGGGCGCCGACCTGTTCGATCGGGCTGTTGCGGTCGGCCTCCAGCAGGGCCTCGTACTTCGGCTTGCCCGCCTCGTTCTCGGCGATCCATTCGCGGGCGAAGGTTCCGTCCTGGATCTCGGTCAGGACCTCCTTCATGCGGGCGCGGGTCTCGTCGGTGATGACGCGCGGACCCGAGGCCACGGCGCCCCACTTGGCCGTTTCCGAGATGAAGTGGTGCATCTTGGAGATGCCGCCCTCGTAGAACAGGTCCACGATCAGCTTCAGCTCGTGCAGGCATTCGAAATAGGCGATCTCGGGCTGGTAGCCGGCCTCGACCAGGGTGTTGAAGCCCGAGATGACCAACTCCTTGGCGCCGCCGCACAGGACGGCCTGTTCGCCGAACAGGTCGGTCTCGGTCTCTTCGCGGAAGGAGGTCTCCAGCAGGCCGCCGGTCGCGCCGCCGATGCCCTTGGCGTAGCCCATGGCGCGGTCGCGCGCCTTGCCGGTCGCGTCCTTCTCGATGGCGAACAGCGAGGGGACGCCCCGGCCGCGCGCGAACTCGCGGCGGACCAGATCGCCCGGACCCTTGGGCGCGACCAGGATGACGTCCATGTCGTCGCGCGGGGCGATGCGGCCGTAGATGATGGAGAAGCCGTGGGCGAACAGCAGGGCGGCGCCCGGCTTGGCGTTCGGCTCGATGACGTCGCGATAGACCTCGTTCTGGATCATGTCGGGCGTCAGGATGGCGATGATGTCGGCGCCGCGAACGGCCTCGGCGGGCTCGGCGGTAGCCAGGCCGTCCTCGGTCGCATGTTTCCAGCCCGTGCCGCCCTGGCGCACGCCGACGATCACGTCGTGGCCCGAATCCTTCAGGTTCTGGGCGTGGGCGCGCCCTTGCGAGCCGTAGCCGATGACGGCGATGCGCTGGCCGGCGATGGCGCCCGGCTTGATGTCTTCATTGGTGTAGATGGTGATGGCCATGGGAGGGTCCTCAGGAGGCGACGGTTTCGGCGTTGCGGGCGGTCAGGTCGGCGGGGATCTGGGCCGGCGGGGGATTGGGAATGGTCACGGCCCCTTGCGAGGCGGAGGCGACGGCGGCGCGGTACTTTGCGAAGACGCCTTGCGCCGGACGGACCCGGTTGGGGGCGAAGTCCGCCCGGCGCGCCTCCAGATCGACGAGCACGTCGATCCTTCGGTTGGTGACGTCGATGACGATCGGATCGCCATCGCGAATGAGAGCAATGGGGCCGCCGACGGCCGCCTCGGGCGAGACGTGCCCGGCGACGAAGCCGTAGGAGGCGCCCGAGAAGCGGCCGTCGGTCAGCAGGGCGACGTTCTCGACCTTGCGGCCCTTCAGGGCGGCGGTGACCTGCAGCATCTCGCGCATGCCGGGGCCGCCCTTGGGGCCTTCGTAGCGGATGATGATGACGTCGCCTTCGCCGACCGAGCCGTCCTGAACCGCGTGGAAGGCGTCTTCTTCGCAGTCGAACACGGCGGCGGGGCCTTCGAAGCGATCGACCTTGTGGCCGGTCAGCTTGATCACCGCGCCCTCCGGCGCGACGTCGCCGTAGATGACGGCGTAGGAGCCGCGCGCCATGACCGGCGCTTCGAAGCCGGCGACGACCTGCTGGCCGGGCTGCTCCTCGGCGTCGCCGGCTTCGGCGAACAGGCTGCGGCCTGAGACGGTGGGGACGTTGGCGATCTTGCCCGCCTCGGCCAGCCGCTGGGCGACCAGGCGCGTGCCGCCCGCCGCATACAGGTGCGAGGCCAGGAAACGCCCGCCGGGCTTCAGGTCGCAGATGACCGGCGCCTCGACGCAGGCCTGGTGGCAGTCCTCCACGCCGAAGTCGACGCCCGCCTCGGCCGCGATGGCGGTCAGGTGCATGACGGCGTTGGTCGATCCGCCCGAGGCCGAGACGGCGACGGCGGCGTTCTTCAGACTGGCCTTGGTGATGTATTTGCGGGCGGTGTCGCCGGCGAAGACGCGCTCGACGATCAGGCGGCCGCAGCGTTCGCCCTCGGCGGCCTTGGCCGGATCGACGGCGGGCACGTCGTTGGCGCCCATGGGGCTGATTCCCATCATCGACAGGGCCATGGCCATGGTGTTGGCGGTGAACTGGCCGCCGCAGGCCCCGGCGCCGGGACAGACCGCGCTCTCGACCGCCTTCAGGCCCGCATCGTCCAGAGAACCGGCGGCGTGGGCGCCGATGGCCTCGAAGACCTCCTGGACCGAGACCTCCTTCTCGCCGATGCGGCCGGGCAGGATGGTGCCGCCGTAATAGACCAGGCCGGGGATATCCATGCGGGCCAGGGCCATGGCCGCCGCCGGGATGGTCTTGTCGCAGCCGACGATGCAGACGACGCCGTCCAGCTGATGCCCCTCGATGGCCAGTTCGATGGAATCGGCGACGACTTCGCGGCTGATCAGCGAAGCCTTCATCCCCGCCGTGCCCATGGAGATGCCATCGGTGACGACGATGGTGTTGAAATCGACCGGATAGCCGCCCGCCGCGATGATCCCGGCCCGCACGTCCCTGGCCAGCCGGTCCAGGTGCATGTTGCAGGGGGTGACGGTCGACCAGGTGTTGACGATGCCGATCATCGGCTTGTCGAAGTCGGCGTCCTGCATGCCCGCCGCGCGCAGATAGGACCGCGCCGCCGCCCGGTTCGGGCCCTCGGTGATGGCGGAACTGCGCGCATTGGGTCGTTTCGTGCTGTCGGGGGTCTTCGTCATCGTATTCTTGGAACTTCTTGTCTGACCGTAGCAGGGCGGGCGCATGAAAAACCCCGCGTCCGGGGCGGAGCGGGGTGAATGGGCGAAACTGGCTGGGTTCAGGTCAGGTCGCAGGCATCCACGCCGCTCGGCTGAGCGGAATAAGAATTACCGAAAGAAGGAGTACGCCCAGCGACAGCATGCGCAGATCGGCCGCCGCTTGCGCGGGGCTCAGGATCGCAGCGATGACGGCGCGGTGGGACAAGGACAGACCTTTCGAACTGGCGCTCTTATGCCTCGCTAAATGTTGCGGCGCAACCGCCCTGAAGAGAAATGTGGAAGAAAGCACCGCCGAAATGGAGTCCATCGGCGATCGAGCGATAAAATTCGCCCCCAACTCGAGGAAGAGGGGTGAAAATTCCATCCCCTCGGGCCTCGGTCCCGAACAAACAAAAACGCGCGCATACGCGAGGGCGGCTGCGGGGCGGCGCCTGAGCGACTCGGGTTTGTTGAGATTCTTGGACTTTTTGTGAAAAGACGCTTGCCCTGTGTGAAGGCGGTTCGTATATGGCCGCCTCGCTCGGAGACGGGCTGGCCCGGCGGGCTTCGGAGACAAGGTTTTCGGGGTTTTGTCTGGGGCGGGTGTTTGAAAAAGCATCTTGCCTCGGTTGTCTGGATCGGTTAGTTTCCGCGCTTCAATCAGCCTCTCGGTTTTCCCGGCGGTTTGCTGCGGCCTTCGGAGCTTCGGTTTCGGAAAAAGCAGAAAGGCTGAAAGGCCTGGTTGACAAGGGGATCGGCTCTCACTAGATAGCCGCCTCCGCCGTTCCTCCCGGAGCGGTCTGGTGAAAAAGAAGTTCTTTAAAAAGAACGGCTTGACACCGAAAACCGGGGCGGCTAGATAGCCGCCTCCGCCGCGGACCCGGCGCTAAACGGTCTGACGAGGTTACGGCCTCCGGTCTTTGAAATCGTTGATCTGGAAAGAGAAACGCAGGCGGCGGTGTCCTGGCGAGAACCCTTCGGGGTTCATCAGTCGACACTGACAACTGCGGTCTTTTTGAAAAGACATACCATGTAACCGGTCTTCGGATCGGTGAACGTGGGAT
>JAFKFS010000016.1 GCA_017308115.1 Bordetella sp.
CCGCCGGGGGCGAAGCCGCCCGCCTTGGCGTCGTATTCGCCGAGGATCAGCCCCATGAACTCGCTCATGACGTTGCGGTGGAACCACGGCGGGCGGAAGGTGTCCTCGGCCACCATCCAGCGCGGCGGGAAGATGACGAAGTCGCAGTTGGCCGTCCCCGGCGTGTCCGACGGACTGGTCAGGACGGTGAAGATCGACGGATCGGGGTGGTCGAAGCTGACCGTGCCGATGGTGTTGAACCGCGCCGTGTCATAGCGATAGGGGGCGTAGTTGCCGTGCCAGGCGACCACGTCCAGCGGACTGTGGTCGAAGGTGGTGGCCCACAGCTTGCCGCCGTATTTCTGAACGCACTGGGTCGGACGATCCACGTCCTCATACCAGGCGACGGGCGTCTCGAAATCGCGCGGATTGGCCAGGCCGTTGGCGCCGATCGGCCCCAGGTCCGGCAGGCGGAAGGGCGCGCCGTAGTTCTCGCAGACATAGCCCCTGACCTCGCCGTCCACCTCGACGCGGAAGCGCACGCCGCGCGGGATGACGACCACATGGCCCGGCGCCGCCTCGATCACGCCCATCTCGGTGACGAAGCGCTGCGTCCCCTGCTGCGGCACGATCAGCAGCTCGCCGTCGGCGTCGTAGAAGACGCGATCGACCATGGAGCGGTTGGCGACATAGAGGTGGACGCCCACCCCCGTCCCGGAATCGGCGTCGCCGTTGCCGCCGTAGGTGGTCAGCCCCTCGACCCAGTCGGTCGGCTGGTCCGGCATGGGCAGGGGATCCCAGCGCATGCGGTTGGGATTGGGCGGGGTCTCGGCGAAGGGGCCCGAGCGCACCCGGCCCTGCGCGAACGGCCGATAGGGCCCGTGCTGGGCCGAGGGCCGCAGGCGATAGAGCCAGCTGCGCAGGTTGTGGGCGCGCGGGGCGGTGAAGGCCGCGCCCGACAGCTGTTCG
This sequence comes from Bordetella sp., assembly GCA_017308115.1. GTDB lineage: Bacteria > Pseudomonadota > Alphaproteobacteria > Caulobacterales > Caulobacteraceae > Brevundimonas. The sequence goes on from JAFKFS010000016.1 coordinate 949, forward strand.
GCGTAGAGGCCCAGCGCCGGACGCTGCGGCGAGTTGCGCCCCACCGGCAGGGCGCCCGGCGCCGCCTCGGTGGCGAAGTGGTTGGCGAAGCCGCTCTGATAGGCGGGCGCTTTGGATCGAGCAGACGACATGGCGAGGTCCTGCGAGAGAAGCTGAGGATTTGGAGAGCGTGGTCGGGGACGAGATAGGCAGGACCCGTCCCCGACCGCCGACATCAGGCGTCGACCGTGATGACGCCGCGACGGATCTGGTCCAGCTCGATGGACTCGAACAGGGCCTGGAAGTTGCCGTTGCCGAAGCCTTCGTTGCCCTTGCGCTGGATGATCTCGAAGAAGATCGGACCGAACAGGTTGTCGGTGAAGATCTGCAGCAGCAGGCCTTCCTCGCCCACGGCGCCGTCGATCAGGATGCGGTTCTTCTTCAGCCGCTCCAGGTCCTCGTCGTGGCCGGGCACGCGCTTGTCGACCAACTCGTAATAGGTCTCGATGGTGTCCTGCAGCTTGACGCCCCGGGCGCGCAGCTTCTCGACCGTCTCGTAGATGTTGTCGGTCGTCATCGCCAGGTGCTGGATGCCCTCGCCGTTGTACTGGCGGATGAACTCCTCGATCTGGGACTTGTCGTCCTGGCTCTCGTTCAGCGGGATGCGGATCGCCTTGTCAGGGGCGATCATGGCCTGGGAGAAGAGGCCCGTGGCCTGACCCTTGATGTCGAAATACTTCTGCTCCTCGAAGCCGAAGATCTGGTTGTAGAAGCTGGACCATGTGCGCATCTCGCCGCGCCGCACGTTGTGGGTCAGGTGGTCCAGCAGATCCAGGCCGACGCTGTTGGCCGCCTCGGCCTCGCGCCAGCCGGGAATGGCGTTCCAGTCGTCATAGAGCGAGCCCTTCGCCCCGTGCCGGTCCACCAGGTAAAGATAGGAGCCGCCGATCCCCTGCAGCACCTTGGCTTCCGCGCCCAGGGCGCCCACCGAGGCGTCCGCCGCCTTGGCGCCGCGCGACAGGGCCAGCTCATAGGCCTGGGCGGCGTCGGCGACGCGGAAGGCCATGCCGCTGGCCGAGGGGCCGTGGGCGGCGCGGAAATCGGCGGCCTGGCCGGTCGGCTCGCTGTTGACCAGCAGATTGGTGCGGCCCTGCTTGTAGCGCACGATGTCCTTGGTCGGGTGGGTGTGGGTGGCGACGAAGCCCAGCTGCTCGATCAGGGCCTTCATCGCCGCCGGATCGGGACTGGTGAACTCGACGAACTCGAAGCCGTCGAGGCCGATGGGGTTTTCAGGGGTGATGGACATCGGAAGCTCTGCTCTCAAATGGAAAGGGTCATTGGGACAGGACGGCGTCGAACGCCGGGATGAAACGCGGCCGGACGCGCGACGGCGCCGCGTCGGTCGGGCCTTTGTTGAGCGGGCGGCGCAAAGCGGGCGGCTCAGGCGTGGAAGCGCACCAGGTCCGCAGGGCAGGCCTGTCCGAGACGGCGTGCGGAGACGGAGTCGTTGTCTGTGCGGTCATGGCGAAGCTCCCTTCCGCCTCAGCCGCCAGACTGCCCGTCATGCCGTGCGATTTCCTTTCAAAATTTTGCGTCAGGGGGCCTATGAAGAGCCAGGCGTTTCAGAAGGAGGCGGATTTTGAACGATATTACGCTTGATCCGGTGGATCGAAAAATACTGGCCGTGCTGCAGACGGATGCGGCCCTGAGTCATGCGGCTCTGGCCGAGAAGGTCGGGACCTCGTCCGCGTCCTGCTGGCGGCGGGTGCGGGCCCTGGAGGAAGCGGGCGTCCTCCTGGCCGCCGTCCGCCTCGTGGACCCCGAGAAGGTCGGGCGTAGCGTCAATGTCATGTGCCAGTTGCGCATGCGTTCCCATGCGCCGGACGACCGCCAGGCCTTCGAGAGTTTCCTGCAGACCAAGCCGGAGGTGATGGAGGCTCACTCCATGTCCGGAGAGTGGGACTATCTGTTGCGGATCGTGGTCGCCGACGTCGCCGGCTATGAGCGCTTTCTCATGCGCGAGCTGCTGAACCATCCCAACGTCGCCACGGCGGCGTCCCACTTCGCGCTCAGTCAGGTGAAGTATTCGACGGTCCTGCCTATCTGAGGTTCGGGCTGGCGCTTGGCTTTGATGCGCGGGGCGTGATTTAACAGGGGCATGCGCCAGATGTCCTTGCCCGCCGTCGCCGTCTCCCTGCTGCTGGTCGGCTGTAACGCCGGAGCCTCCGCGCGCGAGGGGGTGGATCAGGTCGGCGCGGGTCTGGGCGACGCGGTCGCCGCCCCGCTGGAGGATCTGAATCTCCGGCGTCAGGAGATTCCGACGGTTCTTCTGCAGGCGGAATCCAATCCCTATGACCTGCGCAACATGACGCGATGTTCGGTGATCGCCGCTGAAATTCGCCGCCTGGACGAGGCCTTGGGGCCGGATACGGACGCCGCGCCGACGGACGACGGCACGCTGATGAGCGAGCGGGCCGCCGACGCCGCCGCCGGGGCCACGCTGGACGCCGTGCGGGGCACGGTGACCGACTTCATTCCGGCACGCAGTTGGGTGCGTCGCCTGACCGGCGCCGACGCGCACAGCAAGCGTGTCCAATCGGCGATTCAGGCGGGCTTGCGCCGTCGCTCATTCCTGAAGGGCGTGGGCATGCAGCGCAACTGCGCTCCGCCGGCGGCTCCGGCCGGTTTCACGCCCCGCCGACGCTAGGTCTTCAGGTGCCGGGCGCGGAAGTCGCGTCGGAACGTCTCGAACCGGCCCTCGGCGATGGCCGCGCGCATGGCCGCCGTCAGCGCCTGGAAGAAGGCGATGTTGTGCCAGCTCAGCAGCATCTTGCCGAGAATCTCGTCGGCGCGGATCAGATGATGCAGATAAGCCTTTGAATAGGCGTTGGAGGCCGGGCAGGGCACGCCCATGTCCAGCGGGTCCTGATCCTCGGCGAAGCGGGCGTTCTTGATGTTGATCGGCCCGTCCCAGGTCCAGGCCTGGCCGTGGCGCCCGGCGCGGGTCGGCAGGACGCAGTCGAACATGTCCACGCCGCGATACACCGCCTCGACCAGGTCGATCGGCTTGCCCACCCCCATCAGATAGCGGGGCCGGTCCCGGGGCAGGAACTCGGGCGCATAGTCCAGCACCTCGCACATGGCCTCATGGCCTTCGCCGACCGCCAGGCCGCCGATGGCGTAGCCGTCGAAGCCGATCTCCTGCAGCCGTTCCGAGGATTCGCGGCGCAGGGTCTCATAGGTCGAGCCCTGCTGGATGCCGAACAGGGCCTGCGCCTCCCGCGTTCCGAAAGCGTTCTTCGACCGCTGCGCCCAGCGGGCCGACAGCTCCATGCCCTCGCGGGCGCGCCTTTCCTCGGCGGGCCAGGCGACGCATTCGTCCAGTTGCATGACGATGTCGGAACCCAGCCGGTCGGCCTGGATCTGGATCGAGCGTTCGGGCGTCAGCACGTGCTTGGACCCGTCGATGTGGCTGGAGAAGGTGACGGCCTCCTCGGTCAGCTTGGAGATTCCCGACAGGCTCATGACCTGGAAGCCGCCGGAGTCGGTCAGGATCGGCTTGTCCCAGCGCATGAACTCGTGCAGGCCGCCCAGCCGCTCCATCCGCTCCGGCCCCGGTCGCAGCATCAGGTGGTAGGTGTTGCCCAGGATGATGTCCGCGCCGGTCTGCTTGACCTGATCCACGGTCATGGCCTTGACCGTGGCGGCGGTGCCGACGGGCATGAAGGCCGGGGTTCGGATGTCGCCGCGCGGGGTCTTGAGCACGCCCGTGCGGGCGCGGCCTTCAGTGGCGGAAATTTCAAACGGGAAGGGCAAGAAAAACTCCGGGGAGAGGCAGGCTAGAGCAGGCTTTCCAGCATTTCGGCCCGCTGCAGGTCCTTGGGACGGCCGAACAGGCGGCAGGTCTCGATCTGCTCGGCGATCGAGGGGGTGAAGACGGTGAAGTCCTCCAGGGCGATCGGCACGCGGGTCGAGAAGGCGACGGGAACCCAGTCGCCGCCCGCGCGCACGTCCATCCCCGCCATGACGTCCAGCGGAACCGGCGTGGTCAGGATCTGGCCGAAGACCTGCGACCGGAACAGGCCCTCGCCGGGGTCTTCGACCACCTGGCCGTGCAGGCCCTCGATCAGGCGACGGGCGTCGCGCGGGCTGCACATGACGTCGATGTCGGGCGCGCGCCAGTCGCGCAGGCCCCACAGCACCATGGCCGCCCCGCCGAACACCCACCACGGGTCCTGAAGCTCGCGCGCCGCCGAGACGAGGATGTCCACAGAGGCGGTGAAGTCTTCGGGCAGGTCGTCGGTCATGCGTCCTTCCTGAACAGCAGGCTTCCGTCGCCATAGGAATAGAAGCGATAGCCGTTGTCGATGGCGTGGGCGTAGGCGGCCCTCATCGTCTCCATCCCGGCGAAGGCGCTGACCAGCATGAACAGCGTGGACTTCGGCAGGTGGAAGTTGGTCATCAGCACGTCGCAGGCGCGGAAGCGATAGCCCGGCGTGATGAAGATGGCCGTGTCGCCGTGGAAGGGCCGGATCAGGCCGTCCTCGTCGGCGGCGCTCTCCAGCAGGCGAAGCGAGGTGGTGCCGACGCAGACGATGCGTCCGCCCGACGCGCGCACGGCGTTCAGGGCGGCGGCGGTCTCGGCCGAGACCTCGCCCCACTCGGCGTGCATCCTGTGGTCGACGACATCGTCCGCCTTGACCGGCAGGAAGGTGCCCGCCCCGACATGCAGGGTCACGGCGTGGGTCGTCACGCCGCGCGCCCGGACGGCGTCCAGCAGGGCGGGGGTGAAGTGCAGGCCCGCCGTCGGCGCGGCGACCGAACCGTCATGCTCGGCGAAGACGGTCTGATAGTCGGATCGGTCCTGGTCGTCCTCGGCCCGCTTGGCCGCGATATAGGGGGGCAGGGGCATGACCCCGACCTCGCGGATGGCGTCGTCCAGCGCCGGGCCCGTCAGATCGAAGCGCAGGGTGACGAGGCCGTCCTCGCCCTTGGCTGTAATTTCAGCGTCGACCTGCCCCAGGAAGCAGGCGTTGTCTTCCTCGCGCCCGAAGCGCACCCGGTCGCCGACCTTCAGCCGCTTGCCCGGCTTCATGAAGGCGCTCCAGACGTGGGGCGCGTCGCGGTGGTGCAGGGTCGCCTCGACCGGGACCGACAGAAGCTCGCCTTCCGGCCCGGTGCGGTGACGCACGCCCGACAGGCGGGCGGGGATCACCCGCGTGTCGTTGAAGACCAGGGCGTCGCCGGGCTGGAGGAAGTCCGGCAACTCGCGGACGGTCCGGTCCTGCAGGTCCCCTTCCTTCACGACCAGCAGGCGCGCCGAGTCGCGCGGATCGGCGGGACGCAGGGCGATGCACGCCTCGGGCAGGTCGAAGTCGAAATCGGATGTCCGCATCGCGCGGGAATGCTCACGGCCCGCCTTTGCGGTCAAGCGAAGCCCGAGGAAAGTCGACTGGCGAAAACCGTTCCAGCCGCTATGTCAGACGCGGCTAACGGAGTTTGAGCGCATGACCGACCGCTATCTGGACGACCTGACCGTGGGTGAAAGCTGGACCAGCGAACCCTTCGTCCTCACCGAAGAGGAGATCGTCGCCTTCGCGACCGAGTTCGATCCCCAGCCGATGCACATCGACAAGGCGGCGGCCGAGGCGGGGCGGTTCGGCGGCCTGATCGCCAGCGGCTGGCACGTCTGCTCGCGCGTCATGCGCCAGTTCGTGGACGAGGCCCATTTCGGCAGGACGCCGCTGCTGGGCATGAACGTCGACGCCCTGTGGTGGGTGCGGCCGGTGCGCCCCGGCGACATCCTGACCGTCCGCCGTGAAATCCTGGACATCCGCCCGTCCAAGAGCCAGCCCGATCGCGGCGTCATCCGCACCAAGACCACCGTCACCAATCAGGACGGCGACCTGGCGATGAGCTTCGAGAACCAGATGCAGTTGCCGAGGAACGCCGAAGCGCGGCTGTAGAACGCCGCCGCTGTTGACCCGGCGCCTTCAAGGCGTCAAAGCCCGGTGCATGCTTCAGAACCTTGAAACCCTGTCCCGTGAGGCCCGTTCGTGGCCGTTTGAGCAAGCGCGCAACCTGCTGGCCCACGTGCTCAAGAAACGGCTGTCGGACGCGGAGCGCGACGCGGCGAAACTGCTGATCGACGCGGGCAAGGCGGACGAGGCTCTGGCGACCTTCGAGGCGCTGAACAAGCCGGTGATCCTGGAGACGGGCTATGGCCCGTCGGGCCTGCCGCACATGGGCACCTTCGGCGAGGTGGCGCGCACGACCATGGTGCGCAACGCCTTTCGCGCCCTGACCGGCGATCACTGGGCCACGCGCCTGATCGCCTTCAGCGACGACATGGACGGTCTGCGCAAGGTGCCGGAGGGCATCCCCAATCCGGAGATGCTGCGCGAGGACCTGCATCTGCCGCTGACCAGGGTGCGCGACCCGTTCGGCACGCACGACAGCTTCGGCGCGCACAACAACGCCCGCCTGCGCGCCTTCCTCGACAGCTTCGGCTTCGACTATGAGTTCATGTCCTCGACCGAGACCTATCGGTCGGGTCGGTTCGACGCGGCCCTGCTGACCCTGCTGGAGCGCTTCGACAAGGTCATGGCCATCATGCTGCCGACCCTGGGCGAGGAGCGCCGCGCGACCTATTCGCCCTTCCTGCCGATCAGCCCGATCACCGGCCATGTGCTGCAGGTCCCGACGCTGGAGCGCAACGTCGAGCGCGGGACCATCGTCTTCGACGACCCTGCGGGCGGCCGCACCGAGGTCCCTGTCACCGGCGGCCATGTGAAGCTGCAGTGGAAGCCCGACTGGGCCATGCGCTGGACGGCGCTGGACGTCGATTATGAGATGTCGGGCAAGGATCTGATCGAGAGCGTGCGCGAGTCGTCCAAGCTGTGCCGCGCCATCGGCGGCGTCCCGCCCGAAGGGTTCAACTACGAGCTCTTCCTCGACATCGAGGGCAAGAAAATCTCCAAGTCCAAGGGCAACGGCCTGACCATGGAGGAGTGGCTGCGCTACGGCACGCCCGAGAGCCTGTCCTGGTACATGTTCCAGTCGCCGAAGTCGGCCAAGAGCCTGCACTTCAACGTCATTCCGCGCGCGACGGACGACTATCTGTCCTTCATCGAGCAGTACAAGGCACAGGAACCGGCCAAGCGGATGGACAACGCCGTGTGGCACATCCACTCGGGCCGGCCGCCGCAAAGCGCCTCGCCCGTGTCCTTCGCCCTGCTGCTGAATCTGGTCGGCGTGGCCAACGCCTCGACCAAGGACCAGCTGTGGGCCTATTTCGCCAAATACCTGCCGGACGCCACGCCGACGAGCGAGCCTGTGCTGGACCGGCTGATGGGCTATGCGCTGAACTATTACGAGGACTTCGTGAAGCCCTCGAAGACCTATCGCCTGCCCGACGACCGGGAAAAGGCGGCGCTGCGGGACCTGGCGACGCGCCTGAAGGCCCTGCCGGCCGACACGACCGACGGTGAAGTCATCCAGTCCGAGGTCTATGCGGTGGGCAAGGAACACGCCTTCGAGCCGCTGCGGGGCTGGTTCCAGGCGCTGTATGAAGTGCTGCTGGGCGCCTCCCAGGGGCCGCGCTTCGGGTCGTTCGCGGCCATCTACGGCCTGCCTCAGACGATCGAACTGATCGAAAAGGGCGCCGCCGGCGACCTCGTCCAGGGGTAGGGCGACGGGTTCGGGCCGCTGACCACCTCGGCGGCCCGTCTTCGTCGCTGGGCCAAGTTGTTGGGCCGATCAGGCCACCAGGAGGGCCCCGGCCAGGGATGCGGCCGCCAGCATCAGGAGCAGACTTTCAAACGGGGACGGCAGCCAGATTGACCGTCGATGACGTCGGGCGCGGGGGCTGGGGACCATGATTTTCGCTCGCATTCCAGAATGACCTGCAGGGCGAGTTCGGCGGAGCCGGAAATCGGCAGCGGCTGCCCGTAAAGGCTGCGCCACAGCACATCCAGCGCCACGTCTGCTTTTCCAAGAGCGCCCATGGCGACATAGCGCACCACAAAGCGGCTTCTGCCCATCCCCCGGATGGGGGAGGAAATGAACAATATCTGTTTTTGGACGCCTCGCGGAGGCCGTGGACGCGCCAGCGAAGATGAACGGCGCATGACCGCCGCGCCGGGGGGAGCCTTCAGCCGGCGTCAGGCATTCTCGTTTCATCGACAACTCGATGACAGGAGAGATTCATGTCGAAGACCTTCAAGGCGGGTCTGACCGCCGCCGCCCTTTTCGCCGCCCTGGGCGCCTCCGCCGTTCCCATGACCGCCAGCGCCCTGCCTCAGGCTAATGGAATCACCAACTGCGACGCTCCGGGCGGGCGTCAGCAGGCCGGGGCCGCCATCGGCGCCGTCCTGGGCGGTCTGGCGGGCAGCCAGGTGTCCAAGAACGAGCGCGCCCTGGGCGCCGTCGTCGGCGCGGGCGCGGGCGCCGCCGCAGGGTCCTATATCGGCTGCAACCAGCAACGCACCCGCGCTGCGTCTGAGGCGAACGCCAACATGTACCGCGCCACCTCGAATCTTCGCATCCGCACGGGGCCGGGGACCCAGTATCGCCAGACCGGCAGCCTGTCGGCGGGCCAGCCCTTCACCGCCGTGGGGTCGCAGGGCGAATGGGTGCAGATCGCCGGCGGCGGCTGGGTCAACGCCCGCCACGTCGCGCCGAACTGATCGACCTGATCCATTCAGTCAGGCTGGAGCCGTCCCGAAGGGGGCGGCTTCAGCTATTGGCTGACCCACAGGATGCGGGCCATCCACAGAACCTCGCGCCGAGGCAGCGCCCGGGGCTCGTAGTGGGGGTTGAGCGAAGCCAGCACCACTTCCTGACGGCTCAGCGCGGCGATCTCCTTGGCCAGGGTTTCGCCGTCCGTCGTGCGGACGACCACCCGATCGCCGCGTCGGACCTCCGTGGCGTCAAGATCGACGATCACACGGTCGCCGGGGCGATAGACCGGCTCCATGGAGTCGCCGTCGATGGTCAGGCTGAACAGGCTTTCCTTGTGGGTCGGCAGTTCGGTCTGATCCCATCCCTCGGCCATGGGCAGCCCCGCGTCGTCGAAGAAGCCCTCGTCCCCCGCGCGCGCGAGGCCCAGAAGCGGAATCGCGCGAGGCGGGGTCGCCCCGTCCTCGGCGAGGGCGGCGAACGCGCCGAGACTGAGCCCGCTCGCCTCCAGCACCCGCATCAGGCTTTCCGTCGAAGGCCAGCGGGGACGGGGCGGTTGGCCGGGGCTCAGGCGTTTGGAGGGATTGAAGCTGGTCGCATCCAGTCCCGCGCGCCGCGCCAGTCCGGACGCGGAAAGACCCTCGCGCCGCGCCAGGGCGTCGATCGCTTTCCAGAGCTGGGTATGGGATAGGGGCAAGGGCGCGGGTTCCGACGGATCACCGCGCAAGCATAGTGGGATGGTCTAGGAATATCTACCTATTCCGGGTCTTCAATTCCGACCGCACGCCGCTCCTGCCAGGCGAAGAAGGCGCCCACGGCGATCGCGATCATGATGCCGTAGGCCGTCATGTTGAGAACCGTGTAGAAGGAAGAGATTTCCGGCTTGAGTTTCATCATCACCATGACGTGGCTCGCGACGGTGAGAAGTTGAAACGCCGCCGCCCAGACGGGCCAGGTGCGGGGAGACTTCCAGACGAGGGCGATGAAGACGCCCAGAACGCCAAGGTCGATGAGAAACATCGGCCATTGGATTTGAGCATATCCCAGATAGGTTTGAGTAAGGATCGACAGGAACCAGGCCGATAACATCGTGCCTGCGCCGATGCGTTCTGGGCGTCCGCCCTTGGCGAGGGCGAATAGTCCTATGGCGACCATCACGCCCGCGCCGATCAGCGCTGCGATAGTTTCCAGCATTGGAAGCCCCCATCATCGTGTTCGACAATGGGGGCGATCCTACATGAGGACTTGCAGGAAAAGGAGCGCTGTTTCCAAAGGTTACAGCGATTTTAGGCGATGCGCAGGTGGCGTTCCTGGCTGCCCATGGGACGGCTGTCCCATTCGTCCGGCTTGTTGACCGGGCCGGCGGCGTAGACGCCGTAGCCCAGGCGACGGTGATCCTTCTGCAGCTCGGCGTGGCAGGCGACCACGGCCTCGCGGGCGGCGCCGAGGGCGGCGATGGCCTCCATGGCCTTGGCCTGGGAGGTCGCGCCGGCCACGGCGGAGACCGACAGGGCCGAGCGGGCGCTGATCATCGTCTGAACCAGCGCGGCGGCTTGGGTGATGGCGTCATCCAACGCCTTTTCGGTGGCGTACAGTTCGCCGGCGACACCGGCGATGACTTCGTTGCGATCCATGGCTTACCCCTCGTTGAAGAAGAAGAACGAGAAAAAGCTAATGCGCATTAACCATTTTGGGTAGTGGATTTTTTACAAATCTTACAGTTCGCGCCGATGTCAGGTTTCCTCTGTCTCCGGGTCCAGCAGGAAGTGGGCGGTGAGGGAGGCGATGGGTTCACCCCGGGCTTCCTGCCAGGCTTCGGCTTCCACATGGGCGACGCGGCGTCCGGCCTTGGCGATTCTCGCGCGCGCATAGACGTTGATCGGCCGGCCCGAGCGGAGATAGGCCACGGTGACGTTGATCGGCCGGGGAAGGCGCAGCCTCGGGTAGAGGAGAGAGACCTGGGCGATGGCCGTCATCTCCAGCAGCGCCGCCGTCGCGCCCCCATGCAGGGCGGGCAGCATGGGATTGCCGACCAATCGGTCGGCGAAGGGCATGACGGTCGTGATCTCATCCCCGTTCACCTGGGTCTGGAGATTCAGGAAGCGGGCGTACGGCAGCGTGTCGAGCAGGGCGGCGGTCATGCGGCGCTCCTGGGTTTCAGATTGGCGCCGGCGCGATGCTCGCCTTCCCCACTGACCATATAGGCGGACTGGGCGGCGGCCACGGGGTCGGAGGGGTCGTCCTCGAAAGCCCAGGCGCGGACGAAGGCGATGTTGCGCGTCAGGCGATAGCATCGGGCCTCGGCCAGCAGGTCTCGTCCCGGCGTCGCCGCCCGCATATAGTCGACGCGAAGATCGAGGGTCGCCAGGGGGCGGAACGCGTCGAGCCCCATCCAGACGGCCAGGCCGCCGACGTGATCCAGCAGGGTCGTGACCAGCCCGCCGGCCAGCACGCCGGTTTCGGGATCGCCGATCAGGTCCTCGCGGTAGGGAACGCGGATGCGCACACGGTCGCCCTCCCGGCCCTCGAAGGCGAAGCCCAGGGCGTGCGTATGGGCCGCTCCGGATGCGAGTTGGGGCAATAGGCTGTCTAGGAACGAATCCGTCATCGAGGCGTCCTGTGTCATGTCTCGCCTTGGTCGCCCGTCGGGGGCGGTCTTGTCCAGCGGGCGGATGGTCCGATGATCCGACCTCAAGATCTTCTAAGGCCCGCGCCGGCCGGTCTCTATTGTCCGATCGGCGACTTCTATGTCGATCCGGTGCGACCCGTGGACCGGGCGGTGATCACGCACGGCCATTCGGACCACGCGCGGCCGGGACACGGGGCGGTGCTGGCGACCGCTCAGACCCTCGCCGTCATGGCCGAGCGCTACGGCCCCGGCTTCGCAGGCCGCACCCAGTCCGCAGCCTACGGAGAAACGACTCTGATCGGCGGCGTGGCGGTGCGGTTCGCCCCCGCAGGACACGTGCTCGGCTCGGCCCAGGCGGTGGTCGAGCGCAACGGCCTGACCATGGTGGTGTCAGGCGATTACAAGCGGCGCCGGGATCCGACCTGCCTGCCGTTCGAGCCGGTTCCCTGCCATGTCTTCATCTCCGAGGCGACGTTCGGCCTGCCGGTCTTCGTCCATCCGCCGGACGAGGAGGAGGTGGCGCGGCTGATCCACTCCCTGGCCCAATTCCCCGAACGCGCCCACCTGGTCGGCGCCTACGCCCTGGGCAAGGCGCAGCGGGTGATTCGTCTGCTTCGTGAAGCGGGATGGGACCGAACGATCCATGTGCACGGGGCGCTGGATCGCCTGAACCGTCTCTATCAGCGGGAGGGGATCGATCTGGGGCCGCTGGCGCCCGCCACGGGGCTGAAGGCGGGAGCCTTGGGCGGGGAGGTGGTGATCGCGCCGCCTTCCGCCGTTCAGGACCGCTGGGCGCGGCGGTTCGCCGATCCGGTCGCCGCCTTCGCGTCCGGCTGGATGGGCGTGAGGGCGCGGGCCCGCCAGCGCGGCGTGGAGCTGCCGCTGGTCATCTCGGACCATGCGGACTGGCCTGAACTGATCCAGACCTTCGAGGAACTGGCGCCGGAGGAGATATGGATCACCCACGGCCGTGAGGAAGGCCTGCTGCGATGGGCGGAGCTGAAGGGCGTGAAGGCGCGGGCCCTGCGTCTCGTCGGCTATGACGAGGAAGATGAGGAGGCGCCCGGGGACAGGGGCGTCAGCTGAGCGGCCGACCGCCTTTTCAGGCGACGTCCCGCGCGCGGGCGGGGGCGGCGCTCGCAGGCTCCAGCGCGGTGTTCATGGCCAGGCGCAGGCGCTCGGGCTTGATGGGTTTCTCCACCACGGCGGCCATGCCCGCCTTCAAATAGGCCTTGGCGTCGTCCGGGTCGGCGTTGGCGGTCAGGGCGATGATCGGAATGTCGCCCTGGGGACCGTCCATGGCGCGGATGGCGCGGGTGGCGCCGACGCCGTCGAGGCGCGGCATCTTGATGTCCATCAGGATGAGGTCGAAGGGGCGCGACTGGACCGCTTCGACGGCTTCCTGGCCGTCCTCGACGGTTTCCGAGGTGCAGCCGAACATCTCGCACAGGGCCTGGGCCACCACGCGGTTGGTGGCGTTGTCGTCGGCGATCAGCACGTGCGGGCGGGCCAGGAGGTGGAACTGGTCCAGATCGGAGATGTTGTTCGGTTCCTCGCGCTCGACGAAGGCGATCGGCGCCAGCAGATCGAAGGCGAAGGTGGCGCCGCGGCCGGTGTTGTTTTCCGCCCAGATGCGGCCGTCCATGCATTCGATCAGGCGGCGGCTTATGGCCAGCCCCAGTCCGGCGTCATCGGCTTCCGGGTCAAGCAGGTCGGCCTTGCGGCGGTCGTCGACCGGACCGTCGTCGCGAACACGGGCCTCGATAAGGACCTGATCGCCCCGGGTCTGCGCCTTCAGACTGGCCTCGACCATGCCGTGCCGGGCGAACCGCAGCGCATTGCCGATCAGATTGTTGAAGACCTGCCGCAGGCGATCCGCATCGACCATGGCCGCCAGTTCCGTGTCGCCCTCATAGCCGACCATCAGGGTGACGCCGTCCTGGGCCGCCCGAGGAGACCAGTGGCTCTGCAACTCGTCCATCAGGGTGCGCAGGGTGGTCGCGCTCGCGCCGATCTTCAGCTCTCCCGCCTCGGCGCGGGCCAGGTCGAGGGCGTCGCGCAGGTTGCCCAGCATGTCTTCCGCCGAATCCATGATGGTGCGGGCGTGGGACTTGGCGGCGTCGTTCAGCGGTTGCCGGTGCAGAAGTTCGGCCACGGCCAGCACCCCGTTCATGGAGGTGCTGAGTTCGCGGTTGAGCAGGCCCATGAAGCGGCTTTTCTCGCGCGCGGCGGTGCGGACGGCCTGTTCGGCGGCGTCGGAGGCGCGAAGCTGCTCGATCAGGCGCTGGTTCTCGTGGCGCTGATCCTCATTGATGGCGCGGAGCAGGGCGGCCGCCGTGCCCACTCCGCGATAGGCGCCCCCGCGGGTGACGATGAAGCCGCGCATCAGGGCGCCGGGGCCGCTTTTGAGGATGATGGATGAGAAGGCGTCCACCCGCACGCCGGCCTCGATGACGGCGGGCTCCGGGTCCATCACATGGGCGACGTCCCGGGCCCCGTAGAGACTCTGCCCCAGCGGCCCGGCCAGTTTCAGCAGGAAGTCTCCGCGCTCAATCAGGCCGATGGGACGATCGCCATCGACCACCGGTATCACCAGCGTGTCCGGCTCCCGCTGGAACCGCGCGAGAATTTCGCCGGTCATGGCGGTTTTCGCCACCGGCTCCACGCGGTCGGTCAGCACTTCGATAGTCGGCATTCGGCCGGCTCCCAATGAGATGTTTTTACATTCCGCAGGAAACGCTTGCCGAACGGTTAAACCGCCCTGTCTATTTTCCTCGTGGACGACTTCCTTTTCGGCGGCCCGCCTCTGGCGTATAGGAGGGTTCGTCCCATCTTCCGGCACTGGACTTTTGCAGATGCGCGCGGCCTCCGGCCGACCGCAGGTTTGTCATGAGCGTCGCCTTGCAATACTCAGAAAAAACGGCCCTCGTCCTCTTTTCCGGAGGGCAGGACAGCGCCACCTGCCTGGCCTGGGCGCTGCAGCGCTTCGATCGCGTCGAGACGGTGGGCTTCGACTATGGCCAGCGTCACGCGGTGGAGATGCAGGCGCGTCAGGTCGTGCGCCGGGAAACGGCGAAGGTTCTACCGCAATGGGCCGGGCGTCTGGGGCGGGATCACGTCGTCGACCTGACCGGTTTCGGCGCCATCGGCGAGACGGCGATGACGACCGATCGGGCCATCGAGGCGGATGCGCGCGGCCTGCCCAACACCTTCGTGCCGGGCCGCAACCTGATCTTCCTGGTCGCGGCCGCGGCCCTCGCCGACCGTCGGGGGCTGGAGGTCCTGGTGGGCGGCATGTGCGAGACGGATTATTCCGGCTACCCCGACTGCCGGAATGAGACGATCCAGGCCACGGCGCGCGCCCTCTCCCTGGGGCTGGACAAGTCCGTGCCCGTCGAGACGCCGCTGATGTTCCTGACCAAGGCCCAGACTTGGGCGCTGGCCGAGCGGATCGGCGGCCGTCCCCTGGTCGAGGCGATCGTCGAGTTCAGCCACACCTGCTACCTGGGCGACCGGACGCAGCGCCATGCGTGGGGCTATGGCTGCGGGACGTGTCCGGCCTGCGAACTGCGGGCTGCGGGCCACGCGGAATGGGTCTCGGGCGCATGACCTATTCGGCCAAGGAGGTGTTCCTGACGGTGCAGGGCGAGGGCGGGCAGGCGGGCCGTCCCGCCGTTTTCCTGCGCTTCGCCGGCTGCAACCTGTGGAGCGGGCTGGAGCGGGATCGCGCCACGGCCGTCTGCACCTTCTGCGACACGGATTTCGTCGGGGTGAACGGCGACGGGGGCGGCAAGTTCAGGACCGCCGACCTGATGGCCGATCATGTCGCGCGGATGTGGCGCGGCCGCGAGGGCGACCCGAAGCTGGTGGTCTGCACCGGCGGCGAGCCGCTGATGCAGTTGGACGCGGCGCTGATCGACGCCCTGCACGCGCGCGGGTTCGAGATCGCCATCGAGAGCAACGGCACCCTGGCCGCGCCCGACGGCGTCGACTGGATCTGCATCAGCCCCAAGGCCGATGCGCCCGTCGTCCAGACCTCGGGCCAGGAGTTGAAGCTGGTCTTCCCCCAGCCGCTGGCCATGCCGGACCGATTCGAGCATCTCGACTTCGAGCGTTTCTGGCTTCAGCCCATGGACGGCCCGGACCAGGCGGCCAACACGGCCGCCGCCATCGAATACTGCCTGACCCGCCCGCAATGGCGGCTCAGCGTCCAGACGCACAAATACATCGGGGTGCGATAGGCGAGCGCCCGCCTGGCCACGTCCACTCCGTCATCCTCGGGTCAAGCCGGAGGATGACGGAGGATGGGGCGTGGACGAGTCCGCCAGCCTAGCAGCTTTTTCCTTGCCGCTGCCTCTGTTCGCAGCGGCGTTGCTCGCGTTCGTGCTCGCGCTGTTCGCGCTCGCGCTTGGCCCGGGTTTCCTCGTCCGAGGTGGTGACGGCGTCGAAGCCGGCGCCCACGGCGGCGCCCGTCATCTTGGCCGCGCCGCCGACCACGGCGGCGCCGGCGCCGACGACCGCGCCCGCGACGCAGCCCTGAAGCATCAGCGAACCACCGATGGCGGCCGCAAGGACGGTCGCCCGCGCGAAGGATGAGGTCATGAAAAAGCTCCTGACCTCACTCTGACAGCCAGAGGTGAACAGAGGCTGACGAATCCTTCTCCCCCACAGGGGAGAAGGATTCGCTTACAGGCTGTCGACCATGACCAGTTCCGCGTCTTCATCGGCGGTGATGGTGAGGGTCGGCTCGTCGATGACCCCGGCGCCGTCGCGGGCGTTCAGGACCACGCCGTTGACGTCCACCCGGCCCACGGCGGGCACCAGATAGGCGCGGCGACCGGGGGCAAGATCATAGGACAGGCTTTCGCCGGCCTTCAGCGTGGCGGCCAGCACCCGGGCGTCAGCGTTGATCGTCAGCGCTTCATCCGCCGGATCGCCTGAGGCGACCACGGTGAAGCGGCCTGAACGGTCGCTCTTGGGGAACTCGCGCTGGCCCCAGGACGGCTGGGCGCCCGGCCGATCCGTCTCGATCCAGATCTGGAACAGGGTCGTGCGTTCGTTCTCCATATTGTACTCGGCGTGGCGCACGCCGGTCCCCGCGCTCATCACCTGAACGTCTCCCGCCGCCGTGCGGCCGGTGTTGCCCATGGAGTCCTGGTGGGTGATGGCCCCGGTGCGGACATAGGTGATGATCTCCATGTCCGCGTGCGGGTGGGGCGGAAAGCCCGACTGGGCGGCGATCTCGTCATCGTTCCAGACGCGCAGCCGGCCCCAGCCCATGCGCTTGGGATCGTAATAGTTGGCGAACGAGAAGTGGTGACGGGCGTGCAGCCAGCCGTGGTTGGCTCCGCCCAGGGTTTCGAAACGACGAACGTCGATCATGTGGCAGTCTCCCTTGCTGCGCAGCCTGGGCCGCGCGGTTGGAGTCTATATAGGTAACCATATCTGTTACGAAAAGGGGGCTGTGTCCTATCCGACCTGGGCCCGGTGCCGCAGCTTGGCGTCGGCCAGGACGAGGGCGGCCATGGCCTCCACGACCGGCACGCCGCGCAGCGCCACGCAGGGGTCGTGACGGCCCTTGGTCCGCAGATCGACCTCATCGCCGTCGCGGTTGATGGTCTGGCGCAGAGTGAGGATGGAGGACGTGGGCTTGAACGCCGCCCGCGCCGTCAACGGCTGGCCGGTGGAGACGCCGCCCAGCACCCCGCCCGCCTTGTTGGACAGGAAGACCGGCCGGCCGTCGTCGCCCAGACGCATCTGGTCGGCGTTGTCCTCGCCCGACAGTTCGGCGGCGCCGAAGCCCGCGCCGATCTCGACGCCCTTCACGGCGTTGATGGACATCAGGCCCGACGCCAGTTCGGCGTCCAGCTTGGCGTAGAGCGGCGCGCCCCAGCCTGCGGGAAGACCCGTGACCTCCAGCGCCACCACGGCGCCGATCGAAGAGCCCGCCTTGCGCACGCCGTCCAGATACGCCTCCCACGCGGGCGCGACCTCGGCCGAGGCGGCGAACAGGGCGTTGTCATGCACGGCGTCGAAATCGATCGCTTCGTCAGGAATACGGTGCGGACCGAGTTGGACCACGCCTGCGCGGATGCGGACGCCGTCGCCCAGCACCTTGCGCGCCACCGCGCCCGCCGCCACGCGGCTGGCCGTCTCGCGCGCCGAGGAACGCCCGCCGCCGCGATGGTCGCGCACCCCGTACTTGGCCTGATAGACGTAGTCCGCGTGGCCGGGGCGGAAGGCGCGGGCGATCTCGCCGTAGTCCTTGGAGCGCTGGTCGGTGTTCTCGATCATCAGGCTGATCGGCGCGCCGGTCGTGACCGGGCCGTTTCCGTCGTCGAAGACGCCGGACAGGATGCGGACCCGGTCGGCCTCCTGCCGCTGGGTGACGAAGCGGCTGCCGCCGGGCTTGCGCTGGTCCAGCCAGGGCTGGATGTCGGCCTCGGTCAGCGGGATCAGCGGCGGACAGCCGTCGACGACGCAGCCGATGGCCGGGCCGTGGCTTTCGCCCCAGGTGGTGATGCGGAACAGGTGGCCGAAGGTGTTGTGCGACATGGCCTCTCGCTTAGGCCGCCATGCGCTCCGGCGTCCAGACCCGAGTGAAGCGAAGCAGCATGTCTTCCGCCGCCGAGGGCAGATCGTCGGACGGCGTCAGCTTGACGAACAGGTCGCCCGCGGCGCGCCTGCCGCGGGCGGGCAGGCCGAGGCCGGGAAGGCGCAGCCGCACCGGTTCGACCATGTCCGGCACCAGCCAGGCGCTCTGAGGTCCGGCGTGGGTGTCGATCTCTATGCGCCCGCCGTCGCGCATCAGGCGCGGCGCGATGGCCCAGTCCATGAAGAGGTCCGCCCCCAGGACCGACAGGCCGTCGGCGGGCCGGATCAGCACGGGCAGCAAGGGGCGGCGGTCCTTCAGCCGAATCCGGTCGGCGGTGCGCACGCCGGGGGGGACATGGACGAGCAGGGTCCGGCCCCAGGCCTTGACGATCACGCTGCCTCCGGTCAGGGCCTGCATGGGCGTGATCACCACCAGCGGCGGCGGGCAGGCGGGCGCGCGGGACGCGGCCGGGGCCCTGGCGGGCGCGGGAGCCTCGGCGGCCTGGCGCGGCGCGGGCAGGGCGCGCGTCTCGCCCTGCAACAGGCGGTAGGCGGCGATCACGCGCCGAAAGCGCTCCGGGTCTCCGCCCGGGTGGTCCGGGCGGCAGGCCTTCACGGCCTTGCGGAAGGCGGCGGCCAGGGTCTGAGGCCCCACGGGACCGTCCAGGTCCAGCAGGCGACGGGCGTCCGTGAAGTTGAGGCTGTCCGCGCGCATGGCGCCCACTGTGCAGATCACATCCTCAAGACAGGGTTAACCCTGTTTGCAGGGGCTGACGCAGGTTTGAACGACGGCCGTGTGACGCGGACCCGTAAGCGGGACTATAGGGTCGGCATGACCCAGTCCGTGATCCCGCCCAGCCCCTCTCGTGAAGACTACGCCGCCCAGCTTGAGGCGAACGCGGACGAAACCCTCTTCGAGCGGGACGATCCCATCGCCCTGTTCGTGGAGTGGCTGGAGGCGGCGCGAACCTCGGAGCCCAATGATCCGAACGCCATGGCCCTGGCCACGGTCGACGCCGAGGGCCAGCCCGACGTGCGCATGGTCCTGCTGAAGGACGTCGATGCGCGCGGCTTCACCTTCTTCTCCAATCAGGAAAGCGCCAAGGGCGGCCAGTTGTGGGCCAATCCCTGCGCCGCCCTGCTGTTCCACTGGAAGAGCCTGCGCCGTCAGGTGCGGGTGCGCGGCCCTGTCGAGCCGGTCAGCGTCGCGGAGGCTGACGCCTATTTCGCCAGCCGCGCGCGTGAAAGCCGCATCGGCGCCTGGGTCTCGGATCAGTCGCGCCCCCTGGCGGACCGCGCGACACTGGAAGCGCGGGTGGCAGAACAGACGGCGCGCTTCGAGGGGAGGGATGTGCCCCGGCCGGATCGCTGGACCGGCTGGCGGATCAAGCCGGCGCAGATCGAGTTCTGGCGTGATCGTCCCTTCCGCCTGCACGATCGCCTGCGCTTCGATCGGACGGCGCCGGACGAAGCCTGGACCCCCGTCCGCCTGTGGCCATAGGCGGTTTCGACGTCGCTCAGACGGCGTAACGCGCCAGGAAGGTGTCCACCGCGTCCTCCGCAATGGCCGCGGGCGAACGCGCCGGCAGGACCTGATCGCCGGTCACCGTCGGCACGAAGAACAGCGGGTGCTCCACCATGCCCATCAACTGGCTGGCGGCCCAGGACGGCTTGCCGAGCTTCAGTTCGCCCTTGGCCTCCATTTCGGCGAGGGCCGACACCAGCACCGTGCCGAAATCCTGCTTGGCGCGCTCATAGAAGGTCATGGCCAGGCTTTCGAAGCGGCGGCGTTCGGTCATCACCAGGCGAAGGATGGCCCTGACGAAGGGATCGCCGATGAATTCGGCATAGGCGGTCAGGAAGCTGTTCAATCGCGGGCGCGTAGGACCGGCGACGCTCTTCACCCTGGCCATTCGCTCGGCGAAGTCGGCGGAGGCTTCCTCGATCACGGCCGCGAAGAGCGCCGCCTTGTTCTCGAACATGGCGTAGAGGGTGGCGGTCGATACGCCGGCTTCCCTGGCGATCGGCTCCATCTTGGCGCCGGCGTAGCCGTCCTCGACGAAGTGCCGTCGGGCCTGGCGCACAAGGGCGTCACGTCGAGGATCGTCGAAGGCTTGGACCGAGACGGACATCGGATTGTCACCAATCGTTAGCGGATGATCCTGCCTTTAATTCGCCACGATTGCAACGCGACGCGGTTCGATGTCGTCGGCGAGCGCCCTAGCTCAGCCAGGGCGCGAGCAGCGGATGAGCCAGCACCGGGGCCGCCAGGCGAACCACGGCCTGGGGGTCTTCCAGACGCACGGCGGCGGTGGCGTCGGCGACGATGAAGTCCGCGTGGACCCGCGACGGCTCCGTCAGGCGTTCGTGGCCGGGGCGGACCGTGGCGAGATACTGATGGATGACGGATTCCGCCGTGCGCCCCCGCTCCGTCTGGTCGCGCAGCAGGCGCCGGATGAAGCGGATGTCCGCGGGGGTGTCGACGAAGACCCGGATGTCGAACAGGGCCGCCAGGGCGGGCGTGCACAGCAGGTGCGTGCCTTCGACCACGACGACCGAGGCGGCGGGCACGGGTTCTCCGCCCGGTTCGCGCCCATGGTGGATGAAGGAGTAGAGGGGGGCGGTCACGCTGCGCCCGGCCTTCAGGGCGGTCAGATCGGAAATCAGCAGATCGTGATCGCGCGCGGCGACATCGTCGAAATCGTGCGTCGCGGCGTCGAATCCGGGCACGGAAGCGGCGTCGAGATAATAGGAATCCTCGCGCAGCAGGGTGGCGACGCCCTCGGGCAGGGAGGAAATCAGGGCCTCGGCCAATGTGCTCTTGCCGGAGCCCGAGCCGCCGGTGATGGCGATCAGAATGGTCATGGGCGGCTCATTCACCGGGATGAAACGGGATGCAAGCCTTGATCGCGCGTGGAAACGGCGATCTGTCGCGGGCTTCCTTCCCTTGCGTCACGTTGCCTGTCGCCGCCCACCTGTCTTAGCGTGGGGGGAGCAAGCGCCCGTTCAACCGAGGCGCATGGACGAGGGAAGACGCCGAATGCTGGGTATGATGCAGGACTGGCCGATGACGGTCGACAAGATCCTTGATCACGCGAAGAACTGGCATGGGGACCGAGAGGTTGTGACCCGTTCGGTCGAGGGGCCGATCGTCCGCACCACCTACGCCGCCATTCACGAGCGGGCGCGTCGCGTGTCGGGCGCCCTGCTGGCCTGGGGGATCAAGCCGGGGGACCGTGTCGCCACCCTGGCGTGGAACACCGGAAATCACATCGAGACCTGGTACGGCATCATGGGCGTCGGCGCCGTGTGCCATACGCTCAATCCGCGTCTGTTCCCGGAGCAGCTGGCCTACATCATCAATCACGCCGAAGATCGGATCATCTTCACCGACCTGACCTTCGCGCCGCTGCTGGAAGCCATCCTGCCGAATTGTCCCACGGTCGAGCGCGTGGTCGTCATGACGGACGCCGCCCATATGCCCTCGTCCAGGCTTCCGAAGGCTGAGGCCTATGAGACGGTTCTCGAGCAGGCGTCGAACGATGTGGTCTGGGGCGGCTTCGACGAGCGGACGGCCTGCGGCCTGTGCTACACCTCCGGCACGACCGGCAACCCGAAGGGCGTGCTCTATTCGCACCGGTCGAACTTCATTCACACGCTTCTGGGCATGCAGGCGACGGTGGTGGGCGGGACGCCCAGCGAGGTCATCCTGCCCGTCGTGCCGATGTTCCACGCCAACGCCTGGGGCATCGCCTTCGTGGGACCGGCGGCGGGGGCCAAGCTGGTCATGCCCGGCGCCAGGATGGACGGCGCCGCCCTCTACGAATTGATCGAGACCGAGGGGGTCACCTTCTCCGCCGCGGTGCCGACGGTCTGGCAGGGCCTGTTCGGCCACATGGTCGAGAACAACCTCAAGTTCTCGACGCTGAAGAAGGTGCTGATCGGCGGCTCGGCCTGCCCTGAGGCCCTGATCCAAGGCTTCCGGGACAAGTTCGACGTCGAGGTCGTCCATGCCTGGGGCATGACCGAAACCTCTCCCATCGGCACCGTCGCCAACCTGACGCCGGAGTTGAAGGCCCTGCCTTACGATCAGCAGATGGCCTGGCGCATGAAACAGGGCACGCCGCCGCTGGGCGTGGAGCTCAAGATCAAGAACTACGGCGGCCAGGAGATGCCTCACGACGGCAAGACCTTCGGCCGGGTCATGGTCAAGGGACCGACCATCGCCGGCGCCTATTTCAAGGGCGAGGGCGGCGACATCCTGGACCACGAAGGCTTCTTCGACACGGGCGACATCGCCAGCGTCGACGCCCACGGCTTCATGCAGATCACCGACCGCGCCAAGGACGTCATCAAGTCGGGCGGCGAGTGGATCAGCTCCATCGACATCGAGAACATCGCCGTGGGCCATCCCAAGGTCGCCCTGGCCGCCGTCATCGGCGCGGCCCATCCCAAATGGGACGAGCGGCCGGTCCTGCTGGTCAAGCTCAAGGAGGGCGAAACCCAGGACAAGCAGGAGCATCTGGACTTCCTGCAGGGCAAGATCGCCAAATGGTGGATGCCGGATGACGTGGTCTTCGTGGACGACATCCCCCTTGGCGCCACGGGCAAGATCGACAAGAAGATCCTGCGCGAGCGAATGACGGACTACCGGCTGCCGACAGCCGGTTGATTCCACGGGAGGACGCGGTGTCGACCACACGCCCCAAGGGCCAGACTCTGGCCCTGCTGTTGCTTCTCATCGCCCTTCTGGCGCCGGCCGTGCTGCTGGTCGCGGTCTGCGGCGCCCGGCTGGACGTGTGGAGCGCCGAATTCAGTCTGGGCGTGCTGGCCATGAAGGTCGGGCGGGCGCTGGCCTTCGCCGGACTGGCGGCCGCCCTGGCCGCCTGCCTCCTGGCGTTTCGGGAGCGGCGGCTGCTCGGGATCGCCGCCGCGGCCCTGGCGATCTCGGGCGCGACGGTCGCCGGCTATCTGGTGCAGGAGCGTCGCTTCACCGCCGCGCCGCGCGACGTGGCGACCGATCCGTCCGATCCGCCCGCCTTCGCCCGCATTCTGGCGGCGGAGCGGCGCCTGGCCGGCGTTTCGGAAAGCCGGCCCCAGGCCTGCGAGGGGCTGACCCCGGCGTCGACCCAGGTTGCGCCGGAGACGGCGGCCTGGGCGCTGGAGAAGGCGGGCTTCACCGTCCTGGGCACGGCGCCGTTCCGGGTCGACGGGCGCAAGGAAGGCGCCTGGTTCGGCCTGACCTATGACGTCGCCGTTCGTATTCGCCCCGGCCGCACCGATGTCCGCGTCGCCGGGCGCGACGACCTGCGGGCGGGGGATGAAGCCTGTCGCCTGGCCAAGGCCGTCGTCGCCGGATTGACGCCCTGAGAGTCAGAACGCCGGATCGCTCAGCCGCCAGGTCGCGCCCAGTTCGGGCTTGGGCGACGCTTGGACCCTGCCTTCCTTCTCCAGCTTGATCAGGTGCGCTAGCACTGAAAGGCTGGCGGCCGGCCACAGGCGCTCATCCACCCCGGCGTAGAGGGCGGGGACCATCTCCTCGATCCTGCGATCGCCCGAGGCCAGCCGAGCCATGATCTGGGCCTCGCGCTCCAGGCGATGGGCGCGGTAGGCCTTCACAAAGGGCGCGACCTGGGTGATCGCCGGGCCGTGCGTCGGCCAGATCGTCGAGAAGCCGCGCGACAAAACGGCGTCCAGGCTTTTCATGTAATCGGCCATGTCGCCGTCCGGCGGCGCCACGACGGTGGTCGACCAGCCCATGATGTGATCGCCGCTGAACAGGGCGTTTTCTTCCCGCAGGACGAAGGCCATGTGGTTGGAGGCGTGTCCCGGCGTGGCCAGGGCCTCCAGCGTCCAGCCGTCGCCTTCGATCCGCTCGCCGCCCCTCAGCGTCACGTCGCAATGGAAGTCGGCGTCGTCGTCTTCATCCAGGGGGCCTGAGGCGTGAACGGCCCGTTCCGGGGGGCGGGCGGCCAGGATCGGCGCGCCCCCGACCGCCTCCGCCAGCGGGCGGGCGAGGGGGGCGTGATCCCTATGGGTGTGCGTCACCAGGATGCAGCTGACGGTGCGGCCTTCGATCGCGCGAAGCAGGGCCGCCAGATGAGCCTCGTCCATAGGGCCGGGATCGATCACCGCGATCTCCGCCCCCGGCCGATCGCGCCCGACGATGTAGGTTCCCGTTCCCGTGAAGGTGAACGGCCCGGGATTGTCGGCGATCACCCGCTGGATCAGCGGCGAAACCTGATCGCGGCGCCCATAGGCGAAGTCGAACTGTCGAACGTAGGGGATCATCGATCTCGCACCCTCCAGAGGCTTCTGGTCTCCGACATATGAGCACGTCCGTCGGCAGGAAAGGCCAGTCCTGCCGAACTCATGCCGATGTGGCCGCGAGGAGGCGCGTTGGGAAAATCTATTGTCGTTTCACGCGCACGGCGCGGCTGCGGCCTATGGTCAGAAGGTAGCTGCCTAGCGTGGCCCGACGTACTCGAACCTCCGCTCCTGGCTGGTTGCGGAAACGGACCGGCGCTGAATCGATCTGACGCCATTCGGCTCCGTCGGCCAGGTGAAAGGTCCATTTTCCTTCGGAGTTTTGGGAGGCTGTTGTCAGTGTGGTTTCCACAGCCTCCGCCTCGACATCATCTTCGCGTCCTTTTCCGAGAATGGAAGACAGATCTGGCGAGTTGAAACCAAAAAGTTGACGGCGTGCTTCGCGTATCTGCCCGCGTTCCACCACGACCAGGTCTCCTGCTTGCTCCGCCGCGTCTAACGCTTGGGTCGCGCGATCATAGCAGGCGAGGCGATCCGTATCTGAACCTATCGCCCGACACGCTGTCAGGGATGCGAGGCCGGGCGTCTGCGGTGTGGCTGAAGTTTGGGCCATAGCGGCGGATGGAGAGGAAAATTGGGTCGCGGCTAGGGCTAGTATGACAATCCTAGTGCGCAACTTGCATAATTTTCCAAAATTATGGCGAGAGGCAGTGTTCATGATCGGGCTTGGCTCAAGAGTGTCTAATTTGCGACATGACGACGGCGAGCGTGTTACGGTTCGGATTTTCGCGTAGCCTTTGTCTCATATAGCGATCTAAGCTTTCCGTCAGCTAGTATCCGAGTGTCTTTGTGGTGCTCTGGTTCGAGACTGGCCGCGCCGAACGATGAAGTGAAGACTTCGTGATGTTTGGCGCTTCTCAGGAGGATGAATGTTGAAATTACATATGAAACGTGAGCGGTTGCTGGCGTCGACGATGATCGCTGGCTTCGCGCTCGTTGGGCTTTCGACGCCTGCCGCGGCGCAGACGGCGGACGAACAGGTCAGTCAGGTCAGCGACATCGTCGTGACCGGTTCGCGCCTGCGTCAGCCCAACCTGACCACCACCAGCCCCGTGACCCAGGTGACGGGCGAGGACATCGACGTTCAGGGCGTGACCCGCGTCGAGGACCTGGTGTCGCAGTTGCCGCAAGCTTTCGCCGCCCAGAACTCGACTGTCGCCAACGGCGCTTCGGGCACGGCGACCGTGTCGCTGCGCAACCTCGGTTCGTCGCGCACCCTGGTGCTGATCGACGGCAAGCGCATGGGCTACGGCTCGCCCGAGGACGACGCCGCCGACCTGAACCAGATTCCGGGTCAGATGGTCGAGCGCGTCGAAGTCCTGACCGGCGGCGCCTCGGCTGTCTACGGTTCGGACGCCATCGCCGGTGTCGTGAACTTCATCATGCGTCGTAACTTCGAAGGCGTCGAAATCGACGCTTCGTACGGCTTCTATCAGCACAACAACGACTATGACGGCGTGGGCGATCTGCGCAGCGTCATCGCCGGCCGGGCCCAAACCAACCCGTCGCAGTTCCAACTGCCCGACGACAACGTTCAGACCGGCTTCAGCCGCGAAGTGAACATCCTGATGGGCGTCAACGCTCCCGATGATCGCGGCAACATCACTCTGTACGCCGGTTATCGTAAGAACAACAAGGTTCTGGGCCGCGACTACGACTATTCGTCCTGTTCGCTGGGCGGCCAATCCGGCAACGCCTTTACCTGCGGCGGTTCCGGCACCTCCTTCCCGGGTCAGTTCACCGACTTCGCCACCTATGCCTATACGGTCGACGCGAGCGGCAACTTCATTCCCTATACCGCGGGCCTTCACGCCTATAACTTCGGTCCGCTGAACTATTTCCAGCGTCCGGACGAGCGTTACACCCTGGGCGCCTTCGGTCACTATGACGTGACTGATAAGGTCGAACTCTACACCCAGCTGATGTTCAGCGATTATTCGACCGTCGCGCAGATCGCGCCGTCGGGTAACTTCTTCGGCGAATTCGCCAACGGCTTCCGCACGACCGACGGCAGCTCGCTCATCAGCTGCGACAATCCCCTGCTGAGCGATCAGCAAAGGAATGCGGTGGGCTGCGCGCCCGGCCAGCAGGTGGACATGTACATCGGTCGCCGCAACGTCGAAGGCGGCGGTCGTCAATCCGACCTGCGTTATCAGGCCTATCGCGGCGTCCTCGGCGCACGCGGCGATCTGAACGACGCCTGGAGCTACGACCTGGCGATTCAGTATTCGCGCTCGCAATACACCCAAGTCTATCGCAACGAGTTCTCCAACACCCGCCTGGCGCGCGCGCTCGACGTGGTGACGGACCCCAGCACCGGCAACCCGGTCTGCTCGTCGGTGCTGGCGGGAATCGATGCCGATTGCGTGCCCTACAACATCTTCCGTTCCGGCGGGGTGACGCAGCAGGCGCTCGACTATCTGCAGGTGCCGCTGATCGCGACCGGCTGGACCACCCAGCAGGTCGTCACCGGCTCGCTGACGGCCGACCTGGGTTCCTATGGGTTGAAGTCGCCGTGGGCGACGCGCGGCGTGCAGGCGGCGTTCGGCGCCGAGTATCGCCGTGACGCCCTGGACCTGACGCCCGACGTCTCCTTCACCAGCGGCGACGGCGCGGGTCAAGGCGGCGCAAAGATGGGCCTGAACGGCGCCAACCAAGTCTATGACCTCTTCCTGGAAGCCCAGGTTCCGATCGCCGAAGGCATGGCGTTCGCTGATCAACTGTCGGTCGACCTGGCCTATCGTCATTCGGAGTATGAACTGGGCGGCGGCACGGATTCGTGGAAGATCGGCGGCGATTGGGCTCCGGTTCCGTCGGTTCGTTTCCGCGCAAGCGCCCAGCGCGCCGTCCGCGCCCCGAACGTGATCGAGTTGTTCACGGCTCAAGGCTTCAACCTGTTCGACATGGACGCCGACCCCTGCGACAAGAACGCTGCGGGCACCTATGCGGGCGACGCCGCCTGTATCGGCACCAACCCGTGGCAGGTGAGGCCGGACCAGGCCGTCAGCATGGGCATCTCCAGCCCGTCAGGGCAGTACAACTTCCTGCAAGGCGGCAGTACGTCGCTGACGCCTGAAGAATCCGACACCCTGACGCTGGGCGTCGTCTTCACGCCGGAGTTCCTCCCAGGCTTCAATCTGACGTTGGACTATTTCAACATCGAGATTGACAACCTGATCTCGTCGATCGGCGCTCAGAACTCCCTGGACGCCTGCTATACGGCAGGTCTCGCGGCGGCTTGCGCCAACATCGAGCGTAACGCTAACGGCCAGCTGTGGGTCGGCATCGGCAATGTCGTTGACCTGAACACCAACATCGGGGGCCTCAAGACCTCGGGTCTGGATATCGCGGCCAACTACAGCATCGATCTGGCCGATTTCGGCTGGGATCGCGCCGGTCGCCTGGGCTTCGCCATGGTCGGCACCCTGCTGAACTCGCTGGAGACCGATACCGGGCTGGGCTTCGCCAACTCCAAGTACGACTGCGCCGGCTTCTACGCCAACCAGTGCGGTGTGCCGAACCCGGAATGGCGTCACCGCTTCCGCGTTGACTGGCAGACCCCGATCGAGGGCCTGAATATGAACGGCACCTGGCGCTACTACGGTGAAGCCGAAATCGCCGTTCTGGGGGCCGACGGCAGCCTGAACAACGCACCGGCCAACCGTCTGGATCGAGTTCTGGACTCCCAGAACTACTTCGACCTGGCCGGCACCTGGCAGATGCGGGACAATGTCTCGCTGCGCGCCGGCGTGAACAACGTCTTCGATTCCGATCCGCCGCTGTCCTACTCGGTCGGCACGACGGGTAACAACAACACCTACCCGCAACTGTACAACGCTATGGGCCGCTACTTCTTCTTCGGCGTCACGGCGAACTTCTAAACCTTCGCAGAGGGTTGAAATCGGGCGGCGAGCTTTCGGGCTCGCCGCCTTTTTTGCGGCCTCACATCTGCTGTTGGTGAACCGGCGCCTCAGGCGCATAGCATCCTTGGTTAGCCATCCTGGCCCAAGTGGCGGGATGACTGACGCGTCGCCGAACCCAAATTGAGCGATCCGTGCAACCAGGCGCAACTTGTCGTTCCGGCGACCTCTCAATGTGAAGGCGGCATAGAAAAAGGCGGCGGACCCGAGGATCCGCCGCCCAGTCTTGAAGTCCGATCTACGGCTTAGAAGCGCGCCGTCAGACCCACGAAGTAACGACGACCGAGCACGTCATAGGTCGACGGGTCGGTGTTCGACTGGATGTTGGGCGAATACAGCTGCGGCTGCTCATCCAGAACGTTGTTCACGCCGGCGCGCAGCGAGACGGTGTCGTTGACATCCCACGAACCGCGCAGGTCGAAGTACCACACGGAGTCCGTGCCGGTGCCGGCGCCGCCGGTCACAGTGTTCGAGTGACGCATTTCGTCAATGTAACGAGCCGTAGCCGTCAGCGAGAACGGATCCAGCGACCAGCTACCTTGAACGGTGTGGCGCCATTCCGGCGTAGCCGAACCGGTGCCCGTACCGATGGTGCCGACGTAGTCGTAAACAGGATCAACGGTCGACAGTTGGCTGGTGTACTTCTCAACCCAGGTCGACAGGACGTTCACGCCGAACGAACCCACCGATTCCGTGTCGAAGCGAACGTTGAAGGCAACGTCCACGCCCGAAGTTTCGGTGAAGGCCTGGTTACGAGACAGCAGCTTGAGCTTCTCGATGCCGCCGGTGGCCTGGTTGCGTTGGAACAGCCGGCACCACTCGTTGTTCGGATCGAAGGTCGGGTTCGCGTTGTCGCGGTTGAAGCAACGCTGAACCACGGTGCCCGCGCTCGGAGCCGAGATCACGTCTTCCAACGAGATCGACCAGTAGTCGACAGACAGGTAGAGCGAGTCAGCCCAACCACCGGTGTTGAACGGCGATTGAGAAACGAAGCCCAAGGTCCACGATTCCGAGGTTTCCGGCATCAGATCCGGGTTACCGCCGGTGATGGTGTTCGCTTGGCTCTCCCAAGCGAAGGTCGGGTCGCCCGCGACGATCGCTTGCTTGGCGCAGAGTTCAGCAACCTTGGCGCCGTTCGCACCGTTACGGCCGAAGATGGCGGTCGTCGGTTGCCGGACATCGCACGGGTCCTGACGGTCGAACGACGGGAAGTTGTTCGTCTGCGGCGAGAACAGTTCCGAGATGGAGGGCGAACGGACAGCCGTTTGCATGCCGCCGCGGATGCGGAACCAGTCGTTGACGGCCCATTCCAGGTTAGCCTTCCACGATTCCGACGACCCCGAGTTCGAGTTGTCCGAAACGCGGTAGCCCAGCGACAGCGACATGTCCTTGGCGAAGGCCACGTCCTTGACGATCGGCACCAGAAGTTCGGCGAACAGGTCCGTCCAGTTCAGGAAGCCCGAAACCGGCGATTGTTCGTTGAAGCCCGCCACGATGCCCGGCTGCAGGCCGCTGTCCGGACGGAAGTTGAAGTCCAGTTCGCGGTAGCTCATGCCGAACGCGCCCTG
Source organism: Bordetella sp. (assembly GCA_017308115.1). GTDB lineage: Bacteria > Pseudomonadota > Alphaproteobacteria > Caulobacterales > Caulobacteraceae > Brevundimonas. The sequence continues at coordinate 30,645 of JAFKFS010000016.1, forward strand.
CAGGGGGCCAGCCGGCAGTTCGAACAGGTCGCCGTTGACGGTCGCTTCAACGATTGACTGCTCGATCACGGTCAGGTTCTTGGCTTCGAGGCTGATGTAAGCCGCGCAGGTCGGATCGATCGGAGCCGAACCAAACAGGTTCAGACCGTTCGGGCACTTGCCGCCCGACAAAGCCGCCTGTTCGGCGATGGTCGGAGCGCGGAACGCGGCAACGCGAGCTGCGTATTGAGCATCGGTTTCGGTATCGCGCTTGGCGTCAACATGACCCAACAGCAGGCCAACGCGGTCACGACGAACGTTGCCGCCTTGAATTTCGTTCAGGACCGAACGACCAAACGACGCATAGACGTCATACTGCCAGGTGTTGGTGCGCGCCAGACGGCCCTTGGTGCCGAGCGTAGCTTGCCAGACGTCGTGGGTGTTGTAGCCGGTACGGCCGCCCAGGTCGTTAAAGCGCTTCGAGAAGGCGAAAGGAGCGGTCGGGTCCGGACGCAGAGCCAGAAGACCAGCCAACTGCGAGCCGATGAAGGGGTTGCTAGCCGCAACGTTCCAGCCGGTCGAACCGCCAGCCGGCGTCGGAGCCAGTTCCTGCAGGGCGTTGTAGTTCGTGTACATCGCCTGGACATACGGCTTGAACTGCTCGTTGACCTCGTAGTTCATGCGGGTGAACAGGTTCCACCGCTCCATCGGCAGGACGAGGATGTTGTCCGGCTCGAAGTTGTACGAGAAGACGTTCGGAGCAAAATTCGTTGCGATAGCCGATTCAGGACCGGTATAGCCGTACATGTTGTAGACGGAGCTGGCGGTCAGACCGCTACAGAACAGGCTGCCGTCCGGGTTGAAGCCAAAGCCCGCGTGACCGCCGGTGTTGGCGCAACGATTGGCGCCGCCGAAGTAGGCGTCAACCGCAGCTTGGGTCGGACGGTTTGCGGCGATCATACCGGCAGTACCGCCCGGGAAGATCGTCGTGGTCGACGAGGCTTGACCTGAGAACTCGCGGGCGTCCTTGTACATGGCTTCACGGTTGAAGTAGCCGGCGTTGAAGACCGCGTTACCCTTACCGTCAGCGAAGTTGCCGCCGAAGGTGATGTCGGTCGACCACTCTTGGCCGTCGCCTTGTTCGGTCAGACGGTACTGCGAGTCGAGCTGGATGCCTTCAAAGCTGTCACGCAGGATGAAGTTCACAACACCCGACACGGCGTCAGCGCCGTAGGTCGAGGCGGCGCCGCCCGAGATGATTTCGACGCGCTGGATCAGCGACGCCGGAATAGTGTTGGTGTCGACGGTGCCACCAGCCGTGGAACCCATCGGGCGACGACCATCGATCAGGACCAGGTTACGACCCGAACCCAGACCGCGCAGATCGATGAAGGCGCGGCCGTTCGAGGACGGGTTGTTCGACTGCGAGGACAGACCGGCCGTGATTTGCGGCAGGGTGTTCAGATAGTGCTCGACGGTCGTCGCGCCGGAGTGGGTGATGTCTTCCTGCTGAACGGTCAGGATCGGGCTTTCAGCAACCGCGTCCCGGCGCGCGATGCGCGAGCCGGTCACCACGATCTCATCGACGCGCGTAGCGTCGTCCTGCGAAGCGCTTTGGGCGAGAGCAGGAACTGCGAAGCCTGCAGATGCGACCCCAATGATCATCGACGTAGCAAGAAGCCGCTTCCGATGTTTCCTATAGGCCAATTTTTTCCCTCCAGGATGGAAAAGGTTTGATTTCAATCACACGTAAAAATCGACACCGACGCCTGTCAGACATGCCTGGCGATACAGGAATCGATTTCAGCGTCGGGAACCTCTACTGGTTAAGGGACGAAATGTGGAACGCCATAATAATTCAGGCACGAATTAGCCTTCAGCATGTCTCATAATCACCACATATTGACGCAATACGGCCACAAAATAATCGCCCTCTAATTCAGACAAAATTGCTAAAAAACGCCAAAAGAAAGCAACGGACGATGACAGAGAAACATTTTTTTGCCTGCAAATTGGCTATTTTGGCCGCATTTTTGTCCGTCCCGGCAAACGACGCCAGGGCTCAGGCCGCGCGCCCTGTCGCTGCGCTAGAACGTCTGAAAGAATGCCGTCTGATCGTCGAGGCGGACGCGCGGGCGCGTTGTTTCGAAGCCGGCGCCGCATCCCTGATTTCCACCTACGACAACGGCGACCTGATCATTATCGAGCGCGCCCAGGCGGACGCCGCCCGACGGGCGATGTTCGGTTTCTCGGCGCCGAGCCTGCCTGCTGTGTTCGGCGGCGACGCCATAGACGCGCTGGAAACCTCGTTGGTGCGGACCGCGGGCGCCGCGAACGGCGCCTGGATATTCCACCTTGCAGACGGCTCCGTATGGCGGCAGATCGACAACACGCGCGTAGCCAACCCCCGCAATCGTCAAGGAGAACCCGTCATCGTCCGAAAGGCGGCGTTGGGCAGCTACTTCCTCAAAATCGGGGACAGCCGAGCGATACGCGTTCGGCGAGAGTAAAGGCGTGACTGGCGATCCCCTGGGTTCGACAGTTCGACTTCGCCTATGGGCGCCGCGATCAGGTTTCGCCGCTGATCTAGTAGGTGATCGCCGACAACCCCGGGCCGTTCACCTTCACGGGAACGGGAAGCTACATCGTCGGGCGCGATCGGCCGAGGCGGAGATCGCGATGATCGATCCTGGCCCGGACGAGGCTCGTCTGTCGGCCCTGCTTCGCGCGATCGGTCGAAGCGCGACTTCCGTTCGCGGGCTTCCAGGCGTCGGTTCGGCGGGCCGCGCGCGACGTTTCATCGGACGCGCAGAAGCACGCTCGCAAGAAGGGCGGATTGTTTCGGATCGGGTTTTGCGAGGGGAGGGGGGGGCGCGCCACTCCCTCATGTCTGAGAGGAGTGGCGCGAGTGACGGGGCTCGAACCCGCGACCTCCGGCGTGACAGGCCGGCACTCTAACCAACTGAGCTACACCCGCGTTTCTTCCCGCAAGGAGAAGAGGAGGGGCGAATACGGTTCGCGGCGCTTGCGGTCAAGCGCATTGTGGCGTTTCCGCTGAAAAATCTGCGAATTCAGGCGCTAGCGGCCGCAATCGAGGCCTTGGGCGTCGGGCGGGGCGTCGCCGCCGGGGCCGAGCGCCTTCTGCATGAAGACGACGTCGCGCCAGCCGTCGAACTTCCATCCGGCGTCGCGGAAGGCGCCCGCGTGGACGAAGCCCGCCGCCGCGTGCAGGGCGATGGAGCCGGTGTTGGCGCTGTCGCCGATCACCGCCACCATCTGGCGCATCCCCAGGGCCGCGCAGGCGTCGAGCAGGGCGTCCAACAGAGCCTTGCCCACGCCCCGGCCCCGATGGGTTTCGGCGACATAGATCGAATCCTCGACCATGAAGCGATAGGCGGCGCGCAGGCGATAGGGCGCGGCGTAGGCGTAGCCGGCGATCGCCCCGTCGATCTCGGCGACCAGGACAGGCAGGCCCAGGGCGGCGGGCGCGGCCAGGCGCGCCGCCATGTCTTCCGGCGAGGGGACGTCCAATTCGAACGTCCCCGTGCCCTGCAGCACGCTGTCGGCGTAGATGGCCGTCACGGCCGCCAGATCGGCCCCGGCGAACGGCCGGACGATCATGCCTTTTCCCAGCCTTTTTCGACGGCCCAGACGGCGAAGGCGTAGTCGTGGGCGATGTCCTTGAGATAGTCGAAGCGCCCGGATGAGGCGAAATGCCCGGCCTCCATATTGATCTTCAGCAGGACCGGCTTGCCCGAGGTCGAGGCCGGCCGCAGCCTGGCCACCCACTTCTGGGGCTCCCAATAGGTGACGCGCGGGTCGGACAGGCCCCCGGTCGCCAGCACCGCCGGATAGGGCTTGCTCTCGATCTGGTCGTAGGGGCTGTAGCTCAGCATGTAGTCATAGGCCGCCGCATCCTCGAGCGGGTTGCCCCACTCGGGCCATTCCGGCGGCGTCAGCGGCAGGCTGGTGTCGCTCATGGTGTTGATGACATCGACGAAGGGCACGCCCCCGATCACCCCCGCCCACAGTTCGGGGCGCATATTGGTCACGGCCCCCATCAGCAGGCCGCCCGCCGAGCGCCCCTCGGCCACGATGTTGCCGGCCCTGGCGTAGTTCCGGGCGATCAGGTGGTCGGCGGCGGCGATGAAGTCGGTGAAGGTGTTCTTCTTGGTGAAGCGTCGGGCGGTCAGGAACCAGTTCCAGCCCTTGTCCGAGCCGCCGCGGATATGGGCGATGGCGTAGATGAAGCCCCGGTCGACCAGCGACAGCCGGTTGGTCGAGAAACTGGCCGCCATCGGGATGCCGTAGGAGCCGTAGCCGTAGAGCAGCAGGGGCGCCGAGCCGTCGACCGGCGTGTCGTTGCGCCGCAGCACCGTCACCGGCACCAGCTCGCCATCGGAAGCCGGCGCGTTCAGACGCTCGACCACATAGTCCGCCGGATCATGGCCCGAGGGGATTTCCTGCACCTTGCGCAGGGTCCGCTCTCGGGTCTTCAGATCATAGTCATAGGTCGAGGTCGGCGTGGACGGCGAATTATAGCCGTAGCGCATGACCGTGGTGTCGAACTCCGACGCCCCGCCCAGCGACAGGGCGTAGGCGGGCTCGTCCACGGCGATCTCGTGTTCGGCACCGGCGCGGTCGCGGATGACGATCCTGGTGTTGGCGTCGGCGCGTTCCTGGCGGCCCAGATAGCCCTTCACCAGGGCCACGCCCTCGATGAAGCGCCCGGGCGTGTGGGGGATCAGGTCCTTCCAGTTGGCCTTGGCCGGGGCGTCGGTCGGCGCCTCGACCACCTTGAAGTCGACGGCGTCGTCGGCGTTGGTGCGGATCACCCAGCGGTCGCCCCAGTGGTCCAGGTCGTACAGGCGCCCGACGTGGCGCGGCTCGACCACCACGGGCGTCGCCGTCGGGGTCGCGCCGGGAATGATGCGGCCCTCGGAGGTTTCCTGATTGCCGATGCCGATGACGATGAAGGCGTCGTCGGCGGTGCGGCCGACGCTCTGGAACATGCCGTCGTCGGCTTCCTCATAGACCAGGGCCGTCTCGCCGCCGCGCGCGGGGCGGCGGAAGATCTTGTCGGGGCGGCCGTTGTCGTCGCGGTTGGTCCAGAAGATCCACCGGCTGTCGGGCGAGAAGGTGAAGTTCTCGGTCGCTGATTCGATGGGGTCTGGCAGGATTTCGCCGGTGGCCAGGTCCTTGACGTAGATCTTGTAGACTTCGGACCCCTGGGCGTCCTCGGCATAGGCGAACAGGGCGTGGTCGGGGCTGTGTTCGGTGGCGGACACCTCGGAATAGGCCTTGCCCTCGGCCAGTCTGTTGCAGTCCAGCAGGATGATCTCGCCGTCCGTTTCGCCGCGCGGGCGGCGGCAATAGAGGGGGTGCTGGTCGCCGGTGTTGTAGCGGACGTAATATTCCCACGGGCCGTCGGCGGCGGGGACGGAACTGTCGTCTTCCTTGATGCGGCCCTTCATCTCCTCGAACATCGCGGCCTGCAGGGGCAGGGTCGAGGCCATCATCGCTTCCCGATAGGCGTTCTCGGCGGTCAGGTGTTCCTTGACGTCGGCCTTGATCAGCGAGGGATCGCGCAGCACCGCCTGCCAGTTGTCGTCCTTCATCCACTGATAGTCGTCGATCCGCACGCGGCCCAGTTGCTCGATGCGGACAGGGACCTTCTTGGCGACGGGCGGGGCAGGCTGGGACATCGGAACTCCGGTCGTGGGGCGGGCGAGGGCGGGGGAGGCGGCCGCCACGCCGACGGCGGCGGTCGAGGCGATCAGTTCGCGACGGTTCATGGCAGGGCGATCCCGTGGACTATGATTTGAGCCGGACCTTGTGCGTGTCGCCGCCCGGCGTCAAATGGCGTCATGATCATTCAGGATCTTCCGCCCGAGCAACCCGCCGTCGTCGCCGCCCCGCCGCCCGAATGGGACCTGACGGTCGGAGTCATTAACGCCACCGTCCAACTGGATCAGGCGATCAACGGCAGCCAGAGGAAGGTCGGGACGGGCTTCCTGATCGCTGCGCCCCGACCTGACGGCGCGCCGCGCGTGGTGCTGGTGACGGCGCGGCACGTGCTGGACGTCATGCCCGGAAACCAGGCGCGCATCGGCTGGCGCACGGCCGAGGCGGACGGCGCCTGGAGGTTCACGCCCGGAACCCTGGACATCCGCGACGCCGGCGGCGCGCCGCTGTGGACCGCGCATCCGGAACGCGACGTGGCGGTGATGGAGATCACCGCTCCGCCCGCCTTCGCCCAGGCGGCGATCCCCGTCGGCTGGCTGGCCGAGGCCGACGCCTTCGACCGTTGGCGCATGGGGCCGGGCGATGAACTGATGGCCCTGGGCTATCCGCACGGCCTGTCGGCCAACCGGGCGGGGTTCCCGATCCTGCGCCTGGGCCGGATCGCCTCCTGGCCGCTGACGCCGATCCGGCATTTCCCGATCTTCCTGCTCGACTTCGTGGTGGCCCAGGGCAATTCCGGCGGGCCGGTCTTCTGGACGCCCGCCGCGCGTCGCGTGCCCGGCGGGCCGGTTCCGGATCATCCCTTCATCGCCGGGGTTCTGGTGCAGGAGGTCCAGGGCGGCGGCGAAGGCCTGGACCTGGGCGTCGTGGCCCATGCCGAATATGTGCGCGAGACGATCGCCTTGCTGGATCAGTCCGTCGCCGGGCCGCAGTCGTAGGCTGCGCAGTAACGACGTCTCATCTCGGCGTCGATGGCGGCGGAATCCAGCTTCGGAAAGGCGGAAACGGTGTCCTGAGGCGTGATGGACGGCGCGTTTTCGCCCAGAATGAAGCGATCGGTCGTCTCCTTCGCCCACAGGCGCGCCATGCCCAGGGCTATGGTTTCGGCCAGGGCTTCATCTGAGGGAAACAGCTCTTCAGCCCAGGACAGGACGGCTGCGCGTCGGTCCTGCGACAACTCCTCGAGGCCCAGCCGTTCCGTCAAGGAGGGAATGCCCACCGCCGCGACGACTCGGCGAGCGTTCTCGACAAGGGCGGGCGAGGGCTCGGGGCCGGACCAGGCTGGAACCTCGTCCGTCTCGCCCTCGTCCTGATCTTCGGCGATGAATGGTAGGCTGACGACAAATTTGGACGGCGTGGCCACGCCGTTCACGCGGCGCGGCGTAAGGCGATGGCGAAGGATGATGCGCTTGGCGGCGTCGCCGAAGCCGAGGCCTGTCGGCCGCTCCGCCTTGATCAGGCAGTTCTCGGGACTTCCCTGCGGAGTGGCCACGCATTCCAGACTGACGGAGCCGCTGACGCCCAGATAGGCGGCGAAGGCGGGGTAGTCGCCCTCGTCGACCTGGGGCGGGACGACCCAGGCCGGACCTTCGATCACGACCGGATTTTGTCTACGTCCGGGCTGGTCTTCCGCAAGGGCGTCTGCGCCCGACCCGATGACGACCATGGCCAGGATCGCGGCACCGCCTGCTCGATTCATACGAAATCGCCTCCCGCGCCTAGGTGACACGGGAGGCGCTCGATGCTCAAGCATTGAAGGCGATCAGCCCGCCAGCGCCTCGACAGTCAGGCGCTGCAGCAGGTCGCCGCCCTGGCCGACGGCGGCCAGGCGGCTGGAGACGTGGCCCAGGACGTTGGCGGCGTAGACTTCATACAGGTCCAGCTTGCCCTGCAGCCAGGCGGCGTCGCCGTCGCCGGCGTCCAGTTTCGCCTTGGCGGCAAGAGCGCCCTTGGCCAGCATCCAGCCGCCGACCACGTCGCCCATCAGCTTCAGATAGGCGTCGGCGCCCGCCAGCACGTCGGCGGCGCGGGCCGCGTCCGACTTGGCGTCCAGCAGCCACAGGGTGGCGTCCTCGACCGCCTCGATGGCGGTGGCGAAACGCTCGACCGGCTTGCCGACATAGAGGCGGTCGATCTGGGCCAGGGTCGCCTTCATCTCGGCGATCAGGGCCTTGGCCGACTCGCCGCCGTCCATCGACAGCTTGCGGCCCACCAGATCCATGGCCTGGATGCCGTTGGTGCCTTCGTAGATGGGGGTGATGCGGGCGTCGCGGTAGTATTGGGCCGCGCCGGTCTCCTCGATGAAGCCCATCCCGCCGTGGACCTGAACGCCCAGGGAGGCGACCTCGCAGCCGACGTCGGTGGACCAGGCCTTGGCGATGGGGGTGAACAGGTCCTCGCGGCCCTTCCAGGCCGTGCGCTCTTCCTCGGTAGAGGCGTGGCGGGCCAGGTCGGCGGCGACGCCGGTCCACAGGCAGATGGCGCGGGCGGCGGCGACCTTGGCCTTCATCACCGCCAGCATGCGGCGCACGTCGGGGTGGTCGAAGATCGGGGCGTCCTTCTCGCCGGTCCAGGCGCTGCGGCCCTGGCGACGCTCCAGCGCATAGGCCAGGGCGTGCTGATAGGCCCGCTCGGCGATGCCGACGCCCTCGACGCCGACGGCGAGGCGGGCGGCGTTCATCATGACGAACATATGGGCCAGGCCCTGGTTCGGCTGGCCGACCAGTTCGGCGCGGGCGCCCTCATAGCTCATGACGCAGGTGGGCGAGGCGTGGATGCCCAGCTTGTGCTCGACGCCGACCGGGCGGAAGGCGTTGCGCTCGCCCAGCGAGCCGTCGGCGTTGACTGCGAACTTGGGCGTCAGGAACAGGCTGATGCCCTTCGGCCCTGCGGGCGCGTCGGGCAGGCGAGCCAGCACCAGGTGGACGATATTGTCCGCCGCGTCGTGGTCGCCCCAGGTGATGAAGATCTTCTGCCCGGTCAGGGCGTAGGTCCCGTCGCCGTTGGGAACGGCCGTGGCCGTCAGGGCGCCCAGGTCCGAACCTGCGTGCGGCTCGGTCAGCACCATGGCGCCGGTCCATTCGCCCGAGACCAGCTTGGGCAGATAGGTCGTCTTCTGATGCTCGTTTCCGACCTGCTCCAGCGCCTCGATGGCGGCGAGCGACAGCATGGGGCACAGGCCGAAGGCCATGTTGGCGGCGTGGACGGTCTCATAGGCCGCCAGCTCCAGCGCCTTGGGCAGGGCCTGGCCGCCGGCCTCGACCGAGGCGGTCAGGCTGGTCCAGCCGCCCGCCGCGAACTGCTGATAGGCGTCGGCGAATCCGGGGGCCGCCGTCACGGCGCCGTTGGCGTATTTCGCGCCCGCCAGGTCGCCGGGGCGGTTCAGCGGAGCCAGCACCTCTTCCGAAAACTGTCCGGCGGCGTCCAGCACGGCCGAGGCGACGTCGGCGTCATAGTCGGGAAAGGCGCCGGTCGCCGCGACCTGGCCGACGCCGGCCACGGCGTCGAGGGCGAAGGCGATGTCACGGAGGGGGGCGCGGTAGCTCATCGGTTATCCTCAGAAAGACGTTGCGCCTCTGTCGGCCGCTGCGCCGTCGGGCGCAAGCCCGCTTGGACTTTGGTCGAGTTTCCGCGCACTGTGGTCCCCTGTTTGAACGGCTGACGCCGCGTAAGGAAAGACCGTCCGTGCCCGCCGACCGACCCGCCAGGGGCGACAGCCCCGAAATCGCCGCCGAGGCGCTGAAGACAGGGCGCCTGGTCATCCTGCCGACCGAGACGGTCTATGGGCTGGCGGCCGACGCCTCCAATCCGCAGGCCGTGGCCCGGATATTCGAGGCCAAGGGGCGGCCGCGTTTCAATCCCCTGATCGCCCACGTCGCCAATGCTCTGGACGCCGAGGCGGTCGCCGTGTTCGACGCCAAGGCGCGGGCTTTGGGCGAGACCTTCTGGCCGGGACCGCTGACCCTGGTGGCGCCGGTGCGTGATCGCGATCGGGTGTGCGACCTGGCGCGGGCGGGGCTGGACAGCGTCGCCGTGCGCGTGCCGGGGCACCCGCGCGCGCGGGCCGTCATCGGCGCCTTCGGCGGGCCGGTCGTGGCGCCCTCGGCCAACCGTTCGGGACGGCCCAGCCCGACGACCTTCGCCGACGCCCTGGAGGAGACAGGCCATGCCGTCGGCGCGGCCGTGGACGGCGGCCCTTGCGCCGTGGGGGTGGAAAGCACGGTCGTCTCGGTGCTGGACGGGCGGGTCGCCCTGCTGCGCCCCGGCTCCATCACCCGCGAAGAGATCGAGGCCGTCGCCGGGCCGTTGGCCGAGAGCGGGCAGGGGCATCGCTCGCCCGGCCGTCTGGCGCTGCACTATGCGCCCGATGCGCCCGTGCGGATCGAGGCGGACGGCGCCGGGGACGGCGAAATCCTGCTGGGCTTCGGCCCGGGCGTCGGCGATCCGCGCTGGAGCCTCAGCCCGAGCGGCGACCTGCGCGAGGCGGCGGCCAACCTGTTCCGCCTGCTGCGCGAAGCGGATCGCGCCCACCCCGCCGGGATCGCCGTGTCGCCGGTTCCGGCCAAGGGGCTGGGCGAGGCGATCAACGACCGTCTGCGCCGCGCGGCGGGCTTCGTGGGCTAGAGAAAACGCGCCTTCACATCCACGCTGGACGCCTTGCCGACCTGGGGCAGGCAGGTCTCAAGCCAGGCCTCGGCCGCCGTCCGGCCGTGCTGCTTCAGCTTGTTCAGATAGGTCCACTCGGTGTCGAATTTGGAGTGCAGCGACTGGCCGCCCAGCCACTCGTCGGCCTCGACGACGTGGATGCGGATGCCGCGCCGACGGTCTTCGCCGGGCTTCAGCTTGCCCTCGGCGATCAGGTCCTGAACGAAGGCGACGGCCCTCAGTTCGGCGACCAGCGGGGCGTTGCAGACGATCTCGTTCAGCCGGTCGTTGATCTCGCCCGCCTCACGCGGAGTCTCGCCGCGCTGGAACGGGTTGAGCGGCAATAGCAGCACGTCGTCCGGCGTGTCGGCGTAGAACAGCGGCCATAGCGCCGGGTTGGCCAGATAGCCTCCGTCCCAATAGGGCTCGCCCTCGATCTCGACCGCCTGGAACAACTGGGGCAGACAGGCCGAGGCGAGCAGCACCTCGGGGGCCATTTCCTCGGACCTGAAGATGCGCGAGCGGCCCGCGCGCACCGCCGTCGTCGAGACGAACAGGCGGATGTCGGAGGCGCGCAGGGCCTCGAAATCCACCGCGGTCTCCAGCACCCGGCGCAGCGGGTTCAGGTTGAAGGGGTTGAAGGCGTAGGGGCTCATCGACAGGGCCAGGGTTTGCCCCGTCTGCCACAGGGGCGTGTCCTTCAGCCAATCGGGCGTCATGGCCTTGGACCAGACGGAGCTGTCGCCGAAGACATTTCGCCCGCCGGACTGGTTCACCTCGCGCCACAGCTTGTCCAAAGCCTCGCGCGCCCCTTCGGCGCCGCCGCGTTCCAGGCCGGTGATCAGGGCGGCGGCGTTCATCGCCCCGGCCGAGGCGGCGGTGACGGCGCGCACGTCCAGCACGTCGGCCTCCAGCAGGCGGTCCAGCACGCCCCACTGAAAGGCGCCGTGCGCGCCGCCGCCCTGCAGGGCCAGACAGATGGGCTTGCGTTTCGTCGCCATGCGCCCCCCGTGAACGGTCGCCGTGAAGCCTATTGGGCCGTCCAGCCCCCATCGACGGAGAAGTGGGCGCCGTTGGCCGAGGCGCCGAGGTCCGACGCCAGATAGAGGAAGAGGCCCGCCAGTTCGTCGGTCGTGACGAAGCGCTTGGTCGGCTGCGAGCCCAGGATGACGGTCTTCATCACCTCGTCCTCGCTCATGCCGCGGGTGCGGGCCTGATCCTCGATCTGCTTGGCGACGATCGGCGTCTCGACGAAGCCGGGGCAGATGGCGTTGCAGGTGATGTTGTCCTGCGCCAGTTCCAGGGCCGCCGTCTTGGTGAAGCCGATCACCCCGTGCTTGGCGGCGACATAGGCCGACTTGAACGGGCTGGCGACCAGTCCGTGGGCCGAGGCGATGTTGATGATCCGGCCGCGTCCCTGCGCCTTCATGATCGGGATCGCCGCCTTGGCGGCGTAGAAGGTCGAGGACAGGTTGATGGCGATGATCTTCTCCCACGCGTCGGCGGGGAAGTTCTCGACGGCCTCGACGTGCTGGATGCCGGCGTTGTTGACCAGGATGTCGAGGCGGCCCAGCTCACGCTGCGCCGTGGCGATCATGTCCTCGATCTGATCCGGTCGGGTCATGTCGGCCGGGTGATAGAGGACGCGCACGCCCGTCTCGGCGGCCAGGTCCGCGCGGGTCTTCTCGATGGCGTCCGGATCGCCCAGGCCGTTCAGCATCACGTCGCCGCCGCACTGGGCCACAGCCCGGGCCAGGGCCAGTCCGATGCCGGAAGTCGAGCCGGTGACGACCGCGACCCGGCCCTTGAGATCGTTCATCGCGAACATTGTAGAGGGGACCCGTTGGCTGGTGATGCTGCAGCGCAGCCTAACCGCAGACGCTCAATCTGGCGATCAGGAATTTCCTTCTCTGATGAATATCCAGTCCGTGTCGTTCGACAGGCTCTTGTCGAAGCGGTAGCCGTCGCGATCGAAGGCCTTCAGGTCCTCGACCTTCTCCAGGCGGTTCTCGATGGCGAAGCGGGCCATGCCGCCGCGCGCCTTCTTGGCGTAGAAGGAGATGATGCGGGCCTCGCCGTCCTTCTTCTCCTTGAAGTGGGGCGTCACGACCGGCAGCTTCAGCGCCCGCGCGTCGACCGCGCCGAAATACTCCTGGCTGGCCAGGTTCACCAGGGTGCGTTCGGGCAGTTTCTCCGCATCCTCGTTGAGCCGCAGCGAGATACGCTCGCCCCAGAAGTCATAGAGGGTCGAGCCGCGTTTGGTCTTGAGGCGGACGCCCATCTCCAGCCGATAGGGATGGATCGCGTCCAGCGGCCGCAGCAGGCCGTAGAAGCCGGACAGGATGCGCAGGTGATCCTGGGCCCAGTTCAGATCGTCGACCGACAGGGTGCGGGCGGACAACCCCTCATAGACATCGCCCGCGAAGGCGAAGACGGCCTGGAGCGCGCCTTCGGAGGCGTCGTTGTCGAAGGCCTGGAAGCGCTGATAGTTGAGTTCGGCCAGGGCGTCGGAGATCGACATCAGGCGACGCAGGTCCGCGCGGCTCAGTTGGCGCGTCACCTTGGCCAGTTCGGCGGTCTCGTCGGCGCATCGCCTCGGCGTCGCGGGGGCGTCGAGGGCGGGCGGATTGAAGTCCAGCTTTTTGGCCGGGGACAGGACGATCAGCAAGACGATCGACTCCCTATGCGTCTCAAGAGCGGGCCTCATAGGCCGCTTCCATGACGTTTTGAACCGTCTGAAACGTCACAGACGGTCGCAAGACCTCAGAAGAGGACCGCCGGATTCATGATGCGCTTCGGGTCTATGGCCTGGCGGATCGCCTGCATGGTCGCGATCTCCAGCGGCGATTTATAGCGCCGGGCCTCGTCGGTTTTCAGCCGTCCCAGACCGTGTTCCGCCGAAATCGACCCGTCGTAGCGGGCGACGACGTCGTGAACGACTTCAGATCCCTCCATCCACCGGGCGATGAAGGCGGAGACGTCTTCGTCCACGCCGGGGATCACGTCATAGTGAAGATTGCCGTCGCCCACGTGGCCGAAGACCGAGATGCGGCAGCCGGAATGGAAGGTCTCGACCGCCGCGCTCGCCTCCTCGATGAAGTCGGCGATACGCGAGACGGGAACGGAGACGTCGTGTTTCCACCCGCCGCCTTCCGGCTTGAGGGCGGCCGAGTGTTCTTCGCGCAGACGCCAGAATGCGGCCTTCTGCGCGTCGTTCTGGGCGATGGCGGCGTCGACGATCAGGCCTTCGTCGAAGGCGGCGGTCAGCAAGCGCTCCATCGCCGCCTCGGCGCCGTTCGGATCGCCCGAGGCCAGTTCGATCAGCACATACCAGGGGGGCGTCGTCTCCAGCGGCTCGCGCGTGTCGGGGATGTTCTTGAGCACCAGGGCCATGCCCAGCCGCTTCATCAGCTCGAACGCCTCGACGCCGCCGCCGGTCTCGGCCTTGGCGCGGGCCAGAAGGACGACCGCGTCGTCGGGGCTTTCCACGCCGACGACGGCCGTGGCGCGGCTGCGCATGACGGGAAACAGCTTCAGCGTCGCCGCCGTCACCACGCCCAGGGTGCCCTCGGCCCCGATGAAGAGCTGCTTCAGGTCGTAGCCGGTGTTGTCCTTGCGCAGACGCTTGAGGCCGTTGAACACCTGACCGTCGGGCATCACCGCCTCTATGCCCAGCACCAGGTCGCGCATCATGCCGTAGCGCAGGACGGCGGTGCCGCCGGCGTTGGTCGAGATCACGCCGCCGATGGTGGCCGAGCCTTCGGCCGCGAGGCTGAGCGGGAAGAAGCGATCCTTCGCCTTCGCCAGTTCCTGAGCCTCCAGCAGGGTGACGCCGGCCTCGAGCGTCATGGCGTCGTCCAGCGGCGTCACGTCGCGCACGGTCCGCAGCCTGCGCGTGGACAGCAGGACCTCGCCGTAGGGAATCTGGCCCCCGACCAGGCCGGTGCCGCCGCCCTGCGTCACCATGGCTGTGCCGTGACGAGCGCAGATCTCGACGGCGCGGGCGACCTCCTCGGTCGTGCGCGGCAGCAGAAGCAGCGGCGTCGCGCCCGTCCATCGGCCGCGCCATTCGGTCAGCCACGGCGCCATTTCATCGGCGTCCTGGGTCCAGGCGCCGGGCAGGGCGGCTTTGAGTTCGGCGAGCGATTCTGGCGTCGGGAGGGTCATATCGGCCTTGTGGCAAAAGGCACGCCGTGGTGGAAGCGCAAAACCTTGCCTTCTGGCGGTCAATTCAAGGGCGAAACATGACTCCGACACCCGCCGTGGGCGTCGTCTGCCTGAGAGGCGACGAGGTGCTGCTGATCCGCCGAGGCAAGCCGCCGCGCCAGGGCGAATGGAGCCTGCCCGGGGGCCGCATCGAGCCGGGCGAGCGGCTGGCCGACGCGGCGCTGCGCGAACTGCGCGAGGAGACGGGCGTCGAGGCGGAGCTGATCGGGCTGATCGACGTGGTGGACGGACTGTTTCCCGAGGCCGGCCGGCACTATGTGCTGATCGACTACGCCGCGCGCTGGCGGTCCGGCGAGCCGGTCGCCGGCGACGACGCGGCCGAGGCGGCCTTCCTTCCCTTCCAGAGGGCGCTGAGCCTGGTCGACTGGGAGGAGACGCGGCGCGTCATCCGCCTGGCGCGGCGCATGGCTGACGCGGATGTCATGCTGACGGAACCGGATTCTGTGGCGCGATCCTTCCGGGGCGGCTAGGCTCGTCTTCCAACTGGAGGGCTTTATGAATTTTTCGCTGATATTCTTCGTGATGTTCGCGGTCTTCGCGCTGATCTTCCTGTTCAGCGTCATCAAGATCGTGCCGCAAGGGCGTGAATTCACGGTGGAACGCTTCGGCAAATACACCAAGACCCTGACGCCGGGCATCCACATCCTGACCCCGTTCGTCGAGCGCATCGGCCGCCGCATGAACATGATGGAGCAGGTGCTGGACGTGCCGACCCAGGAGGTCATCACCCGCGACAACGCCATGGTGAAGGTCGACGGCATCGTCTTCATCCAGGTGATGGACGCGGCCAAGGCGGCCTATCGCGTCGACGACCTGACCTACGCCATCGCCCAGCTGTGCATGACCAATCTGCGGACCGTGGTCGGCTCGATGGAGCTGGACGAGGTGCTGAGCCAGCGCGACAGCATCAACACCCGCCTGCTGCATGTCATCGACGCCGCGACCGAGCCGTGGGGCATCAAGGCCAACCGCATCGAGATCAAGGACCTGACGCCGCCGGTGGACATTACCAACGCCATGGCCCGCCAGATGAAGGCCGAACGCGAGCGCCGGGCCGTCATCACCGAGGCGGACGGCGAGAAGCAGGCCGCCATCGCCCGCGCCGAGGGCGCCAAGCAGGCGGCGATCCTGGAGGCCGAGGGGCGCAAGGAAGCCGCCTTCCGCGACGCCGAGGCCCGTGAGCGCGAGGCCGAGGCCGAGGCCAAGGCCACCGCCATGGTGTCCGAGGCGATCGCCCGCGGCGACGTCAACGCCATCAACTACTTCGTGGCCCAGAAGTATGTAGAAGCCTTCGCCGAACTGGCCCGCAGCCCGCAGCAGAAGACGGTCATCGTGCCCTCCGAGATGGGCGCCCTGGTCGGGACCATCGCGGGGGTCGGCGAACTGGTCGGCCTGGCCAAGGAGCAGCAGCAGGTCCGCACCGAGGCCCGCCAGGCCGCGCCGCGCGCCGCTGCGTCGCGTCGGGCAGGCGGCGCCGTGCCCACGACGGAGTAGGCCATGGACTGGTTCATCTCCCTTTACGCCTCTCAGCCGTTCTGGCTGTGGCTGGCGGTCGGCGTCGTCCTGCTGGGGATAGAGGCGGCGGCGTCGACCGAATGGCTGCTGTGGCCGGCGGTGTCGGCGGGGCTGACGGCCCTGCTGTCCGCCCTGGCGCCGCAGCTGGGCCTGCCGGTCGAGATCGGGGTCTTCGCGGCGCTGACCGTGGCCTCCACCGTCCTGTCGCGACGTCTGATCAAGCGGGTGAACCCCGAGGATCAGCCCGACATCAATGACCGCGACGTCCGCCTGGTGGGCGCGCGCGCTCGCGTGGTCGAGGCCTTTGTCGGCGGGCGCGGCCGGGTCTTCGTGTCGGGCTCGGAATGGCCGGCCGAGATCGAGGGCGTCTCGCCCCTGGCGGGCGAGAGCGTGATCATCGAATCCGTGTCCGGTTCCCTGTTGAAGGTGCGGGCAGCCTAGCGACCGCGCGTCTCCGCCACGCCGCGATTGGCCAGGCCGTCGGCGCGTTCGTTCAGGGCGTGGCCGGCGTGTCCCTTGACCCAATGCCATTTGACCTCGTGGCGGCTGCGGGCCTCGTCCAGGCGCCGCCACAGGTCCTCGTTCTTGACCGGCTTCTTGTCGGCCGTCTTCCAGCCGCGCGCCTTCCAGCCGCGAATCCATTCGGTCACGCCCTGCATGACGTATTTGCTGTCGGTGTGCAGATCGACGCGGCAGGGGCGTTTCAGCGCCTCAAGCGCCATGATGGCCGCCATCAGCTCCATGCGGTTGTTGGTCGTCAGGGGCTCGCCGCCCCACAGTTCCTTCTCGTGGCCGCCGCCGGTTTGCAGGATCGCGCCCCAGCCGCCGGGGCCGGGATTGCCCTTGCAGGCGCCGTCGGTGTGGATGATGACGTGATCGTTGAGACTCATGGCCGCGATGCGTACAGCGTCCCTTGGCGCGTCGCCATCACTCAGCCTATATGACGCACAACAATCAGTCGGTGGGGCCGCGTCTCGGCGAGCCCGCCCTTGAGGAGGTATCGCCATGGGCTCCATGAGCATCTGGCACTGGGCCATCGTCGTCGTCGTCGTGCTGGTCCTTTTCGGCGGCCGGGGCAAGCTGTCGGGCATCATGGGCGACGCGGCCAAGGGCATCCGCGCCTTCAAGGACGGCCTGAAGGACGATGCGGAGACCAAGGGCAAGGACGCTCCGGGCGCCTTGCCGCGCACCGAGGCCGAAAAAGAAGAACTGAACCGCTGACCCTGGCCGAAAGACGCTGAACCATGGGTGGTCTTGGCCCCGGAATCGGCGGGTTCGAAATCCTTGTCATCGGTATTGTGGCCCTGCTGGTGGTGGGACCCAAGGACCTGCCTGTGCTGATGCGCAAGGTCGGCCAGTTCGTCGGCAAGGCGCGCAGCATGGCCAATGAGTTCCGCGCCAGCTTCGACGAAATGGCGCGGCAGTCTGAACTGGACGAACTGCGCAAGGAGGTCGAGGCGCTGCGGTCGGGGCAGGGGATGTACGCCCTGGGCGCCGAGGCGGACGAGGCCTTCAAGGACATCCGCAAGGAGCTTGAGGCGCCGCTTGAACCGTCTGCGGAGACGGGCGTCGCGCCTGAGACGCCGGCGGAGCCCGCGCCCGTCGCGACCGGCGTGGACGAGTGGCCGGACGCCGTCGCCAAGGCCGAAGCGCCCGCGACTGAAACGCCCAAGCCCGCCGCCAAGCCTCGGACGAAGAAGGCCGCCGCCGCGACCTCATCCTCGTTGAAGCCGCCGGCCTCGCGTCCCAAGGTCAAGCGCGCCAAGAAGGTTGATCTATGAGCCGCCTCGATCGCGACGAAGCCGAGATCGAGGCGTCGCGCGCGCCCCTGATGGATCACCTGATCGAGTTGCGCTCGCGGCTGATGATCTGCGTGGTCGCCTTCGTGGTCGCCTTCATCGGCTGTTTCGCCTTTTCCGAGACCCTCTATCTGTTCCTGGTGAAGCCCTATGTGGTCTCGGCCGCCTTCCACCAGACCGTGGGGGCGCACGGCCATGTGTCGCCGTTCAGCCTGATCCTGGGCACGGCGGGGCTGATCCCCGTGCCCGACGTCGATCACAACAGCGTGCGCCTGATCTACACCGCGCCGCTGGAGATTCTGTTCACC
Organism: Bordetella sp.; assembly: GCA_017308115.1. Lineage (GTDB taxonomy): Bacteria > Pseudomonadota > Alphaproteobacteria > Caulobacterales > Caulobacteraceae > Brevundimonas. The sequence continues at coordinate 48,862 of JAFKFS010000016.1, forward strand.
AAGATGAAGCTGGCGGCCCTGGGCGCCGTGATCGTGGCCTTCCCGGTCCTGGCCTGGCAGCTGTATCGCTTCGTCGCGCCGGGCCTGTATCGCAATGAGAAGGGCGCCTTCCTGCCCTTCCTGATCGCGGCGCCGGTGCTGTTCCTGCTGGGCGCGGCGCTGGTCTATTACGTCATGCTGCCCTTCGTGATGTGGTTCTCGCTGAGCCAGCAGATCATCGGCGAGGGGGTGGCGGCCGAGCTGCTGCCCAAGGTGTCGGATTACCTGAACCTGGTGACGGCCCTGATCCTGGCCTTCGGCCTTTGCTTCCAGCTTCCGGTCGTCATGACCCTTCTGGGGCTGGCGGGTCTGATCAACAGCCAGATGATGGCCAAGGGGCGCCGCTACGCCATCGTCGCCGTGGTCGTGGTCGCCGCCGTGGTGACGCCGCCTGATCCGATCAGCCAGCTCATGCTGGCCGTGCCGATGGTCCTGCTCTACGAGGTCTCCATCTGGTGCGTCCGCATCATCGAACTGCGCCGCAGGAAAGCCGACAGGGCCGAGGGGCTGTCGGCCTGACGGCGCTTCAGAAGCCCTGGCGTGCGTGTCCTGCTGACTGCAAAGATTCCATGAAAAAGCCCCGGACGGCGGACCGTCCGGGGCTTTCTGCATCAGGCCGATCCGGGGATCAGCAGCTGTAGTACATGTCGAACTCGACCGGGTGCGGATGCAGTTGAAGCCGGGCGACCTCTTCCTGCTTCAGGGTGATGTAGGCGTCGATGAAGTCGTCATCCATGACGCCGCCCTTCTTGAGGAAGGCGCGGTCGGCGTCGAGCGCCTCAAGGGCTTCCTTCAGCGAACCGGCGACTTCCGGGATCGAGTGACGCTCTTCCGGCGGCAGGTCGTACAGGTTCTTGTCGGCGGCCGCGCCCGGATCGATGCGGTTCTCGATGCCGTCCAGGCCCGCCATCAGCAGGGCGACGAACGTCAGATAGGGGTTGCCCATCGGATCGGGGAAGCGCGCCTCGATACGCTTGGCCTTGGGCGAAGAAACGTGCGGGATGCGGATCGAGGCCGAGCGGTTGCGCGCCGAATAGGCCAGCTTCACCGGCGCCTCATAGCCCGGCACCAGACGCTTGTAGCTGTTGGTGGTCGAGTTGGCGAAGGCGTTGATGGCCTTGGCGTGCTTGATGATGCCGCCGATGTACCACAGGCATTCCTGCGACAGGCCCGCATACTTGTCGCCGGCGAACTGGGGCTTGCCGTCCTTCCAGATCGACATGTGGACGTGCATGCCCGAGCCGTTGTCGCCGAACATGGGCTTGGCCATGAAGGTCGCCGACTTGCCGTAGGCGTGGGCCACGTTGTGGATCACATATTTGTACAGCTGCATCCGGTCGGCCATGGTCAGCAGGTCGCTGAACTTCAGGCCCAGTTCGTGCTGCGCCGGGGCGACCTCGTGGTGATGCTTCTCCGGGTCCAGACCCAGGTCCCGCATGACGGCCAGCATCTCGCCGCGCAGGTCCTGGCCCGAGTCGACCGGATTGACCGGGAAATAGCCGCCCTTGGGACCGGGGCGATGGCCCAGGTTGCCCTCGGCGTACTCGGCGCCGGTGTTGGCGGGCAGTTCGGTGGAGTCGAAGCTGTAGCGGGTGTCGTGCGGCGCGGTGCTCCAGCGCACGTCGTCGAATACGAAGAACTCGGCTTCCGGACCGAAGAAGACGGTGTCGCCCACGCCCGACGACTGGACATAGGCCAGCGCCTTCTTGGCCATGGAGCGGCTGTCGCGGTTGTAGGGCTCGGCCGTGTCCGGGCTCAGCACGTCGCAGAACATGAACAGCGTCGTCTGCTGGTAGAAGGGATCGACATAGGCCGTCGCCAGGTCCGGCTTCAGCAGCATGTCGGACTCATTGATCGTCTTCCAGCCGGCGATCGACGAGCCGTCGAACATGGTGCCTTCTTCGAGGAATTCTTCATCGACCATGCCGATGTCGAAGGTCACGTGATGGACCCGCCCGCGCGTGTCGGTGAAGCGGAGATCGACGTACTGGACGTCCTTGTCCTTGATCTCTTGCAGGATCTTGTGGGCGGCGCTCATGGGGGGAGGTCCTGTAGCTGGGGAATTGAAATCGGCCGCCCCGGGAGGCGGCCGTTGACTAGATGGCTTGGGCGCCGGTTTCGCCCGTGCGGATGCGGATGACGTCTTCGAGGTCGGTGATGAAGATCTTGCCGTCCCCGATCTTGCCGGTGCGGGCGGCGGTTTGAATCGCCTCCACCACGGCGGGGGCCAGGTCATCCGACACCACGACCTCGATCTTGATCTTGGGCAGGAAGTCGATGACGTACTCGGCGCCGCGATAGAGCTCCGAATGGCCCTTCTGGCGGCCGTATCCCTTGGCCTCCAGCACGGTCATGCCCTGCACTCCGATGTCCTGGAGCGCATCCTTTACTTCATCCAGCTTGAACGGCTTGATGACGGCTTCAATCTTCTTCATGGCGGGTCCCGAGCCGGCTCCTTGTTTGGTCCGACGCTCGGGCGGTAAAGGGACATTGCATTGCACAATTTGGCAAGCGATTTTCGCGCCCACAGGCCATCCGTGAACGGAAATCCACATGAAGTTCGGTAACAGCCCCTCCGAGTGGCGTCATCTGCTCCCCCGGCCGGGGCCCGAAAGCCACAAGCACGCGCGCGGCAGACTGGGCGTCGTCTCGGGCGGGGCGCTGTCCACCGGCGCGGCGCGGCTGTCGGCCAGGGCCGGGCTGAGGGTCGGCGCGGGTCTGGTCAGGGTCTTCTGTCCGCCGGACGCGGCGCCCGTTCTGGCCGTGGCGCTTGAGGCGGTGATGCTGGCCGGCTTCGCCACGCCGGATCAACTTCAGGGGCTGGCCGATCCCATGGACGCCGTCGTCATCGGCCCCGCCGCGGGTCTGACCGAAAGCACCGTGCTGAATCTGGCGGCGCTGGCGCGGACGGGGGCGGCCCTGGTGGTCGACGCGGACGCCCTGACCCTGTTCCGCGACCGGCCGGAGCAGTTGTTCGCCTGGCTCGACCGCGACGACGTCCTGACGCCGCACGAAGGCGAGTTCGAGCGGCTGTTTCCCGCCCTGCTGGAGACGCTGGGGCGTGAAGAGGCGACGCAGGAAGCCGCGCGTCGCGCCGGAGCGATCATCGTGCTGAAGGGGGCGGCGACCGTCATCGCCGCGCCCGACGGCCGCCTGGCGGTCAACGCCGACGGCTCGCCCTGGCTGGCGACGGCGGGCAGCGGCGACGTGCTGGCGGGGATGATCGGCGGGCTGGTCGCCCAGCATATGGACAGCTTCGACGCGGCGCGTGCGGCGGTCTGGATGCATTCGGAGGCGGCCCGCCGGTTCGGACCGGGCCTGATCGCCGAGGACCTGCCGCAGGGGCTGCCTGCGGTGCTGTCTGACCTGCTGAACGGCTGAAAAGCCTGGTGCGGATGAGAGGACTCGAACCTCCACGCCTCGCGGCGCTGGAACCTAAATCCAGTGCGTCTACCAGTTCCGCCACATCCGCATAGGTTCGTCGGAGCCTGTAGGGGAGGGCGGCGGTTTCGGCAATCCCGCGCGGATATGAAAAAGGCCCCGGATCGCTCCGGGGCCTTTCTGTTTTCGGCCTGTCGCGCTTCGCGCGGCTTGAGGCCGATCAGGACTGACCGGGATCAGTCCTTCTTGTTGTCGACGCCGTGGCCGAGCGCCTCGACCGCCGATTCCAGGGTCGTGTCCTCGGTGATGTCGATGCCCTTGGCCAGCTTCGAGTGGGCGAAGCCGTACAGGCCGTAGATCAGCGCCCCGACCAGGGCGTAAACGCCCAGGATGGTCAGCGGCAGCGGGTTGTCGTTCAGGGCGTGCGTCACCATCGGGATGAAGTTGAACGACGCCAGCGTCAGACAGGCCAGGATGCCCAGCACGGCCGTGACCATGCCGCCCGGCACCTTGAACGGGCGCTCCATCTCCGGGTGCTTGATGCGCAGGACGATGACCGACAGGCAGACGATGGCGAAGGCCGTCGCCGTGCCCAGCGACACCAGGTCGCCCAGGATCGAGATCGGCAGGAAGGACGCCGCGATGGCGATGACGATGCCCAGCAGGATGGTGCCGACCCACGGGGTGCGGAACTTCGGGTGCACCAGGGCGAAGGCCTTGGGCAGCAGGCCGTCGCGCGCCATGGTGTAGAAGATGCGCGTCTGGCCGTAGCACAGCACCAGCATGACCGAGGACAGGCCGGTGATGGCGCCGATCTTGATCAGGAAGGCGATCAGGTTCAGCTGTCCGCTCGGCGCGGCGGCCAGCGGCACATTGGCCCATTCCAGACCCATGCGGTCGATGGCGACGGCGATCGGGGCGGGCGAGGCCAGCTCCAGATAGGGCACCACCCCGGTCATGACGGCGGCCACGACCATGTAGATCAGGGTGCAGACGAACAGGGCGCCCAGGATGCCGATCGGCACGTCCTTGGACGGGTTCTTGGCCTCGGCGGCGGCGGTCGAAACCGCTTCGAAGCCGACGTAGGCGAAGAAGATGATCGAGGCGCCGCGGAAGATGCCGCCCACGCCGAACTGGTCCCAGCTGTCGCCCTGCGGCGGAATGAAGGGGTCCCAGTTGGCCGGGTTGATGTACTGCAGGCCCACGGCGATGAAGGTCAGCAGGACGATGATCTTGATGACGACGATGGCGTTGTTGATGTTCGCCGATTCCGACACGCCCAGCACCAGCAGGCCGCACACGGCGGCGATGCCGACGGCCGCCACCAGGTTGAAGGTGCCGGTCAGCGGGAAGCCCGCGTCGGCGCCCGAGGCGACGTACTGGATCAGCGGCGTGGCCCACTGGGGTCCTTCGCCGCCGGGATAACTTATGGTCGGGAACAGACTGGCGCTCAGGCCGAAGTCGTTCAGGATCGACACGACGTAGCCGGACCAGCCGACCGCCACGGTCGAGGCGGCGACGCCGTACTCCAGCACCAGCAGCCAGCCCATGATCCAGGCGAAGATTTCGCCCAGGGTGCCGTAGGCGTAGGTATAGGCCGAACCCGACACCGGCATGGTCGAGGCCAGTTCGGCGTAGCACAGGCCCGCCAGGGCGCAGGCGATGCCCGCGATGACGAAGGAGAACATGATGGCGGGGCCGGCGTGGGCCGAGGCCACCTGTCCCGTCAGCACGAAGATGCCGGCGCCGATGATGGCGCCGATGCCCAGGCTCATCAGATTCATCGGACCGAGGGTCCGCTTCAGCTCGCTCTTGGCGGCCTCCTTCTGAATCTGGGCGATGGACTTCTTAAGAAATAGCCGGTTACCGGCTGGCTTTACGCCATCTGCAGACATGCAGGTGCGCCCCCAAACGTTTGCGACGACCCCTCCCGGGTCGCCTTCTTGGGCGGGGACGCTAGCCATCTGAGGCCGTCGGCGCAACGCGGTTTACGACGGATGACGCGCCGACGACGCTTTCGTGACCCCGGCCGAAGGCGCTACAGCCCGTTTCATGTTGCCGATTCACGCCGTTCTGGAGCCTCTGAAGGCCGCCCTGGCCCGGACCCCTGCGGTCGTGCTGGCCGCCCCGCCGGGCGCGGGCAAGACGACCGTCGTGCCTCTGGCCCTGCTGGATCAGCCCTGGCTCGGCCAGGGCAGGATTCTGGTGCTGGAGCCGCGACGCCTGGCCGCGCGCGCCGCCGCCGACCGCATGGCCGCGACCCTGGGCCAGCAGGCGGGCGGAACCGTCGGCTATCGCACGCGCCTGCAGAGCCGGATCGGCCCCGACACCCGAATCGAGGTGGTCACGGAGGGCGTCTTCACCCGGATGATCCTGGACGACCCGGCGCTGGACGGCGTCGGCGCCGTCTTGTTCGACGAATTCCACGAGCGCAGTCTGGACGCCGACCTGGGCCTGGCCCTGGCGCGCGAGAGCCAGTCGATCCTGCGCGACGACCTGCGTCTGCTGGTCATGTCGGCGACGCTCGACATCGCGGGGGTGTCGCGCCTGCTTGGGGACGCGCCCGTCATCGAGGCCGAGGGGCGGATGTTCCCGGTCGAGACCCTCTATCTTGGCCGCAACCCGGTGGAGCGGTTCGAGGACGCCATGGCCAAGGCCGTGGTTCAGGCCCTGCACGACCAGACCGGTTCGATTCTGGCCTTCCTGCCGGGGCAGGGCGAAATTCACCGTACCGTCCAACGCCTGAATGAGCGGTTGCGTGACCCGTCGGTCGATGTCGTCGCCCTGTACGGCGCGCTGGACAAGGGCGAGCAGGACCGCGCCATCGAACCGGCCGCGCCCGGTCGCCGCAAGGTGGTGCTGGCGACCTCGGTGGCCGAGACCAGCCTGACCATCGAGGGGGTGCGCGTGGTGATCGACGGGGGCCTGTCGCGCGTGCCGCGTTTCGAGCCGTCCAGCGGCCTGACCCGGCTGGCGACGGTCAGGGTCAGCCGGTCCTCGGCCGAGCAGAGGCGCGGCCGGGCGGGGCGGATCGAGCCCGGCGTCTGCTATCGCCTGTGGGACGCGGAACAGACGCGCGGCCTGGTCGCCCATCAGCGGCCCGAGATTCAGGAGGCGGACCTGACCGGCTTCGCCCTCGATCTGGCGCGCTGGGGGGCCAGGTCGGTCGAGGGGCTGGCCCTGCTGGACCCGCCGCCCGCCGGGGCCATGGCCGAGGCGCGCAAGGTCTTGACCCGGCTGGGCGCTCTGGACGCCAAGGGCGATCTGACGCCGCACGGTCGGCGGCTGGGCCGCATCCCCCTGGCGCCCCGTCTGGCGCACATGGTCGCGGCGGCATCGGATCAGGGCGACGCCCTGGGCGGGGCGAGGATCGCCGCGGTGCTCAGCGAACCGGGACTGGGCGGAAACGGCGTCGATCTGCACGACAGGCTGAAGGGGCTGGAGCGGGATCGCTCGCCGCGCGGCCGCGATGCGATGAAGCTGGCCGAACGCTGGGCGCGGGCGGCGGGCGGGGGCAGGGACGCAGAGGCCGACGCGGGCCTGCTGCTGGCCGAGGCCTTCCCTGAACGCATCGCGCGCGCCAAGGGCAGGCCGGGCGAGGTGCTGCTGGCCTCGGGCCGGGGCGCCTTCGTCGAGCCGACCGATCCCCTGGCGCGCGAGCCCTGGCTGGCCGTGGCGGAACTGGGCGGCGGCGACGCGCGCGACCGCATCCGGTTGGCGGCGGCGCTGGACGCGACGACTCTGGAAGCCGATCTGGCGCATCTGATCGAGGTGGAGGACCGCTTGGCGCGCGAGCCTTCCGGCAAGCCGATGATTCGTCGCATCCGACGAATCGGCGCCCTGGTGCTTGATGAAAAGGCGGTGGGCGCGCCGGATCGGGCGACCGTGACGGCGGCGCTGAAGTCGGAGATCGAGGCGGGCGGCCTCGGCGCCCTGAAGTGGGGGGAACAGGCGGGGGCGCTGCGGGCGCGCCTGGCCTTCCTGCGGGGCCTGGACGCGGCCTGGCCGGACATGTCGGACGAAGGCCTGCTGGCGGCGCGCGAGGACTGGCTCTGGCCGTTGCTGGACGGAGCGTCGTCGCCGGCCGACATCGGCGACGGCAGGCTGGCCGAGGCCCTGCGCGGCCTGATCCCCTGGGATCTGCAGCGCAGGCTGGACGAGCTGGCGCCGACGCGGCTGACCACGCCGCTGGGCAGCGCGGGCATCGACTACGCCGCCGAGGGCGGGCCGCGCGTCGAGATCCGGGTGCAGGAGTTGTTCGGGGTGAAGATCCATCCGAGCGTCGGCGGCGGCCGCGTCCCTCTGACGCTCAGCCTGCTGTCGCCCGCGCGGCGGCCGGTGCAGGTGACCAAGGACCTGCCGGGCTTTTGGGCCGGGTCCTGGGCGGCGGTGCGCAGCGAGATGCGCGGCCGCTATCCGCGTCATCCCTGGCCCGAAGACCCGGCCAATGCGACTGCGACCAACCGGGCCAAGCCGCGCGGAACCTGATCGCGTCCGCTTGACGCCTGACGGCGGCGCGACGCAAAGATCGTGCGTCAACCCTAAGGATTTCGCGTGACCGACGCCGCCTTTTCGCCGCCGCCCGCCTCCAAGCGGCGCGTTCTGTTCGCCAGCCTGATCGGCACGACGATCGAGTTCTACGACTTCTACATCTACGCCACCGCGGCGGTGCTGGTGTTTCCGGACCTGTTCTTCCCCGGGGGCGACCGGATGACGGCCATGCTGGCCTCGTTCGCCACCTTCTCCATCGCCTTCTTCGCCCGACCGGTCGGGGCCGTGGTCTTCGGCCACTTCGGGGACCGGGTGGGCCGCAAGGCGACCCTGGTGGCGGCCCTGATGACCATGGGGCTGTCGACCATCGCCATCGGCCTGTTGCCGACCTGGCATTCGGTCGGGGTGATCGCCCCCCTGCTGCTGGCCCTGTGCCGGTTCGGCCAGGGGCTGGGCCTGGGCGGCGAGTGGGGCGGGGCGGTGCTGCTGGCGACCGAGAACGCTCCGCCGGGCAGGAAGGCCTGGTTCGGCATGTTCCCGCAGCTGGGCGCGCCGATCGGCTTCATCCTGTCGACCCTGAGCTTCATCATCCTGGGTCAGCTGATGAGCGAGGGCCAGTTCATGGCCTGGGGTTGGCGCATCCCCTTCATCGCCAGCGCCCTGCTGGTCATCGTCGGCCTGTGGATGCGGCTGAAGATCACCGAGACGCCCGAGTTCAAGCGCGCCATCGACCGCGCCGAGCGGGTCCAGGCGCCCGCCCTGACCCTGATCGCGCACCACAAGTTCGCCCTGCTGACGGGGACGCTGGCGGGGCTGGCGACCTTCGTCCTGTTCTACCTGATGACCGTCTTCGCCCTGGGCTGGGGCACGACGGCGATGGGCTACACGCGCGAGCAGTTCCTGCCGATCCAGTTGCTGGGCGTCTGCTTCTTCGGCCTGTTCATCCCGCTGGCGGCCCTGGCGGCGGATCGCTGGGGGCAGGGGCGGACCTTGCTGGCGACCTCTGTCGCCATCGCCCTGTTCGGCCTGGGGCTGCCGGCCCTGTTCGGCGGCGGCATGGCGGGGGTCGTCGCCTTCTTCATAATCGGCTTCAGCCTTATGGGCTGCACCTACGGCCCGCTGGGCGCGGCGCTGGCGCGGCCCTTCCCGACGACGGTGCGCTATACCGGCGCGTCGATGACCTTCAACCTGGCGGGCATCCTCGGCGCGTCGCTGGCGCCCTATGCCGCGACCTGGCTGGCGGGCCGTTACGGGCTTCAGGCGGTCGGCGCCTATCTGACGGTGGCGGCCCTGCTGACGGTCTTGGCCCTGATCGGCATGGGCCGCATCCGGACCGAGGGCGAGGCCTAGAGGCTGGAGCCGTAGGCGGCGTCCGTCACGGCGTAGACCATGATCCCCGTGGCGACGGCCAGGTTGAGGCTGTCGGCCCGGCCGCGCATCGGAATCTTGACGTTCAGGTCGCAGGCGGCGGCCAGGTCGTCGGTCAGGCCCGCCTGTTCATTGCCCATCAGGATCAGGGCCGGATGACGCACGGGGCTGTCGCGATAGCCGTGCGTCGCGTCCAGGCGGGTGCCGATCACGCTGCCCGGCCATGAGGCGCGCCAGGCCAGGAATTCCTCGCGCGTCGCCTTGCTGATGGTCACGGCGAAGACCGAACCCATGGTCGCCCGCACCGCCTCGACCGAAAAGGGATCGACGCAGTCGCCGATCAGGACGACCCCGCCGCAACCGGCCGAGTCCGCCGTGCGGATGATGGTGCCCAGATTGCCCGGATCGCGCACCTGCTCCAGCGCCACCCAGCAGGCGCCGGCGTCGGGCTTGATGGCGTCCAGCGGCGTGTAGACCTGTTCAAACACGCCCAGCACCGTCTGCGGATTGTCGCGGCGGCTGATCTTTTCGAGGATGGCGTGGGTGACGACGATGATCTGGCCGCCGGCCTTCTTCGTCTCGGCCTTGGCGCGATCCAGCAGCGGATGCGGCCGGGCGTCCTGACCCACCAGCAGCATGACCGGGGCGCGCCCCTGGTCCAGCGCTTCGCCGATGAATTTCAGCCCCTCGGCCAGGAAGCGGCCCGTCGCTTCCCGCTCCTTTCGCATGTGCAGGGCGCGCACGGCCTTGATGGTGTCGTTCGTCAGGGAGGTGATGAGGCGTTCGGACATCAGGCGCGCCCCCCGTCGCTGCTCCAGCGCGCGAAGAAGCTGAGGCCGATGGCGCGGGCGTCCGGCCCGTCCTCCGACAGGGCCAGTTCGCCCCAGTCGATGCGCCCGCCGCGATCGTGCGTCGCCTCGGCCATCATGTGCGCCAGCGACAGGCCGGAAATCCGCGCCGCATAGGCGTTCAGCAGCAGGAAGGAGGCGTTGTCGGACAGAAGGGCGGCGCAGTCCTTCAGCAGGCCCGGCATGTCCTCGAACAGGCGCCAGACCTCGCCGTTGGCGCCGCGTCCGTATTTCGGCGGGTCCAGGATGACGCCGTCGTATTTCGAGCCCCGCCGCACCTCGCGCGCCACGAATTTGCGGGCGTCCTCGACGATCCACCGGATCGGGCGGTCGGCCAGACCCGACAGTTCGGCGTTCTCGCGCGCATAGGTCACGGACTTCTTGGAGGCGTCGACGTGGGTGACCTGGGCGCCCGCCGCCGAGCAGGCCAGGCTGGCGACGCCGGTGTAGCCGAACAGGTTGAGGATTTTCGGCTGCTTCAGGGTGCGGACGCGCGCGTCCAGCCATTCCCAGTTGGCGGCTTGTTCGGGGAAGAAGGCCAGGTGGCGGAACGGGGTGAAGCGCCCCATGAACCGCACCTCGCGCCACTTCAGCGGAAAGGCGTCGATCGGCCCGTGCTGGTCGAAACGCCAGCGGCCGGAATCCTCTTCCTCCTGCTGCGGGTCGAACATGGCGTTGGCGCGCTGGAAGGCGGCTTCATCGCGGGCCTTCCAGAAGCACTGGGGCTCGGGCCTTACGACGGTGTAGCGACCGTAACGCTCCAGCTTGCGGCCGTCGCCGCTGTCCAGAAGAGCGTAATCCGACCACCCGCGCGTGACGAGGGTTTCGGGCGTGGGAGAGAGAACCGGGGCCATGGGCGCTGATTAGGCGCTCAGGCGGTCGCTCGTCCAGCGTCGGCGCCGACCAGCGTCTTTATCTCCACATCGGGCTCGGCCTCATGAGGGGTCTTGTCCCAATGATGCGGCTCGAAGACCAGGCGGATGGCGGCATGGACGAAGGCCAGGCTGAGCAGGCACCAGTAGACGAGGGAGGCCAGCATGTCGCCCAGACCGTAGGCGCCGCCCGCCCGCCGCGTTCCACGATGCTTCAGAAGCCAGGCCGCGATTACGCCTGCGACCAGCACGGCCGTGCCCTGCGGCGAGAAGGCCGGGAGGCGGCCTGCGACGACGGACGTCAGGGCCAGGCAGAAGATCCAGGCGACGCAGACGGCGTGAATGGCGGCGGAGGTCACCCCGACGCCCACGGTGGCGGCCAGGGCCGTCCAACCGCGCCAGCCCATTCCGCCGGCATAGCGCGTATGGACGGCCAGGGTCTGGAGATAGCCTTTCAGCCAGCGGGTGCGCTGGGGCAGCCACAGGTGAAGAGGGCCGGGCGGCGGCTCATAGGTCGGCCTGTCGATGACGCCCAGCCGATAGCCCGCGCGCCAGACCCGGAAGCCCAGATCCGCGTCCTCGGTGACGTTCCAGGCGTCCCACCCGCCCAGCGCCCGCAGGGCCGGTACGCGGAAATGATTGCTGGTTCCGCCCAGGGGGAAGGGCAGGCCCAGGCGGCTCATGGCGGGCAGGGTGACTTCGAACAGGGCGGCGTATTCGGCGGCGAACTGCCGGTCGAGAAAAGGGCTGGGGCTGGCCTTGCCCCGCCGTCGGATGCGCAGCGGGGCCTGGAGGCAGGCCAGGCTTTCGCCTTCCCGGATGAAGCGCGCCGCCGCCTCCTGCAATTGCAGCGGGTCGGGGTCGTCTTCGGCATCATAGATGGTGATGAAGTCGCCGGAGCAGCGCGACAAGGCGTGATTCAACGCCCGAGGCTTGGTCTTCGGGGCGCCGGGCGGCACGATCAGCACCTCAAGCCAGGACGGCCGCGCCAGGTTCTGCGCCGCTTCGATGGTTGCGACGTCGTGCGCCTCAAGCGCCAGAAAACCTTCGAGCCGGTCGTGGGGATAGTCGATCTCGGACAGCCGCTGGATCAACTGGGGCAGGATGGCCGTCTCCTGGTACAGCGCCGCCACCACCGTGTAACGGGGCCATGAGTCCGAAGGCGTCGAGCGCATCGGCGACAGGTCGGGCGAGGGTCGCCTCCGGCTGCTCCAGAGCAGGTACAGCCTCCAGACGGCCAGGCTCAGGAAGCCGATCTGCAGGCCCAGCAACACGGCCGAGCCCGATATGGGCGCGACATGGGCCGCGGCCACGATCACGATGGACAGAATGGCGAGACTCATCCCCTGACCGAGCGTCAGCGTTATGCGCGCGGACCTCAAGGCGTCGGCTCCCGCCAGGGCGACCCTTCCCCTTCGCATCGCCGTCCTCCCGTACGAAGATCAACGTTATATTTGCGGGTCTGTAAAGCGAAGTATTTGGCCTGGGAGGCCTTTTGCGGCTATCACGGCGTTCACACGGAAGTTCATGCTGGGAGCACTCGAGTGTCGACCGCATCTGCCGCATCGTCGCGTTCGACACGAAAACCCAAGGGCGAGGGACACGAACGTCGCGCGGAAATCCTGGCCGCGGCGGAGCGCATTTTCGTCGAGCGGGGCTATGAGGGCGCCACCATACGCAAGATCGCGGATGAGGTGGGGCTGTCGTCGACCGCCCTCTACATGCATTTCGCGGACAAGGGCGAGATCCTCAATGAGATCTGCCGCAACGCCTTCGACACCCTGGCGGAGGAGCATCGCCGGATTCTGGCGCAGGATGCGCCGCCCCTGACGCGGTTGCGGCGTATCGTCGAGAACTACGTCGCCTTCGGATTCGCCAATCCCAACGCCTACCGGCTGGCCTATCTGACGCCGCCCGTGCAGACCGGTCCCGGCGCCGAAAGCCTGGCCCAGCAGAGCGGGGCCGAACTGTTCCGCGCCTTCGTCAGCGTGGTCGAAGAGGCGGTGCGCCAGGGCGAACTGAAGGGCGATCCCCGCACCCTGGCGCAGGTCATCTGGGCCAGCGCCCACGGACTGGTCGCCATCATGACGACCAAGCCCTATTTCGAGTGGGCGGACCGGGATACCCTGGTGCGCGCCCAGCTGGACGCCCTGTTCGCGGGCTTGACCGCTTCGTGAAGCCCTGGATCGGCGCGATCATCGCGGCGCTCTCGCTCGCCGGGCTCGGCGGCGGCGCGGCTGCGGAGCCCTTGCGGGTCATGGCCCTGGATCAGTGCGCCGATCAGTTCGTTCTGGCGCTGGTCCCCGACGCCGAACTGGGCCTGTCGCCCAGGGCGGACGATCCGGATTCGCGTCTGCGCGGACAGGCCGAAGGCCGTCGCCGGGTCCGCCCGACCCTGGAGAGCGCCGTCGGCTTCCGACCGGACGTCGTCGTGCGCTACTGGGGCGGCGACGCCCGCCTGCTGGCCGCACTGGAGCGGGACGGCGTACGCACGGCGACCATCGCCGACGCCGCCGACATGGACGGCGTGCGCGCCAATGTCCGCGCTGTGGCCAAGGCGCTGAATCAGCCCGAACGGGGCGAGGCGCTGGTGCGGCGCATGGAGGCGCGGCTGGTCGAGGCGGCCGGGGCGGGGCGAGGGCGAGAGGCGGTCTATGTCACCGCCGCCGGATTCACGACCGGACCGGGCTCCCTGATGGACGCCGTGCTGCGCGCGGCCGGGTTTCGGAACGGGATCGAGCGGCCGGGTTATCAGCCCCTGGGGCTGGAGAGCGTGGTGTTGAGCCCTCCCGCCCTGTTCGTGAGAGGATTCTTCGACCTGGCGCGCGCGGACTGGCGGGGCGCGGGCCGCCACCCGGCGATGCGGCGCGCGATGAGAGGACGAACGGCGGCGGACCTGCCCGGCGCCGTCCTGACCTGTCCCGCCTGGTTCGCGGCGGACGCCGCCGCAGAGCTGGCGGAGCAAGCGTCATGAGCAGGCCCTTGAACAGGCCCCGGGCGCTGAACCTGGGACTGGCGGCGGCGGTCCTCTTGGCGGTAGCGGCGGCGGTGACGCTGGGCGAGACCCGCCTTGGCGCGGCCGACTACCTCCTGGCCTTGAACAGGCCCGACTCCGGCGTCGGCGAAGTCCTTTGGCTGGTGCGCGCCCCCCGCGCCTTCAGCGCCCTGTTCGTCGGGGCGGCCCTGGGGCTGGCGGGGGCGGTGATGCAGGGGCTGTTGCGCAATCCTCTGGCCGAGCCGGGCGTGCTGGGGGTCTCCGCGACCTCGGCCCTGGCCGCCGCGACGGCCATCGTGCTGGGTCTGGCCGCGATCCCCGGCGCGGTCGAGGTTTCGGCCCTGTTCGGCGCGGCGATCGGGGGCGGGCTGCTGATCGCCCTGGCGGCGCGGGTGCGGGCGCCCGAAGCCCTGATCCTGTTCGGCGTGGCCCTGTCCAGTTTCGCAGGCGCGCTGACGGCCCTGATCTTCAACCTGTCGCCGTCGCCCATCGCCTCGGCCGAGGTGATGAACTGGCTGCTGGGCTCGGTCGAGAACCGCAGCTGGATCGACGTCGCCTGGGTCGCGCCCGCGGTCCTGATCGCCGCCCTGCTGGCGCGGGGCGCGGCGCCGGGCTTGCGGATGCTGACCCTGGGCGAGGAGGCGGCGCGGGCGTCGGGCCTGTCCATGGGGCGGATGCGGGGGCTCGCCCTGGCCGCGGCGGCCGTGGCGGCGGGGGCCGCCGTGGCCGTGGCGGGCGTCATCGGCTTCGTCGGCCTGGCGGCGCCGCACCTGGTGCGGGCGGCGGTGCGCGGCGATCCGGGGCGGCTTCTGCTGCCCTCGGCCCTGGCGGGCGGGCTGATGCTGGTCGTCGCCGATCTGGGCGCGCGGATGCTGCCGACCGATCAGGAGTTGAAGCTGGGCGTCTTCACCGCCCTGGTCGGGGCGCCGCTGTTCGCCCTGATCGCCTGGCGCGCGGCGCGGGAGTGGCGGCTGTGACGGCGATGCTGCTGGAGCTTGAGGACGCGCACGCCCGCGTCGGCGGCGTTGAGGTGCTGAGCGGCGCCTCCCTGTCGGTGCGGCCGGGCGAGGTCGTCGCCCTGTGCGGGCCGAACGGCGCGGGCAAGTCGACGGCGGTGCGCGCCGCCCTGGGCCTGACCCCGCTGACCCGAGGCGCCGCGCGCCTGGGCGGCGACGAGGCGCGGCGCCT
>JAFKFS010000066.1 GCA_017308115.1 Bordetella sp.
CAATGGTCGAAGGGCCTGTCGCCATGACTGTTGATCTTGATGCCCAGGTCCGCGCCGCCGATCTCGACCGCTGGCTGGCAAGCCGGTTCGTCGCCGACGAACAGAGGCGGACGGACCTGATCGCCCTCTACGCCTTCGAGGCGGAGCTGATGGCCATTCCGACGCGCGTAACTCAGCCGCTGCTGGCCGAGATGCGGTACGCTTGGTGGGCCGAGCAGATGGAAGGGGTCTTCACCGACAGCCCGCGCGTCGGCCATCCGGTTCTGGAGGCCCTGACGGCGGCGGCGACGCGCCATGGCCTGGCGCGCGCTCCTTTCGACGCCTTGATCGAAGCCCATATCGGCCGCGTGCATGGCGAGCCGCATGATCTGGAGGCCTTCTACGTCGGCCCCATGCAGGCGGCGGCGCGGATTCTCTCGGGCGAGGGGCATGAGGCGGCCGTCGCCGCGGCGGCCCGTCTTCGCGGCCTGGCCCAGACGGGGCGGGCGGAACAGGCCCGCGCCGGGCGAGCCCAGGCCAATAGGGCGCTCAGGACCTTGCCCGCCGCCGCCTTTCCCGCCGTGGCGCCCGCCGCCCTTGTCCGCACCGACGAGCCCGAGCCGTTCAAGCGGCTGCGGCTGTTCTGGGCCGTGCTGAGCGGCCGTATATGAGATCGCGTCGCGGCGACGGCCTGCTGTTGATCGGGGCGATCTTCGCCCTGGCGCTGAACCTGCGTCCGGCGATGGCGGCGGCAGGGCCCCTGCTGGACCTGATCGAGGCGGCCACGGGCATGGACTCGACCACGGCCGGTCTGCTGACCACCCTGCCGGTGGCCATGATCGGCCTGGGCGCTCTGTCGATCCGGCCGCTGCGGCGTCGGCTGGGCGAGCGCAGGGGCGTCCTGCTGGGCGCGGTCCTGATCGGTCTGGCCTGTCTGGCGCGCGCGGTCTTCGACGGGACGGTCGGCCTGATCGCCAGCGCCGTGGTCGTGGGCGCGGGCGTGGCCCTGATCCAGGCGCTGGCGCCCGTGGTGGTCAAGCGTGCGTTTCCGACGCGCTTCGGCACGGTGATGGGCGTCTACACCACCGGCATCATGGGCGGGGCGGCCGTGGCGGCGGCGACGGCGGCGGGCCTGGCCGAGGCGGTCGGCTGGGCCTGGGCGCTGGCGTTGTGGGGAGTTCCGGCCTTGCTGGCGGGGCTGGTCTGGATCATCGCCGCGCGCGATCCGGCCGAGGCGGCCCCGGATCGCGCCGCCGCCGCGAACGCAGCGCGCCCCGAGAATCCTTTCTGGAGGCAGGGGCGGGCCTGGTGTCTTGTCGCCATCCTCGGCCTGGGAACCTCGGCCTATACGCTCGTGCTGGCCTGGTTGCCGCCCTACTATGTGGATCAGGGACAGACGCGGGCGACGGCGGGATTCATGCTCAGCGGCATGACGGGCGCCGAGGTGCTGGCGGGCGTGCTGGTGTCGCTGTTCGTCGCCCGCCTTCCCGACCGGCGCGGGCCGATGCTGGCGGCCGTGGCCCTGGCGTTGCTCGGCCTGGCGGGGCTGACCCTGGCGCCGGTCGACCTGGCGGTTCCGGTCATGCTCTTGCTGGGCCTGGGCATCGGAGCGGTCTTCCCCCTGACCCTGATCCTGGCCATGGACCAGATCGACGATCCGGTGCGCTCGGGCGATCTGCTCGCCTTCGTCCAGGGCGGCGGCTACATCATCGCCAGCCTGTCGCCGCTGGCGGCCGGACTGCTGCGCGACCGCCTGTCGGACCTGACCCAGGCCTGGATGCTGATGGGGCTGGGCCTGGTCGCCATGGCCCTGATGACCCTGGCCTTCAGGCCGGACGCGGCGAAGCTGCGTTAGGCCGCCGCGTCGCGCCAGGCCTTGAGCGCATCCATGGCGCGAAGGCTCTGCAGGCGCTTCTTGGCCCGGCCGCGTTCCTTGGGATGGATGCGCTTGCCGTCCTCGTCGACCTTGGGCGCTTCCAGCGGCGGCAGCAGGCCGTAGTTGATGTTCATCGGCTGGAATTTCGAGCCTTCCATATGGCCCCCGGTGATATGCTCGACCAGGGCGCCCATGGCCGTCTCGGGCGGCGGAGGGGCCAGGTCGCGGCCCAACGCCTGGGCGGCGGCCAGACGGCCTGTCAGCAGGCCCATGGACGCGCTCTCCACATAGCCCTCGACCCCCGTCACCTGGCCGGCGAAGCGCAGGCGCGGAATCGCCTTCAGCCGCATCTGCTTGTCCAGCAGCCTGGGGCTGTTCAGGAAGGTGTTGCGGTGCAGGCCGCCCAGACGGGCGAACTGGGCCTTCTCCAGACCCGGGATCATGCGGAAGACGTCGCTCTGCGCCCCGTATTTCAGCTTGGTCTGGAATCCCACCATGTTGAACAGGGTGCCCAGGGCGTTGTCCTGGCGCAGCTGGACGATGGCGTGGGGCTTGACCGTCGGATTGCGCGGATTGGTCAGGCCGACCGGCTTCATCGGTCCGTGGCGCAGGGTCTCGCGACCCCGCTCGGCCATGACCTCGATCGGCAGGCAGCCGTCGAAATAGGGGACGTCCTCCCACGCCTTGAAATCGGCCTTGGGGCCGTCCAGCAGGGCGTCGATGAAGGCGTCGTACTGGGCCTTGTCCATCGGACAGTTGACGTAGGCCGCCTTGTCCCCGCCGGGGCCTTCCTTGTCATAGCGCGACTGGCGCCAGGCCACGTCGAAGTCGATGCTGTCGGCGTGGATGATCGGGGCGATGGCGTCGAAGAAGCTGAGGCTTTCCTCGCCCGTCGCCTTCAGTATGGCGTCGGCCAGGGCGGGGGAGGTCAGCGGGCCGGTGGCGACGATGACGTTGTCCCAATCTTCGGGCGGGATGCCCGCGATCTCCTCGCGCACAACGGTCACCAGGGGATGAGCCTGAAGCCTGGCCGTCACGGCTTCGGAGAAGCCGACGCGATCCACCGCCAGGGCGCCGCCCGCCGGCACCTGATGGGCGTCGCCCGCGGCCATGATGAGGCTGTCCAGCGCCCGCATCTCGGCGTGCAGCAGGCCGACGGCGTTATACTCCCAGTCGTCCGACCGGAAGGAGTTGGAGCAGACCAGCTCGGCCAGGCCCGCCGTGTGGTGGGCGTCGGTGCGGACCGGCTCCGGCTCGTCCCGGCGCATTTCGTGCAGGATCACCGGCACGCCCGCCTGGGCGATCTGCCAGGCCGCTTCGGAACCGGCGAGGCCTCCGCCGATGACGTGCACGGGAGCCGGGAGGGGGCCAGTAACGGGGCGGGGGGCGGGGGACGCATTCGACATGGCGCCCTGATAGCCGCGCGGGCGTCGCCTGTCATGCGCGGGCATGCGCTGAAGACTGTCGTATGGCGACGTTCGCCCCTATAGGAGGCGATGGAGGCTGTTCATGACCCATGGATTCCAGATCGATGAAGCCCTGGCGGATGGTTTCCGCCTGATCCGGCGTCGTCCCGGCGGCGTTTTCGCCTGGGGCGTGGTCATGGCCCTGCCCGTGCTGCTGTCCGTCATCCTCATGATCGACCTCTTCATGACGATCGGCCTGGAAGCGATGGCCGAGGAGGCGGACCCCAGCCCGCAGGCGCTCGCCGCCATGATGCGGATGCAGGCCTGGTCCATGCTGGTCAACCTGGTGCAACTGGCCGGCTACGTCCTGGTCATCGCCGCCATCTGCCGCGCCGTGCTGTGGCCCGATCGCGCCCCGGGACGCTTCTTCGATCTGCGCGTCGGCATGGATGAGGCGAGGGTGGCCGTGGCCGGGCTGGCCGTCATGGCGGGCTGCTATGGGGTGATGCTGGTCGTTCTGCTGCTGGCCTTCGCCTTCGGAGCGGCCTTCTGGATGGTGTCCGGAACCGCGGCTGTGGTCATGGGCGTGACGGTCGGGCTGGCGGGGATCGTCGGCATCGCCTGGGCGGCCTTGCGAACCTCCATGATCATGCCGCTCAGCATCGCGACGCAGGATTTCGCCTTCGTGGCCGGGTGGAGGATGACCAAGGGGCGCGTCGGGATGCTGCTGGGCCTTTTCGTCGCGACCTTCGCCGTCACGATCATGGCGCATGTGCTGTTCCTGATCGTGACGGGGCTGATCGTCCTGGGCGTCAGCATTCCCATCTGGCCCCAGCTGGTGGCCTGGGCCGAGGGGACGTCGGGCCAAGTTCCGGCCTTCAACCCCGTGGTTGTCGCGGCGGCGGGCTTTGCGGGCCTTATCGTCCTTGCGGCCTATTACGGCGTCATCATCGCCATCTGGATCGCGCCCGGCGTGTCTGCCTGCCGTCAGATGCTGGCGATGCAGAAGCGGGACGAAACCGGCCCGGTTGCGTTAGGCTGAACGAGAATCGAGGAGCCAGCATGAGTTTCAACGCCACCGAATCCGCCTTTGAGGGCTTCCGCCTGGCCCGTCGCGCGCCCTTGGCCATCCTGGCCTGGGCCGCGGCCTACCTTGTGTTCTTCGCGGTTTTCTTCGCCGTGGCCGGCGGTAGCCTGATCAACATCATCAACCTGGCCGCGCAGATCGAGCAGAACGCCGAACCGTCGATGAGCGACCTCGCGACGCTGGGACAGGCCTATGGCGCGATGATGGTCCTGGTCCTGCCGCTGTCGCTGCTGTTCAGCGCCGTGCTGACGGCGGCGGTGGCGCGCTCCGTCATCCGGCCGGAGGAAAAGGGGTTCGGCTACCTGCGCCTGGGCCGCGATGAACTGCGTGTCCTGGGGGCGACATTAATCGTGGCGTTGCTCATGTTCGGCGTCACCATGGCGGGGATGACGCTCGTAACCCTCTTCCTCACCCTCGCGGCGAGCCTGGGCGCGCCCTTCCTGTTCCTGCCGGCGGTTCTGGCGGGGCTTGGGATGGCGGCAGCCGCAGTCTGGCTGGCCGTGCGTCTCTGCCTGGTCGCGCCGATGACCTTCGCCGAACAGAAGATCTCAATCAAGGAAAGCTGGGCCATGACCCGGGGCCGCTTCTGGCCGCTGCTGGGCATGGCGGTTCTGGCGGGCGTCATGTCCATGCTGGTCGGGCTGCTGGGCTCCATCGTCATCGCGCCGCTGAACCTGATCTTCGGCGGCCTGGAGAGCCTGGCGGGAGCAGAGACGACCAATGTCGCCACGCTCCTCGTGAAGTTCTGGCCGGCCCTGCTGACGTGGGGCGTGGTCAACGCCCTGCTGTCGGCGGCGCAGGCGGCCGTCATCTATGCGCCGTTCTCGGCGGCCTATCTGGGCGTCAAGGGCGTGACGCGCTGATCTGACGAACGTCGCTGGAAAAGAAAACGCCGCGCTCCGTCGGGGGCGCGGCGTTTCGGTGGGGACCGGCGTCCGCCGGGTCAGAGGACTGAAAACGGCTCAGGCGCTCTTGCGGGCCTTGGCGCGCTTGGGCGGCGCGGGCGCGTCCGTGAGGGCGGCGATGCGGCCCCTGCGGCGTTCCTCATGCCGATCCAGCACCTCCTTGAGATAGCGGCCGGTCCAGCTGGCGGCATTGGCGGCGACCTGTTCCGGCGTGCCGACGGCGACGATCTCGCCACCCCCGTCACCGCCTTCGGGGCCGAAGTCCAGCAACCAGTCGGCCACCTTGATGACGTCGAGGTTGTGCTCGATCACCACGATGGTGTTGCCGTTCTCGACCAGTTCC
>JAFKFS010000017.1 GCA_017308115.1 Bordetella sp.
TGGCGCCCTGGTCGCCGACCTGGCCGACGCAGCCCAGGATCAGGGCGTCGGCGGCGCGGGACGCATGGCCGCGGACTGCCAGGGCGTCGATCAGGCCGGTGACCAGTTCCTGCGGCTTCAAGGCGGCCAGGCCGCCGTCGGGCCGCGCCCTGCCGCGCGGGGTGCGGACGGCGTCGTGGATATAGGCGCTCACCGGATCGCTCCCTTCGCCATCTGATCGCCGCGCGCCCAGGTGCCGTGGAAGCCCGCAGGCACCCGCGCGGGCAGCATCACGCGCGCCACCGGCCCGGCCTCGAAATTCTGGGCGTCGATCACCTGGACCTCCGAGCGGCCGGTGTTCTCGTCGGTGGCGAAGACGATGACATAGCCGTCGTCCTCGTCCTTGGCGTTCAGACGCGGGGCGAAGGCGGGTTCCGAACCGAACATCTGCGGCTCGAAGTCATAGGTCCGGGCGCCGCCGCTGGTCAGGTCGTACTTGATCAGTCCCTTGAAGCGCTGCAGCTGCGTCTTCGACATGGCGACGTGATAGGACCAGCGGGTCGGCTGGGCGGCGTAGTCCAGGTTGACCACGGGGAATTCGCCGATGCGGTCGTCCAACTGCCGCTTCTTCACCTTGCCGGTGCGCATGTTCAGCCGCCATTCGACGGGCACGGCGTTCAGCGCCAGCACGTTCACCATGGCGGCGTAGGGGCCGTAGGCCGGGTTCGGCGGATAGCCGTTGGGCGTCATCATGCAGGCGGTCATGACGACCTCGTCGCCTTCCTCCCAACTGTTGACGACGTGATAGATGTAGCAGCTGTCGGTCTCGAACCAGCGGATCTGGTCGCCACGTCCCCGGCGCGGCGCCACGCCGAAGCGGGCGGGCTGGTCGGCGAAATGGATGTTCCACTGGCTGTTGCGCAGGCCCGCCTCGGTGAAGACCACCGGCAGGTCGTGCAGGATGACGTAATTCTCGGTCAGCCCCATGTCGTGCGGCAAGCGCGGCCCCGGCAGTTCGACGCGCTCGAAATGGGTCAGTTCATTGTCGGCGCTGACCGTGCCGTAGGTCATCCACGGCTCGTAGAGGGAATAGTCGAAGAAGACGAACTCGCCGGTGCGCGGATCGACCTTGGAGTGGGCCGAGACGTGGCGCGGGAGCTTGCCGCCGAAGGTCTCGATCCCGATGGTCTCCAGGGTGCGTGCGTCCACCCGGACCGGATGGCCCGAGATGTACCACAGCGCCATCAGCGAGCCGTTGTGCACCACGACATCGGTGTTGGCGGTGTCCTTATAGACCTTGTCGCCGCGCGCCGAGGACGGGTCGGCCCGCGTCGAGGGATACATGACGCCGCCCGCGCCGCAGCTGCCGTTCAGGTCGGCGATGTTGTCCGGGGAACGGACGAAGCGGTTGCGGTATTCGGCCTTGCCGTTCTCGAAATGGACGGCGTGCAGCATGCCGTCGCCGTCGAACCAATGGTGCATCCCTTCGGGCGCGCGGGCCGGGTTCGGGCCGTTGCGATAGAAGCAGCCGTGAAGGTCCCTGGGGACCTCGCCGATGACCGGCAGCTCGAGCGCCGTCGTTTCCTTCGCCACAGGCTCATAGGCACCCTGGAGATAGGGATTCAGCGTGTTCAACGGGCTGAGCGGACCGGTTTCGATCCGGCGGGCGTCGTCGGCCATGACGGCTGTTCCTTCCCTGTGCGGAGGCGCGACCGCGCCGCATTTATGCTTGTTTAAGCGGACCATGAAGTGTTCGGTTTTTTAACGCAAGTCACTTCGTCACGGTCGCGAGCCTCGCGGCTTCCATCAACTGATCGAAGGCGGCGTTGCCGTCGCTGAAGGTCCTCCAGCCGTCCAAAGCCGTCAGCTCCGCGGCCTGGGCCGACAGTTCATCGGGCGACGGCGCGTCCGAAAACACCAGCCCTGGCCCCTCGATCCGGGCGGCGGGACGGACGACGCCGGCGCCGGCGACCAGGGTCTGGCCGTTCAGCGGGCAGGCGGGCGACATCAGCCAACTGGCGACCGGCGCGACCCGCTCCGGGCCCATGCGGGCGGCGCTGGCTTCGTCCAGGTATTCGGCGGTCATGCCGGTGGCGGCGTAGGGGGCCAGGGCGTTGCAGGCCACGCCCTGGGCTGCGCCTTCAAGGGCGATGACCCGCATCAGGCCGATCAGCGCCGCCTTGGACGAGGAATAGGCCGCCATCCCGCGCACCCCGTGCAGGCCCGCCGCCGAGGTCGACATCAGAATCCGTCCGGATCCCTGCGCCCTGAAATGGCGATAGATGGCCAGGGTCGGCGTCAGGGAGCCGAAGAAGTTGACCTCGAACACCTGCCGGAAGGCCTCGGCGGTCTGTTTGTGCAGGGCGCGGGCTTCCGGCGCGCCGGCGTTGTTCAGCAGACCGTCGATCCGGCCGAAGGCGTCCAGCGCGGCTTCCAGCAGCCGCTCGCCGGAATCGGCCGCCTCGACCGCCAGGGGCGCGGCGACGGCGCGACCGCCGAGGGCGACGATCTCGGCCACGACGGCCTCGGCCGAGCCGGGGGCGTCGGCCGCGCGAGGGCGGGTGTTGACCACGACGCGGGCGCCGCGTCGGGCCAGATCCAGAGCATAGGCCCGGCCCAGGCCGCGCCCGGCGCCGGTGACGACGATCACCTGATCCTGAAGATGGCTCATGCGTCCGCGCCTTCGGTCCCTGCCGTGGCCCTGGGGCGCGGCCACGGCAGGAAGCGCGGCGTGCGAGCGCAATAGGCCGCCCAGGCCTCGGGCCGGGTGCGCGCCATATGCTGTTCCTTGAACGGCGCCGCCGAGGCGTAGCCCATGAACCAGCTGGCGTAGAGCGGGGCGAAGGCCGTGACCCAGCCCCAGGGGTGGGCCAGGGCCAGCACGAACCAGCCCGCCCACATGACGCTTTCGCCGAGGTAGTTGGGATGGCGCACGAAGGCCCAGACGCCGCGGTCCAGCAGGCGCCCTTTGTTGGCGAGCTCGCGCTTGAAGGCTTTCAGCTGGCGGTCGGCCGACGCTTGGAGCGCGAAGCCCGCAAGCCAGAGGGCGGCGCCGGCCAGCAACACGGCGCGCGAGCGCGGGGCGGGCGCGGTCAGGATGAAGGCGAAGGGCGCGCACCACAGCCATACGGTCACGCCCTGAAGCAGATGGACCTGAAAGGCGCTCCACCACAGCCAGGTTGGACCGAAGCTCTTGCGCCAGTGGGCGTAGGGCTGGCGCTCGGCATGGGCGTTGTGACCCCAGGTCTGCACCGTCAGGCGCAGCGACCAGAGGGCGAGGCTGGTCAGGAACAAGCCGCTGAACAGGTCCAGCGGGCGCCCCGCCAGGGCGAAGGCCGTCCCGGCCGCCGCGACCGGCGCCAGGGGATAGGCCACGTCCATCAGCCCATGGTTGCGGCGCAGGGTCCCCGCCAGCCACCCCAGGGCGACGACGGCGCATACGCCGCCCCCGCAGGCGATCCAGATTAACAAGCTTTCACGAAGCGGCGAGGGCGGGGTCGCGAAGGCTGCGGCGAAGGCCGCCAGCGGAGCCGTCATCATTGCATAATGCCATGCTTTCCCGCGTGTTTTCTTCGGCATCAGGAAGAGCCAGGCCGCCGCCAGGCAAATCCAGGCCAGGGCCGCAAACGTCCATGCATCCCATCTCAAGGCGCCGCTCCTTCTAATGACTTGCATAAAAAGACTTGCAAAGATGGTTCGCTAGCGCAAGCTTCATTCGACCGAGGGAGCATCCGATCAACGGAGCCGGGGAGGTCAGGGAGCGAAACATGAGAAAGACCGCATTCAGCGCGTCGGCCGCCACGCTGCTGCTGGCGGCGGGCCTGGCCGCGCCGGCCATGGCGCAATCCGCGCAGTCCGAGACCGCCGTCACGGTCGGCGACGTCGTCGTGACGGCCCAGCGCCGCGAGCAGAGCCTTCAGGAGGTGCCGATCGCCATCACCGCCTTCAACGCCGAGGCGCTTGAGCGGACGGCCGCGACCGGCATTCAGGATGTCGCGGGCAAGGCGCCGGGCGTGACGCTGACCCAGTTTAACATCGGCGAGCCGCAGATCTTCATCCGCGGCGTCGGCACCACCAGCGATTCCGCCGCCAGCGATCCGTCCATCGGCGTGTCGATCGACGAGGTCTCCATCGGCCGCGCGGGCGCCAGCTCCCTGGCCTTCCTGGACATCGAACGGGTCGAAATCCTGCGGGGGCCGCAAGGAACCCTGTACGGCCGCAACGCCTCGGGCGGCGCCCTGAACGTCTATACGAAGAAGCCGCGCTTCGAGGATTCCGCTCAGGTGACAGGCCGTCTGGGCAGTTTCGACGAGCGCGGAGTCGAAGGGATCCTGAACCGCCAGTTGGGCGAGGACACGGCCGGACGCCTGGCCCTGCGCTGGAACAAGAACGACGGCTATGCCGAAAGCCTGCCCAGCGGTCGCAGACTGGAAGGCGGTGAGCAATTCGGCGCGCGGGCCCAGGTTCTGCACAACGCCGGGGCGTGGAGCTTCCTGGGCGGCGTCGACTATTCCAAGGACGACATGCAGGGGCACGCGCGGATTCCCGTCGTCGCCTCATCGACCCCTGCGCCCTTCGTGGCCCTCATCAACACCCTGCGCGCCGGCATGGACGTGCGACAGAGCTTCTCCTCTCCGGACAACTATCAGAAGCGCGAGAACTGGGGCCTGACGGGGCGGGCGGAATGGTCGGGCGCCGAGCATTTCGACGTGGTCTCCCTGACCTCGTACCGCAACAACGACTATAGCTGGCGCGAAAACCTGGGCGGGCTGCCGTTCCCGGGCTTCCCCCTGGCGGTGGATGACCGCGCCCAGGAGACCGCCAAGCAGATCAGCCAGGAATTCCGCCTGACGTCCAAGGCCGGATCGAACATCGACTGGGTCGCCGGCCTCTACATGTTCCGCGAAGAGGTGGAACGGTCCGAGCGGTTCCTGGTCCAGACGGCCCTGCCGATCGCGCCGCCTTCGTTGGGCGGCGACACGACCTTCAACCAGGACGCCACCAACAGCAGCTACGCCGTCTTCGGCCAGGCCAATATTCCGTTCGCCGAGATATGGGAACTGACCCTGGGCGCGCGCTGGACGCATGACAAGCGCGAGGTGCATCAGGTGGCCCTGGATAATGAAGGCGGCGCCAATCCTCCCGCCGGGATTCCGCTGGGACCCACGGGGCAGCCGTATGACGTCAGGGCGGACGTTTCCTTCGAGGAGCCGACATGGAAGCTGGCGCTGGCGGTGGAGCCGCTGGACAATATGCGGTTCTACGTCAGCTATGACCGGGGGTATAAGGCGGGCGCCTATTCCAGCGGCTCTCAGACCGGCGTCCAGGCGACGACGCCGTTGCGCTCGGAACTGCTCGACAACTATGAGATCGGGGCCAAGACCACCTTGGCGGGCGGACGGCTGCGTCTGAACGCGGCGGCCTTCATGCTCGATTACACGGACCTTCAGGTCTATGAACTGCTGGGCCTGACCCTGGTCACCTCCAACGCCGAGGCCGAGGTGCGCGGCTTCGAGGTCGAGACGGCGCTGGCGGTGAACCACAACATCACCATCGGGGGCTCCTATACCCGGCTGGACGCCGAATTCACCTCGAACGCGGTGTCCGGGAATCTGGCGCTGCCTTATGACGGCAACGTCCTGCCGCGTTCGCCGGAGAGCCAGTTCACCCTCTATGCCGACGGCCAGTGGGACGCCTTCGGCGGCGTCCTGGCGGCCCGCGCGGACTACCAATGGACGGACGATTTCTATTTCGATCCGTCAAACGCGCCCGAAGTCCTGGTGCCGTCCTACGGCCTCGTCAGCGCCTTTGCGTCGTGGGAATCGCCGAACGGCCTGAAGTTCTCGGTGTACGGCAAGAATCTCGGCGATGAGGCGTATCGGCAGCACATCATCAAGAACGCCAACATCGGCTTCAGCGTCTTCGGCGCGCCGCGCTCATTCGGCGTCGCGGTCACCAAGGCCTTCTGATCCGGCCGTCCCTGACGACTCGCCGCCCGTCCGACTTCGCGTCGGCGGGCGGTTTCCCGTCGCATCTTCGATCAGCTTCCGGCCCGGGCGGCCGCTTCGATCTCCCAACGGATGCGGCGCGGATCCATGGGTTCGCCGCTGGACAGGTCGCAGACCACCGGGGCGATGATCTCGCCGTTGGCGCGGTCGATCAGGCTCAGGGGCGCCTCGTCCGGCCCGACCAGCCAGCGCTGGCTCCAGCCGTGCATGGCCAGGACGATGGGATAGAGGGCCTGTCCCGCCTGGGTCAGCCTGTATTCGAACCGCATGGGCGCCGTCTGATAGGGCCGTTTCTCCAGCACCCCGTGCAACACGAGGCGATTCAGGCGGTCGGCCAGGATATTGGTCGCCACGCCAAGGGCGGCGTGAATCTCGTCGAAGCGGCGCAGGCGGAAATAGGCGGCCGAAAGGACGGCCCAGCTCCAGTAGTCGCCCATGATCTCGGTCGAGCGGTCGATGATGGGGCGATCCGTCTCGATCGGCGCGGAACGGCGGCGCCGCGAGGTCGGCGGTGGAATGACGACCAGCCCCGGACCCGGCTTCCAGTCGATCTTGTCGGCCTTCACCTCTACGCCGTGCGGGCGGGTGAGGACGGCCGGCGTCAGCCGACGCCCGCTCTCCCGGTCGAAGAAGGCGATGGCGTAGCGTTCCTGAAGCGGCGACTGGGCCCAGACCTTCTCCCACTGCCCCTGGACGACAGCCACGCCGAACATGTCCAGCCCCATTTCGGTCAGGCGGTATTCGGTGCGGGTTCCGATCTGGACCTGTGTCTGCTTCAGCAGGCCCGCGGCCACCAGTTTCTGCAGCCGGTCGGTCAGCACGCTCCGGGGGGTGCCGAGGCGTTCACGCCACACGCCGAACCGCCGCACGCCGTAAAAGGCCTCTCGCATGATCAACTGCGTCCAGGCGTCGCCGGTGATGGCGAAGGCGCGCGCGACCGGATTGCCCATGATCAGTGAACGGATGTCGGGCTCGGTCAAATCCGTACCTGGCTGGATGTGGGACTTGGAATGGCGGGCGATCGGCCCTCTCGGCTCCGGTGGCCGCGTGAGCTTGCGTCGTCTGACCTATCGGCAGACGGCGTTACAGTCAAACGACCTCCATCAGCCCCGATGGCCGGGCGCTGCGGGGTTTTGCGAGGCGCAGGAGGGGCGTCGACAGAACGGCGATGGTCACGCTGACGAATAGGACGGGCAGCCTCCATGCGGCCGCGCCCGAGCTGTCGGGGGTGAAGACCGGTTGCGGGCTCGGACAGCCGTCTGGGCCATCGCCGTCCTCCGCGCCCGCGGCGTCCGTCCGCGCGCGCGTCGCGGACGGATCGGGCGGGCGTCAGTCGTCCCAGCGATCATCGTCGTGACGATCGATTCTCGAGGCCAGGACCCGGCGACCGGCGACGTCCATCAGCACGTCGATCTCACGGCCGCGCGCGTCCACGCCCTCGACTTTCAGCCGGCCGTCGTCACGCTCGACCTCCAGCACCCGGACGACGCCCGCCGCCCGCAGGGCCGCCTGGTTCGGGCGCGGCATGGGACCGTGGCGGCGGCGGTCGTCGCGGTCGTCGTCCCATCGGGCGTAGGCCCAGAAGTCGTCGGCGGCGGCGCGCGGCGCGTCGGGCGCCTTCTGCGCCGGCGCGGCGACGGCCGCGCCGCCGGCCATGAGCAGGGCGAGCGCGCAAAGGGGGGCGTGCAACTTCATTTCGGGTCTCCTAGAAAGGCGCCGCGATCCGGCGATGAGGCGACCATGGCGGACGCTTCCTGACGGCCCCGTCACGCCGGTCGTCAGCGAAGCGTCAGCAAGCCTGGCGCAAAGGTCGAGACGTGACACGATACGGCTTGCTCATTCTGGCGACGGCGTTCGCCCTGGCTTCCTGCGAGCGTGAAACGGCGGAAGGCCGACGCTCGCCTCCCGCGCCCGCGCCGATCGGGAGCCCGGAAGCCGTGTCCGGCGGAAACGAGCTCCCGGCGTTCGACGCGCCTCTAGGGGAGGGCGAGAGGCTGCCCCTGGCGCGGGTGCTGGCCATCGTCGGCGCCCGGGTTCCCGGCGATGTGATCGAGGTCGAGCTCGATGCGGACGGCGGGCGGGAAGCCTATGAGGTCACCGTCCTGACGGCCCGGGACCGCCGGATCGAGATCACCCTGGATGCGCGCACGGGCCGGATCATCGACAGCGAAGAGGATTGAGGATGCGGTTGCTTCTGGTCGAGGACGACGCCGCCATCGCCCGTGGCGTGAGGAACGCCCTGGAGGGCGCCGGCTTCGTCGTGGATGCGGCGGCGGACGGCGAACAGGCCTGGGCGCGCGGCGGGGACGAGGATTACGACGCGGTGGTGCTCGACCTCGGCCTGCCGAGGCTGGACGGCCTCAGCGTGCTCAAACGCTGGCGCGCGGAGGGGCGGACCTTCCCGGTGATCATCCTGTCGGCGCGCAGCGACTGGCTCGAGAAGGTGGAGGGCATAGAGGCGGGGGCCGACGACTATCTCGCCAAGCCCTTCGAACCGGGAGAGCTGGTGGCGAGGGTGCGCGCCCTGATCCGGCGGAGCGCCGGACATACCGAGGCGATCCTGAGGTTCGGGGAGCTGTCCCTGGACACGCGGCGCATGCAGGTCAGCCTGCGCGGCGCGAACCTGAGCCTCTCGCCGCTGGAGTACCGCCTGATCCACGCTCTCGCCCACGGCGGGGGGCGGCCGCTGGCGGCCGGTGATCTGTCCGAGGCCCTGCACGGCGTCGACGCCGTCGACGCCAATGCGATTGAGGCCCTGGTCGCGCGCATCCGCCGCAAGACCGGACCGGGCGTGATCCAGACCCGTCGGGGGTTCGGCTATCTTCTGGCGGGGGCTTCGTGATCGCCGGTTCTTCGCTCAGCGCCCGCTTGCTGGCCTTCGGGGCGGGGTTGATCGCCGTCGCCCTGGCCGCCGCCTGGCTGATGCTGGGCTATCTGTTCGAGCGCCATCTGGAGCGACAGTTCCAGGCCGAGCTCGAACGACACGGCCTGTCGCTGATCGCCGCCCTGCGCCTGACGCCCGACGGGCGGCCGCAACTCGGGGCGCAGCCGTTCGACCCCCGGTTCAGCCGTCCCGCGGGCGGGCTCTACTGGCGCGTGTCCGCTCCGGGCGGCAGCGTCGCCTCGCGCTCCCTGTGGGACGGAGCCCTGCCCCCGGCCGCGCCGCCGTCGTCGCCGGGTTGGGGCGTCCTGGTGGGAGACGGCCCGTTCGAGCGGGAGGTCGTGGCCGTCGTGCGAGAGGTTCGACTGGGCGCCGGGGAGCGGCGCGTCAGGGTCGAGGTCGCGGGGGATCGTGCGCCGATCCGCCGGGCGAGGGCGGCGTTCGGCTTTGAGACCGGGGTGTTCCTCGGCGTCCTGTGGCTGGTGCTGGCCATGGCGGCCTGGGTCCAGGTGCGGCTGGGCCTGGCCCCCCTCGAACAGGTCCGCAAGGAGGTGGCCGCCCTGCGCGAACGGCCCGACGCGCGGCTCTCGACCGGCGAGGGATCGAGGGAGATCGGGCCGCTGACGGCGGCGGTCAACGCGCTTCTGGACGCCCGGGCGGCGGATATGGAGCGGGCCCGACGACGCGCGCGCGATCTCGCTCATGCCCTGAAGACGCCGTTGACGGCGCTGCGGCTGCAGATCGAAGCCCTGGAGTCGGATCAACGGACGGAACTCGCCGAGACCCTTCTGGTGGTGACGGGGGCGGTTGAAAGCGAACTGGCCCGGACGCGGGAGGTCGGGCGGCCGTCCGCCGTTCCGGCCTCGTCGATCGTGGACCGGCTGTGGGCCGTGCTCGCGCGAACGCCCGAGGGCGCCCGGCTTCAGCTCCGCAATGAAACGCCGCCGTCCCTGCGGCCGCCGATGACGCAGGAGGACGCCCTGGAGGTGTTCGGCGCGATCCTGGAGAACGCCACGCGCTTCGCGCGCGCCCAGGTGGTGGTGACCGGCGAGCAGGACGAGGCGGGCCTGCGGCTCTTCATCGAGGACGACGGGCCGGGCATTCCTGTCGATTCGAGGCGTCTGGCGCTTCAGCGCGGCCTGCGGCTGGATGAACGCGGCGGACGGCATGGCCTGGGCCTCGCCATCGCCGCCGACCGCGTCCAGGCCAGCGGCGGGCGCCTGGCCTTGGCCTCATCGGCTCTGGGCGGACTGCGGGTCGAACTTCTGTGGCCGTGATCGGCGCAAGGGCTCGGCAAGCGCGCGGCTCCCCGTCATGCCGAAACGACGCTTGCGGCGACGCTGGACGGCGGGTTGAATGGAACATATCATGAACATATGGCGCAGATCGATCTGAGACGGAAACTGGCGGTCCTGGCCGATGCGGCCAAGTACGACGCCTCCTGCGCCTCGTCCGGCGCGCCGAAGCGGGATTCGCTCGACGGGCGCGGGATCGGCTCGACCGAGGGGATGGGCATCTGCCACGCCTATACGCCGGACGGGCGATGCGTCAGCCTGCTGAAAATTCTGCTCACCAACTTCTGCATCTACGACTGCGCCTATTGCATCAATCGGGTGTCGTCGAACGTCGAGCGGGCGCGCTTCACGGTGCAGGAGGTGGTGGACCTGACTCTGGCCTTCTACAGGCGCAACTACATCGAGGGGCTGTTCCTCTCTTCGGGGGTGATCCGCAACGGCGACTACACCATGGAGCAGCTCGTCGAGGTCGCCCGGCGGCTGCGCGAAGATCACGACTTCCGCGGCTACATCCACCTGAAGCTGATCCCCGAGGCGGACGCGCGGCTGGTGGATCTGGCGGGACTCTACGCCGATCGCCTGTCGGCCAATATCGAACTGCCCCGCGACGAGGCCCTGGGCCGCCTGGCGCCGGAAAAGGACGCGCGCACGATCCGCAGGGCCATGGGGCGGGTGCGGCTGAAGCTGGAGGCGGCCCGGCCGGAGAAGCGGGACCGCAAGCGTCCGCCCGCCTTCGCCCCCGCGGGCCAGTCGACCCAGCTGATCGTCGGCGCCGACGGCGCGCCGGACACGGAGATCATGGCCCGCAGCGCCGCCCTGTACGGGGGCTACGGCCTGCGCCGGGTCTATTACTCCGCCTTCAGCCCCATTCCGGACGGGTCCAGCCTGCTGCCCCCGGCCCGGCCGCCGCTGATGCGCGAACACCGACTCTATCAGGCCGACTGGCTGATGCGCTTCTACGGCTTCACCGCCCCCGAGATCGGGGAGGGGATGGACGACGGGATGCTGGACCTGGCCGTGGACCCCAAGCTGGCCTGGGCCCTGCGGCGGCGCGAGGCCTTTCCGGTGGACGTCAACCGGGCCGCGCGCGAGCGCCTGCTGCGCGTGCCGGGCCTGGGGGTGAAGGCGGTGGACCGCATCCTGTCGGTGCGGCGGCATCGGACGCTGAGGCTTGAGGACGTCGGGCGGCTGACCCGTTCGATAGAGGCGGTGCGGCCGTGGATCACGGCCCTGGACTGGACGCCGGGCGGGCTGACCGACGCGGCGGACCTGCGCGCCCGCCTGGCGCCCCGGCGCAAGGCCGAGCAGTTGAGCCTGTTTTGATGCGGACGGCGATCCTGGCCGATCCGCTCGACTTCGACGGCTGGCGCGAGGCGTCGCGGCGGCTGCGGCTGGCGGGCGTGGCGCCGGCCCATGCACAATTCGTCGTGGGGCGGGCGCTCGGCGGCCTGTTCGACGAAGGCGTCGCTCCGGCCGGGGGCGAGGGAGCATTCACCGCTCCGCGCGCCTTCATGGAGACGGCCGCCCAGCTGATCCGGCATCGGTCCGAGGATCGTTTCGACCTGATGTACCGCCTGCTGTGGCGGCTGAAGGACCAGCCGGACCTGATGGCCGTCCTGTCGGACCGCGACGTGGTCGAGGCGGCCGACCGGGTGAAGGCGGTCCGGCGCGCCGCCCACAAGATGAAGGCCTTCGTCCGCTTCCGGCAGGCTGAAGATGAGACAGGCGAACGCTGGATCGCCTGGTTCGAGCCCGCCCATCGCGTGCTTCAGGCGACGGCGCCCTTTTTCGCGCGGCGGTTCAGCGCCATGCGATGGTCCATCCTGACGCCCGACGGATCGGCGCATTGGAACGGCGAGGCCCTGACCTTCGGTCCGCCCGCCGATCAGGGCCAGGCGCCCGCCGAGGACGCCGTGGAGGATTTCTGGCGCACCTACTACGCCTCCACCTTCAATCCGGCGCGGCTGCGGCCGCAGGCGATGCGGGCGGAAATGCCCAAGCGCTACTGGAAAAACCTGCCCGAGGCGGCGTTGATCCCGGAACTGACCGCCTCCGCGTCGGTTCGCACCGAAGCCATGGTGACCCAGCCCGCGTCTCGCCCCAACGACCGGTTCCAGCGCGTGCGCGCGCCTGTGGTCGACCGCGCCTCGACCGACGCCCTGGTTCCCGAGAACCTGGATGAACTGGCGCGCGGGGTTCAGGGCTGCCGCCGCTGTCCGCTGTGGCGCGACGCCACCCAGGGCGTCTGCGGCGAGGGGCCGCGCCGCGCCGCCCTGATGGTGGTGGGCGAGCAGCCGGGCGATCAGGAAGACCTGGCCGGGCGGCCTTTCGTCGGTCCGGCGGGGCGTCTGCTGGATGACGCGCTGGCCGAGGCGGGACTGGACCGGCGCGACCTTTATCTCACCAATGCGGTCAAGCACTTCAAGCACGAGCCGCGCGGCAAGCGCCGCCTGCACAAGACGCCCAACGCCGGGGAGGTGCAGGCCTGCCGCTGGTGGCTGGACCATGAGCGGCGTCTGGTCAGGCCACGGCTGATCCTGGCTTTGGGCGCGACGGCGGGCCTGGCGGTGCTGGGTCGAAAGCCCGCCGTGCAGGCGGAGCGCGGCCGGATCCTCACGACGCCGGAGGGGGCGCGCGTGCTGCTGACGGTGCATCCCTCCTATCTGTTGCGTCTGCCCGATGCGGCGACGCGGGCCGAGGAGCGCAGGCGGTTCCTGGCGGACCTGGCCATGGCGCGCGGCGACCTTTAGCCTGCGCCGTCTCGCCGACGGTCGGGCGGCGGATCAGTCGGGGGGTCGCCTCGCGCAACGGTTTGCGTAGCGGCGGATTAAGCCTTCATGCGCGGCGAACTGAAGACCTATCAGGCCAAGCGGCGTTTCGAGGAGACGCCGGAACCCAGGGGCGTCAAGCGGGGCCGAGGTCGAACACCGGTCGCGCGGCGCTTCGTGATCCAGCGCCATGCGGCGACGCGGCTGCACTATGACTTCCGCATCGAGGCGGACGGGGTGCTGAAGTCCTGGGCGGTGACCAAGGCCCCGTCGCGCGACCCTGCGGTCAAGCGGCTGGCGGTGGAGGTCGAGGACCATCCGCTGGACTACGGCGGGTTCGAGGGCACGATCCCGGCGGGGAACTATGGCGCGGGCACGGTCCAGCTGTGGGACGTCGGGACCTGGGAGCCGCAGGAGCCGGACCTTGAGGCGGCCTGGGCGCGCGGGCAGATCAAGATGATCCTCCACGGCGAGCGGCTGAAGGGGAAGTGGGCGCTGATCCGCCTGAAGAGCGACCGGGGCAAGCCGTCCAGCCGCGCCAACTGGCTGCTGCTGAAGGAGAAGGACGAATACGCCGTCGCGGGCGAGGGCGACGCCCTGGCGCAGATCGACGCCTCGGTGACGACCGGCCGCTCCCTGGCCCAGATCGCCGAGGGCGATGAGCAATGGACCGCGTCCAAGCCGACCCGCCGCAAGGCGCCGCCGAAGCCCGCGCCGTCGAAGGCGAGGGCCACGGCGACGCGGCCGCCGCCCTTCGCGCCGATCCAGCTGTGCAAGGCGGTGGATCACCCGCCCTCGGCCGCCGGCTGGGCGCATGAAATCAAGTTCGACGGCTACAGGCTGCAGATCGCGGTCGGCGGCGGGCGGGCGGTGCTGCGCACCCGCAAGGGCCTGGACTGGAGCAACCGGTTTCCCGAACTGGCGGCGGATGCGGCGAACTGGCCCGATGCGGTGATCGACGGCGAATTGTGCGCCCTCGACGACGACCATATGCCGGACTTCAGCGCCCTTCAGGCGGCGATCGCCGAGGGGGACACGGGACGGCTGGTCTACTTCGCCTTCGACCTGCTGTTCGAGGGCGCCGAGGATCTGCGCAAGCTGCCGCTGTCCCACCGCAAGGCGCGGTTGCAGGCCTATGTCGATCGCGTGCCTGCGAAGGCGGCGGCGCGTCTGCGCTATGTCGAGCATTTCGCCTCGACGGGACAGGCGGTTCTGGAAAGCGCCTGCCGGATGCATCTTGAGGGCGTCATCTCCAAGAAGCTGGACGCGCCCTACCATGGCGGGCGGTCCTCGACCTGGGTCAAGTCCAAGTGCCGGGGGCGCGACGAGGTCGTCATCGGCGGCTGGTCGTCGCAGGGCGGCGGCCGGTTCCGCTCCCTGCTGGTCGGGGTGCGCGGCAAGGGCGGGCTGACCTATCTGGGCCGCGTCGGGACCGGCTTCGGAGAGACGGCGACGCGGTTGCTGACCCCCGCCTTGAAGGCCGAGGCGGCCGACAGGAATCCCTTCACCGGGGCAGGCGCGCCGAAAGGCGGCCGCGACATCCACTGGGTGAAGCCGACGCTGGTCGCGGAGATCGAACACGGCGGCTATACGGAGTCGGGGTCGCTGAGGCAGGCGGCCTTCAAGGGGCTGCGCGACGACAAGGCCGCCGAAGACGTCGCCGCCGCGCCGCAGCCGCCCTCGCGCTCGGTTTCAGGGGCTGGCGGCAAGGTCACGGTGGCCGGCGTCGTCGTCTCCAGTCCCGACAAGGTGCTGTGGCCGGGGAACGACGGCCGTCCGCCGATCACCAAGGCCGACCTGGCCCTGTATTACGAGGCTGCGGCCGAGCGCCTCCTGCCCCATGTCGCCGACCGGCCCGTCTCCATCATCCGGGCGCCGGACGGCATAGAGGGCGAGACCTTCTTCCAGCGCCACGCCATGGCCGGCTCCAGTCCCCGGCTGAAGCTGATCGACGTCAAGGCGCGCACCCCCTATGTCGCCGTCGTCGATGTGGGCGGCCTGATCGCGATCGCCCAGTCCGGCGGGCTGGAGCTGCATCCCTGGGGCTGCAGGCCGGGCGATCCGGAGACGCCCGACCAGATCACCTTCGACCTGGACCCCGACGTGGGGCTGGACTTCGACGACGTGATCGCCGCCGCCCTGATGGTGAAGGCCAAGCTGGAGGCGCTGGGCCTCAAGCCCTTCATCAAGACGACGGGCGGCAAGGGGCTGCATCTGGTCGTTCCGATCCGCGCCGACGCCCGCTCGCGCGTGACCTGGGAGCAGAACAAGGCCTTCGCCAAGGCCGTGTCCGAGGCGATCAAGGCCGATGCGCCGGACCGCTTCACCACCGCCCTGGCCAAGAAGGCGCGGGGCGGGAAAATCTTCATCGACTACTTGCGCAACGGCCGGACGGCGACCGCCGTGGCGCCCTGGTCGCCGCGCGCGCGGCCGGGGGCGGGGATCGCCTATCCCCTGTCATGGGATCAGGTGAAGCCGGGGCTGAGGCCTGCCGACTACAACCTCTGGGTCTGGCCCGAACTGCTTGAACGGCCCGATCCCTGGGCCGATTTCCGCGCCGCCGCCGTCAGCCTGAAGCCGGCCTTGCGCAAGATGGGCGTGGACTGAGGCTCAGGCCGTCTTCTTGCGCGGCGACGATTTCGAGCTCGGCTTCTTGGCCGTCGGCTTGCGGGCGCCGCCGCCCGCCGAGCCTTTCAGGCTGTTCTTCAGCGCCGCCATCAGGTCGATGACGTTGGTGTCCTCCGGCTCGGCCACGTCGACCAGCCCCTTGCCCCCCTTGGTCTTGGCCTTGATCATCTCGCGCAGGGCGTCGTCGTAACGGTCTTTGAAGGCGGTGGGATCGAAGGCCGCCTCCTTCTGGGCGATGATGCGGGCGGCGATCTCGACCATGTCGGCGTCGGCCTTCACCTGGGGGATGTCGTCGAAATAGTCGTCGGCGTCGCGCACCTCGTCATGGGCGCGCAGGGTGTAGGCCAGCAGGCCCTTGCCGCGCACCTCCAGGGCCAACTGGCGCTCCTTGCCGCGCAGGACCAACTGGCCCAGCGCCACCTTGCCCTGCTTGCGCATGGCGTCGCGGATCACGGCGAAGGCCTCGACCCCGGCGCCCTTCTCGGGGACGACGAAGAAGGGATCGTTCCAGTACAGGCGGTCGATCTCGGCCTCGTCCACGAATTTGTCGATGGCGATGGTCTTGGCGCTGTCCAGCCGGACCTTGTCGAAGTCGGCGTCGTCGAACAGGACGTATTCGTCCTTGGACACCTCATAGCCGCGCACCAGATGGCTGCGCTCCACCGGTCCGGCGTCGGGATCGGTCGGCACCATGCGGATGCGGTTGTGCGTGTCGGGGTTGATCAGGTGGAAGCGCACGTCGGCGGCGCTGGTCGTCGCGGTGTAGAGCGCCACCGGGCAGGTGACGAGCGACAGCTTCAGGTGTCCTTGCCAGGTCGGGCGAGCGGCCATGTCTGTTCTCCTCGACAGGCTGAACGCCCCTGGTCGGGATATGTTCGCATCGCCTCGGCGGGCCGCGAACGGTTCGCGCACGGACGCCGTTCAGGATTGGGCGCAGGCGTCCGATGACTGCGGCGGCTTTTTCCGTCCCATTGTCCAGTTGGCCATCATCCGCACCTTGGGATTGGGGGCGCACCAGATTTCCCCTGTCTCATTGATGGCGGTCACCCAGATCAGGTTATGCTCCTGACCGTAGTCGATGACGGCGAAGGCGTAGCCCGCGCCCTTTTCTTCAACGCGGATCGGCAAGGGCGGGTCGAGTTGCGTGAACGTCATGGATTTCCTCCGGATTCCTAGAACGCCAACGCTTCAACCGGGTTTCCAGGGTCCGAAAGACAGGCATCCGTTCGGCCGTGGCGAACGTATGTGCAGCGACACCAGGGAGACCTCAGATGAACATCGCGATCGCCTACGTCCTGACCCTCGCCGTCTTCGCCGTGATCGACACGGCGTGGTTGGGCGCCATGGGAGACCGGCTCTATCGACCCTTCATCGGTTCGATGCTGGCGGATGATTTTCGGCTGGCTCCGGCGATCGCCTTCTACGCCTTCTATGCGGCGGGGCTGACGATTTTCGCCGTGGCTCCGGGGCTGGCCGAGGGCGGGTGGAAGAAGGCCCTGGTCTGGGGCGGGCTGTTCGGCCTGTTCGCCTATGGAACCTATGACCTGACCAATCTGGCGACGCTGAAGACCTGGAGCCTGAAGCTGTCGCTCATCGACATGACCTGGGGCGTGATCGTCAGCGGCGGCTCCT
The DNA here is from genome assembly GCA_017308115.1 of Bordetella sp. Lineage (GTDB taxonomy): Bacteria > Pseudomonadota > Alphaproteobacteria > Caulobacterales > Caulobacteraceae > Brevundimonas. Next base: position 17,192 of record JAFKFS010000017.1, read on the forward strand.
CGGCCATCGCCTGCGCCCTGGCCGCGAAGCTGATGCGCCTGCTCTAGGCGCGGGGCGGGCGGGGAAAGAAGACGCTGGTCCGGGCCGCGTAGGCGGCGAAGGCCTCGGGGCGTGAGCGACGCATGTGGGCCTCCAGCAGGGGCACGCCCGACACGCGGGTGAGCAGCCAGTAGATGTAGGCCGGTCCGCTCAGGGCCAGCCAGCCCCAGGGCCAGCCGCCGCCGAGGTCGATCGCGAAGATCGGCCAGGCGCACCAGCCGAGCCATTCGAAGAAGTAGTTGGGATGGCGCGACCAGGCCCACAGGCCGGCGTCGCACACCTTGCCCCGATTGGCCCGGTCGGCCTTGAAGCGGCTCAACTGCCGGTCGGCCAGGGCTTCGCCGAACAGGGCGACCAGGAACACGGCCGTCGCAAGGCCGTCCTGCAGGGTCAGGCCCGGCGCCGGGTTTCGGGCGGCGACGAGGATGCTGAGCGCCAAGAAGGCGGCGGCGCCCGCCTGCAGCATGAGGAAGCCGAACATGCGGGACTGAAAACGCGGCCCCCAATCCTGTCGCAGGCGGGCGTAGCGGGGGTCCTCGTCCGATGCGCGGGCGCGGGCGGCGATGTGCAGCCCCAGACGCAGCCCCCAGGCGCCGGTCAGACAGGCCGCCAGCGTCTGGCGCGCGGACGGCGCGGCGCCCTCAAGCGGGAAGAGGGCGACGAAGACGCCGGCGGCGCCCAGGCCCAGGGACCAGAAGGCGTCGGCCCAGCCGCCCTGTCCCGTGCGACGCTGCACCAGCCAGGCGACGGCCATGACGAGGCCGAGGAACAACGCCGCCCCGGCCCACAATGCCAGGAGAGGGCCGATCACAGCCGCACGAAGGGCTGCATCAATCGGCCCAGCCAGCCCTCCAGCTGAATCTGCCCGTCCAGGGCGACGACGCACAGGCACGGCTCGTCCGAGACGACGCGCGGGCGGTGCAGCACGTCCTCGTCGGCCTCTTCCAGATCGCCGACCTCGAACCGCTCGGTCTCGGTGGCGTAGGCGCCGGCCAGGACGCAGGTCAGCTCGACCCCGCCGTGGGTGTGGCGCGGCGTGTCGCGGCCGGGGTCGATCTTCAGCAGGATGACCCGGCAGTCGCCGTCGCGCGGGGCGTGGACGTCGCGGACCCGCATCCCCGGCCCGATCCAGCGCCAGGGCCCCAGGGCGTAGCGCCGCAAGGGCTCGGGCAGTTCGGGCATGTCGTTCAGCGGCGGCGCGACCCGCGCCTCGCCGGCGTCGGTCTCGATCCGCGCCATGGCCCGGGCCAGGGCGCCGTCCGACAGGGCCGCAGGGAGGGCGCTCTCCAGGAATTCGCCGCCGACGGACTGCAGGCGACGGACCCAGGCGTCATTGGCCGGACGCAGGGCCAGGTGGACGGCGACCACGACGGCCTCGGGCGGGCTCAGCGTCCCGGCGGCGTAGGCGAGCAGGCGCTCCTCGGAAGGGTTGCGGGCGGCGGCGGTCATCGGGACGCCTCTTCGGAGGGCTCGAGGATGGTGCGCAGTTTGATCATGGCGTTGCGGATGCGGGACTTCACCGTGCCCAGCGGAAGGTCCAGCCGCCGGGCGATCTCGGAATGGGGGCTGTCCATGAAGAAGGCCAGGCGCAGGACCTCGACCTGATCGGGCTTCAGCCGGGCGAGGGCGTCGCGCACGCGCCGGGCGTCATCCGCCATGGCCAGGATGTCGTCCGGGCGCATGATCGCGTCTGCGGTCGGTTCGATCTCGGGCGTGGGCAGGGCGCGGGCGTCGCGCCGCAGCATGTCCAGGCGGCGGTTGCGGGCGATGGTGAAGATCCAGGTCGCGGCCCGCGCCTTTCGCGCGTCGAACAGGTCGGCCTTGCGCCAGACGGTCAGCATGGCGTCCTGGGCGAAGTCCTCGGCGGCGGCGGCGGAAGCGCCGGACTTCATCAGCCAGGCCTTCAGACGAGGCGCGAAATGCTCGAACAGCCGGGCGAAGGCCTCGCGGTCGCGACGAAGCGCCACCGCCTCGATCAAGCGGTCGTGCGCGAAGGCGTCGTCGGCCTCGCCGCTCATGCCGCCGGCGCGCTTTTCAGAAGGTGCGAAAGACGGGGCCTCGACATGCATGGAGCCTAATACGCTTCGCGCAAAAGTCTGGATCAATCGTCATCCGTCCGGGCGATCCGGTCGTATCAGCCGAGCTCGCCTCCCTGTCGGACGCGGGCTTCGCCGGAGCTTTCATGTCGTCTTCCATCGTCGCCAGGCCCCCCGCGCCCCTGAAGGTCGCCGTCGTGGGGTCTGGCATCGCCGCCCTGTCCTCGGCCTGGCTGCTGTCCCAGCGCCATCGGGTGACGCTCTATGACAAGGCCGAACGGCTGGGCGGCCACTCCAACACGGTGACGGCGGGGACGGCCCAGGGCGAGGTCCCCGTCGACACGGGCTTCATCTGCTTCAACGACGCCACCTATCCCAATCTGATCGCCCTGTTCGAGCATCTCGGGGTCCGGACCCGCGCCACCGACATGTCCTTCGCCGTGTCGCTGGACCAGGGGCGGTTCGAATACGCCGCGCCCGGCCTGTTCGCCCAGCGGCGCAACCTGCTGCGGCCGCGTTTCTGGTCGATGCTGGGCGAGATCCTGCGCTTCTACCGCCAGGCGCCGGACGATCTGGCCGGGCTGACGGACCCCGACCTGACCCTGGGCGAGTACCTGAAGCGCCAAGGCTTCAGCGAGGCCGTCCGGGACGATCACCTGTTGCCCATGGCGGCGGCCATCTGGTCCTCGCCCGCCCATACGCTGATGGATTATCCGGCCGAGGCCTTCATCCGGTTCTGCGGCAACCACGGCCTTCTGAAGCTGGTCGGGCGGCCGCAGTGGCGCACGGTCCAGGGCGGCAGCCGCGTCTATGTCGAGCGGCTGGCGCAGGCGATTCCCGACATCGGCCTGGACCGGGGCGTGACGGCGGTGCGCCGCACCGGCGAGGGCGTCGTCGTCCATGACAGCCAGGGCGGGGCCGAGCGGTTCGACCATGTTGTCATCGGCGCCCATGCGGATCAGGCCCTGGCCATGCTGGCCGAGCCGACGCCGCGCGAACGCCAGGTGCTGGGGGCCTTCCGCTACAGCCGTAACCTGACGGTGCTGCATACGGACAGGAGCCTGATGCCGCGTCGCCGCCGCGCCTGGGCCAGTTGGAACTACATCGGCGCCGAGGACGGCCTGTGCGTCACCTACTGGATGAACCGCCTGCAGGGGCTGGGCGGACAGGATCTGTTCGTGACCCTCAACCCGCCGCGTCCGCCGCGCCCGGACAGCCTGCTGCGCAGCGAACTGTACGAGCATCCGATCTTCGACCCGGCGGCCCTGCGGGCCCAGAAGCAGCTTTGGAGCCTGCAGGGGCGCGGCGGCGTCTGGTTCTGCGGCGCCCATTTCGGCGCGGGTTTCCACGAGGACGGGCTGCAGTCCGGCCTGGCCGTGGCCGAACAGTTGGGCGCGGTGCGCCGCCCCTGGAGCGTCCCGGACGAGAGCGGACGGATTCACCTGACCGCGCCCGGCGCGCTGGAGGCGGCGGCGTGACTTCGGCCTCGGCTCTTTATCGCGGGCGCGTCGTGCACAGGCGTCGGCGGCCGCGCGACCATCGCCTGAGCTATCGCGTCTTCTGGCTGCTGCTAGACCTGGACGAGATCGACGACCTGGATCGGCGCCTGCGCCTGTTCTCGCGCAATCGGTTCAACCTGCTGTCCTTTCACGACCGAGACCACGGCGACGGCTCGGGTTCGGCGTTGCGGCCCCAGGTCGAGGCCTGGATCAAGCGGGCCGGGATCGACCTGGACGGCGGGCCGATCCGGCTGCTGACCATGCCGCGCGTGCTGGGCTACGTCTTCAATCCCATCAGCCTCTATTACGGCCTCCGGGCCGACGGAGGACTGGCGGCGATGGTCTATGAGGTGACCAGCACCTTCGGCGTGCGCCACGCCTACGTCATCCCCGTCCCGGCCGAGGATCAGGCGGCGGGCCTGATCCGGCAGGGCGCGGCCAAGGCCCTGTATGTCTCTCCCTTCATGGGGATGGAGATGGACTATGAGTTTCGCGGCCATGCGCCCGGCGCGCGTCTGGACCTGACCATCGACGGGGTCGACGTCGAGGGCGTCCTGATCACGGCCGCCATGACGGGCGAACGCCGCGAGCTGACGGACGCCGAACTGTCGGCGGCGGCGATGAAGCTGCCCTTCCTGACGTTCAAGGTCATGGCCGCCATCCACTGGGAGGCGCTGAAGCTCTGGCTCAAGCGGACGCCCCTGACCCGCCAGCAGCCGCCGGCCGGGGAGCCGGTCACGATCCAGCGTCGCGCGAAGGAGAGCCGCCTTGGCCGGTGACGCCGCACCTCCCGTCATCGTGTGGTTTCGCCGCGATCTGAGGCTGGCGGACAATCCGGCGCTGGCCGCGGCGGTCGCGACCGGACGGCCGATCCTGCCGGTCTATGTCCTGGATGAAGGCGGGGAGGGGCGTCGCCCCGGCGGCGCCTCCCTGTGGTGGCTGGACAAGTCGCTGCGGGCGCTGGACGCGGCGCTGCGCCGACGCGGGGGGCGGCTCATCCTGCGGCGCGGCGACAGCGAGGCCGAACTGCGCCGGCTGATCGACCAGACGGGCGCCGACCAGCTGTTCATGAACCGCCGCTTCGAACCGGAAGCCTTTTCTCAAGACGCCGACATCGCCCACGCCCTGAAGGGGGAAGGCGTCGCCTGCCATGCCTTCAACGGCGGCCTGCTGGCCCGCCCCGGCGACGTGCTGACCGGCGCGGGAAAGCCCTATCGGGTCTTCACCCCCTTCCTGAAGGCTCTGCTCCAGACCGCGTCCGAAAAACCCGCGACGCCCGCGCCTGCGGCCCTGCTCACGCCCGAGGGACCGGCCGGCGACGACATCGACGGCTGGGGACTGCATCCGTCCGCGCCCGATTGGTCGCAAGGCTTCGACTGGGCGCCGGGCGAGGCGGGCGCAGACGCGGCGCTGTCCGCCTTCATCGACGACGCCCTGGCCGACTATGAGACGGGCCGGGACGTGCCGGGGCGCGGGGGAACCTCGCGCCTTTCCCCCCATCTGCACTGGGGCGAGATCAGCCCGCGCCGCGTGGTGCGCGCCGCCCGCGCCGCCGCCGCCCAGGGCCGGGCGGCCCCCGCCCAGGCTGAAAAATTCATCGCCGAGATCGGCTGGCGCGAGTTCTCGGCCCATCTGCTGCATCAGTTTCCCTACATGGCGGAGCGGGCCTTCCGGCCCGAGTTCGACGCCATGCCCTGGCGCGCCGATCCCGATGGGCTCGGGGCCTGGAAGGCGGGTCGCACCGGCTATCCCCTGGTCGACGCCGGGATGCGGGAGCTGTGGGCCACCGGCTGGATGCACAACCGCGTGCGGATGGTGGCGGCCTCCTTCCTGGTCAAGCATCTGCTGATCGACTGGCGCGATGGGGAGGCCTGGTTCTGGGACACGCTGGTGGACGCCGACCTGGCCAGCAATGTGCAGAATTGGCAGTGGGTCGCCGGATGCGGCGCCGACGCCGCCCCCTATTTTCGCATCTTCAATCCCGTGGCCCAGGGCGAGAAGTTCGACCCCGCCGGCCGCTATGTCCGCCGCTGGGTTCCCGAGCTTCGCGCCTTGCCGGACCGCTGGCTGCACGCGCCCTGGACCGCGCCGGACGCCGTCCTGGCGGAGGCGAGGGTCAGACTGGGGCGCGACTATCCCAGGCCGATCGTGGACCACGGCGCAGCGCGAGCGCGCGCCCTGGACGGGTTGAAGGCGATCGCCGCGCGACCGATGGATGAGGAAGCGTTATGATGCATCCACGCGCGAGGGGCCTGTGACGCCATGACCACGACCTTCTGCGGCGACCGGAGGGAGAGGAGGGCCTCGCCCGTGCTCGACCTGCTGCTGCGGCTATTGTCCTCGAACTGGAACTGGGGGCGGCTGACCCTGGTCCTGCCCGACGGGACCAGCCGACAACTGACCGGCCGGTCGCCGGGGCACGCCGCCGTTCTGGTCATCCGCGACCCGCGTTTCGCCGGCCGTGTGCTGAGGAGCGGCGACATCGGTTTCGCCGAGGGCTATATGGCCGGGGAGTGGGATACGCCGGACCTGGCCGTCCTGCTGGAGACCCTGGTCAACAACTACGACCACATCCGGCGCCTGTTCGACGGCAACCCCCTGATGAACGCGGTCCACTGGCTGGGCCATCGGCTGAACCGCAACAGCCGTCGCGGAGCGCGCCGCAACATCCACGCCCACTACGATCTCGGCAACGCCTTCTATTCCGCGTGGCTGGACCCTTCCATGACTTATTCCGCGGCGCGCTTCGAGCAGCCGGGTCAGGCCCTGGAGACGGCGCAACGGGCCAAGTACGCCGCCCTGGCCCGGCTGATGGGGCTGCGCGCGGGCCACAGCGTGCTCGAGATCGGCTGCGGCTGGGGCGGTTTCGCCGAGTTCGCCGCCCGCGAGGTCGGCGCCGTCGTCACCGGGGTGACCATTTCGCGCGAGCAGCATGACTACGCCCGTCGCCGCATCTTCGAGGCCGGCCTGGCCGAGCGGGCGGACATACGCCTGACCGACTATCGCGACGTCCAGGGCGGTTTCGACCGCGTCGCCTCCATCGAGATGTTCGAGGCCGTGGGGCGCGAATACTGGCCGACCTACTTCCGGAAGGTGCATGAGGTGCTCAAGCCCGGCGGGCGCGCGGGCCTGCAGATCATCACCATCCAGGACGCCCTGTTCGACGAATACGACGCCCGCACCGACTTCATCCAGAAATACGTCTTCCCGGGCGGCTCCCTTCCGTCGGAGGCGCGGATAGCCCCGGTCATCGCTGAGGCGGGGCTGAAGCGGGCGGCGGTCGAGCGCTTCGGCCGGGACTATGCCGACACCCTGGCCGAATGGACGCGCCGGTTCGACGCCGGCTGGACGGGCATCCGCGATAAAGGCGAGGCGTTCGATGATCGTTTTCGCCGTCTCTGGCGTTTCTACCTGGCCTATTGCGAGGCCGGTTTCCGCTCCGGCCGGACGGACGTGATCCAGATCGCCCTGGATCGCGCCGCCTGACATCTTTTTCGATCTCGGAAGTCCTCATGAACCTGAAACGCGTCTCTCTTGCCCTTCTGGCGGCGGCCTCGGTCGCGGTTATCTCCGCCTGCGCCACCCTGCAGCGCGGCCCCGTCGGCAATCCGGCCGTGCCTCAACCCGCCAAGGCCGTGGACCTGAACCGCTACGCCGGTCTCTGGTACGAGATCGGGCGCTATGAGAACGGGTTCGAGCGCGGCTGCGAGGCGGTGACGGCGGAATACGGCCTGCGCGAAGACGGTCTGGTCAGCGTGCTGAACACCTGTCGGCAAGGCGCCGTCGATGGCCCTGTGAAGACGGCGCAGGGCAGGGCCAGGCTGGTCGCGGGCGCGGCCAACGCCAAGCTCAAGGTCTCCTTCTTCGGCCCCTTCTACATCGGCGATTATTGGGTCCTGGATCGGGCTGAGGACTATTCCTGGTCGATCGTCGGCGAGCCCTCGGGCCGCTATCTCTGGCTGCTGAGCCGCACCGCCCAGCCGTCCGCCCGGACGCGGGCGACGATCATGGAGCGTACGCAGGCGCTCGGCTACGATCTCTCCCTCGTGCGGGAAACCCGACACTAGGGCCAGGCCATCGTCGCTGTGAGGCGTGTGATCTGATTCAGGCTTCCGATGAGCCTGGATATGAGCGACCCATTGGCTGACGGGGGAGCAGGGGGCCCGGCCGGAGCCCTATTGTCCCGATGGGCCGCGCGGGCGCGATGTGTCCGCACCGCCGCTCCGCCCCAACTTGTCAGTCGCCCCAATCCGGAATATACATTCCAAACGGTAGGAATGAAATGGCAAGCCATGTCGGATGTGACGCTTAAGGACGCCATGCGTCGAGTGGCCGCGACCGTGGGGGTCGTATCCGCGCGCTTCGGCGATCAGGACATGGCCATGACGGCGACGTCCTTCTGCTCGCTGAGCCTGGAGCCGCCCGCCTTGCTGGTCTGTGTGAACCGCCAGGCCGCCATGCACGAGGTGCTCGCGGTCGGGAGCCGCTTCTGCATGAATGTGCTGGAGGAGACCCAGGACAAGGTCTCGGCCGCCTGCGGCGGCCAGAGGCAGCGCAGCGAGCGCTTCGAGGTCGGGGATTGGGAGGCTTGCGGTCAAGGCGCGCCCTATGTGCGGGGGGCGCAGGCCAACGTCTTCTGCGAGGTGGTCCAGAGGATCGACTACGGCACCCACACCATCATCATCGGTCAGGTGGCGGACGTGCGGGTTTCGCAGGGCCGTTCGCCGCTGGTCTATTTTGACGGCGGCTACGTCAGCGTGAAGGGCCTTGCCGTCTGATCGACGCAGTGGCCGAGTCTCGAGTCAGCGCCGCTGAAACAACTGGCTGACGTTGCCTGAGGGATCAGTGAAGGTCAGGGTGCGGCCATGGAGGCCCATGTCGCGTTCGCCGATGACCCGGCCGCCGGCAGCGGCGATGGCCTCGGCGGCGCCCATGATGTCATCGACCTCAAAGACGACCACGCCCCCTTGTTCAACGGCGGATTCACGCGCGCCCGCCAGGGCCAGACTGTGGCCGCCGAAGCTGAGCTGGATCCAGTGTTCCCCGTCGGCGAAGCGAAGCTCGGCGCCGAGGGCTTTCTGGTAGAACTCGGCATCCGCGCCGGCCTTGGCCGTGGCGAGATAGATGTTCTGAATCCTGAGAACCGACATGAGGCTAGTTCCGGTTGGAAAGGGAAAGGATCGAGGCTGCCGAAGCCGCGATGGCGCGGGTCTCATAGGCGGCGTCATTATCGTAGCTGCGGGCGAGGGTTTTGGTGGCGGTGACGGCGTGGGGCGCAAGGCTTGCAAGACGGGCGCAAAGGCTCTGGAGTTCCGCCTCCAGATCCTCGTCGGCGCAGGTGCGCTGGACCAGACCGTTCGCGCGGGCCTGTTCGGCGCTCCAGACGTCGCGGCTGAACACCCAGTCCATGGCGATGCGGCGGCCCAGGCATTCCAGGGCGTCGCCGAGAACCATGCCGGGCACGACGCCGTGACTGAGTTCAGGCATGGCGAAGCGGGCGCTGGACGCCGCCAGACTGATGTCGCTTCTGGCGACGAGGCCGACGCCGAAGCCCATGCAGGCGCCGTGGACGGCGGTGACGACGATGCGGTCCGAACTGGATATCTGATCGGTCACCGCAGCATTGCGGGCGAAGGCTGACCTGAGGTCCTTTTCACCAAGGGCCGCCATCTGCGAGAAGGCGGAGATGTCCCAGCCCGCGCAGAAACTGGGGCCCTCGCCGCGGATCAGGATCACCCGGCACGCTTCCTCGGCCTCGAGGCGGGACAGCGCCTGCCCCAGGGCATCGAGCATGACGCCGTCAAAGGCGTTGTGCCGCTCCGGGCGCGACAGGGTCACTGTCGCGACCGCGCCCTCGAGACGACAGCGGACGCCATCCCCCTCGATCGTGTCAGCCACCGGCCGCGACCGTCGCCGGAGCGGAGGCGGGTTCCGATTTCCTGAACATCGGCATGACCTCCTTGGCGAACCATTCCATCGACTTCAGGGCGGACCTGCGATCCAGGGTCGGGATGTTGAACCAGCCGATGTAGTGGTCGACGCCCATCTCTTCGTTCAGCACGTTGATGGTGTCGGCGACCTGCTGGGCCGAGCCGAAATTGCCGCCGTGGGTCAGGGTCTGTTCGACCGTCAGCAGGTCGAGACCTTTCTGCACCTTCTTGTAATAGGCGATCTCCTGCTCGGTGGCGGCGGCGTTCTTGTCCGACCCCGGGATCACCTTGCCGATGGATTTGTAATAACGCATGGCGGCCTCGGCGGCCTCGATCCGGCCTTCCTGATCAGGGCCGCACCAGGCCTGCTGCATGAAGGGACGTTCGAAGCCGACATCGGCGTGGCCGCCCTGGGTCAGGCCCTGGGAATAGAGATCGAAGTTCTTCTTCATGATGCCCAGGGGCGTGAAGTTCGGGCTCGTGATGATGCGTTCGCCGGCATGGCCCAGACGCGAGAAACTGTCCGGCTGGACTGCGGCGTGCAGCAGCGGAATCGGGCGCTCGGGGCGCGGGTAGACGGTGATGTTGTCGTACTGAAAGTGCTTGCCCTTGTAGCTCCAGTTCTCTTCGGTCCAAGCCAGACGCAGGATGTCCACCGTCTCGTTGTAGCGATCGATGGACTCCTTGGGATCGACGCCGAAGCCTGCGAATTCGATCGGCTGGTAGCCCCGGCCGATGCCCATCATCAGGCGGCCGTTGGACATCAGATCGACCAGGGCGGCGTCCTCGGCCAGGCGGATGGGCGAGTAGAAGGGGATCACCATCACGGCGGTGCCGATCTTGATGCGCTTGGTGCGCTGGGCGATGGCCGAGGCGAAAACGAGCGGATTGCCCAGGATGCCGTACTGGGAGAAGTGGTGCTCCGCCAGCCATATGGAGTCGAATCCCAGTTCGTCCGCCAGGACGGCGTCCTCCATAACCTCCTCCATGACCTTGCGGTCGGAAGCGCCCTCGCCGAGAGGGAAGAGGTTCATAGTTCCAAACTTCATGACGCCTGTCCGTTCGTGCTGCCGTCGGAATTATTATTCCATCCGGTCGGTATGGGTAAAAGTGGCTCTGAGCGAGGGGGCTCCGCCTGGAGCGCCGGTCGAAATCAGGGCTGGGCGGTGGGGTCTTTCTGCGCGGCGCGGAAGGCCATGATCTGGTCGCGGGTCGGCAAGGCGACCAGTTCGATCATCAGACCGTCGGGGTCCTCGACGATCATCACGGTGATCTCGCCGTAGTTCTCGAGGACGCTGCGCCGAGGCGGGCAGGCGACGGTGATCTTGGCCGGGTCGATCCGGGCGTAGATGGCGTCGATCTCCTCCGAGGTCGTCTCGAACGACAGGAGGAAGACGCCCGGGGCCGGCGCTCGCAGAGGCGTTGGCGGAGCCTCCGGCCGGACGCTCCACTGGATGAGCTCCAACTGACCGATGCGGGTCGGCCCCTGCAGATAGAGGGATTGGCCCCTGGCGCCCTCGGGCAGACCCATGGTCTGGATGGTTTCCGGGTCGATGATCGGCATCTCCAGCGTACGCTTGAAGCCAAGCACCTGCTGGTAGAAGGCGGCCGACGCGTCCAGATCGCTGACCGTGATGGCGGCGTGGTGGATTTCGCTGACGCTCATGATCGATCCGCCGTGAAGTGAGGGCGGACCTGTTCGGCGAACAGGCGCAGCGACCGCTTGGCTTTCTCCCACGGCATGCCCATCCAGGCGCAGCGGAAGATGAAGTGGTTGAAGCCCAGATCGGTCAGTTCCCTGACCTTGGCGGTCACCTCCGCGGGGGAACCGAAGACGAGGGAATTCTGCAGCAGCGCTTCCTTCTGGGTCTCGAACCATTTCAGGTCGCCGTACTGGGAATAGGCGCGATACTCGCGTTCCAGATACTCGTGGACGTCGCGGCGGGCCTCTTCCGGGTCCTCGGCGACGTAGAGTTCCTTGATGATCGGACGCTCGATCCCGTCGATCGTCAGGCCGGCCTCGCGGCGCGCGTCGTCATAGATGGCCAGGTGCTTGGAGAAGTAGTCCGGGTTGGGCGTGTTGCCGGGCGTGAGCCATGCGTCCCCCAGTCGGGCGGCCCGCTCGACCGCGGCGCGGGCGCCGGCGCCGACCCACAGGGGCGGGCCGCCGGGGGTCAGGGGCTTGAGACCGATCTTCTGGCCGTTCAACTGATAGTATTTGCCTTCATAGTGGACCGGCTCGCCGGTCCACAGCAGCTTGATGATCTCTATGGATTCCTTCAGGCGGCCGCCGCGCTCGGATTTCGGGATGCCGAACGCCTCATATTCTTCGTCGCGATAGCCCGCGCCCACGCCCAGGACCACACGGCCGCCCGAGAGGTGGTCGAGCGTGGCGAACTCTTCGGCGATGTGCACCGGGTGATAGAGCGGCAGGATCAGGATGCCGGTGCCGACCTGCATGCGGCCGGAGATCTCGATGATCTTGGACGTCATCGACAGGGCCTGGGGAGTCTGCAGATTGGCCACGAAGTGGTTGATCGTGAAGACCGAGTCGTAGTCCAGATCGCGCGCATACTCCACGACGCCCAGAATGCCGTCGATGCTTTCCTTGATGTTTGCGTCTTGCGGGAACTGGTGGGACGCGAGGATGCCGAACTTCATCAGGCCTGATCCTTCCTGGGCTGGTTACGACCGCCGAGGCGGAAGTAGGGGGCGACCGCTGCGTCACGGTCTTTCAGGGTCTTGCGCAAGCCCTTTTCCGCGCGCTCGCGCAGGAAGTTGAACTCACCCTCCTGCAGGCCGAGGTTGGTGGCCCAGCCGTGGCCGATCCAGCACATGGTCTCGCCCACGCCCTTGCCCCGGGCGTTCATGGTCACCTGCATGACGGCCTTGCCCATCATCAGGCCGTCCAAGGGCATCATGGAGATGGCCTGGGCATAGTCGGCCACCCACTGGTCGAGCTCCTCACGGGGGACGACCTTGTTGACCAGGCCGGCCTGCTCGGCCTCGTGCGCCTCCAGCGGGCGCATGGTGAGGATGATCTCCTTCATCTTCTTCAGGCCCAGGTTCTCGATCCAGAGGTACATGTCCTGGGGCGCGGCGCCGAGGTAGCGGAAGGCCGGATGGGTGAAGGTGGCGTCCGGCGAGGCGATGACGATGTCGCAGCCCAGGGCCAGCTGCATGTGGCCCCCGTAGCAGTAGCCATGCACCTGACAGATGGTCGCCTTCAGGCAGTCGGTGACCGGGTTCATGAAGCTTTCGCCCAGCATGTTGCGATCGGGCAGCATGCGTTGGCGTTGAGCCGGCCGCTTCTTGCCCGCCTTGCCCTCGCCAGAGCCGTAGCCGATGTAGAATCCCAGTTCGTCGCCGTCGGCGCCCGTGCCGAAGCACGACCCCTCGCCCTTGAAGACGATGACCTTGACTCTGTCGTCGGCCTCGGCCTCGCGGACATAGTCGCCGACCAGTTCCAGAGCCGCGACCGGCACGGCGTTCAGGGTTTCCGGGCGATTGAACGTGATCGTGGCGACGTGACGCTCTTCGTCGACCTCATAGAGAATCCACTGGGCCAGGGTGTCCGGGTCCGTGGTCATGCGCTCCTTGGTCCAGTGGGCGTCCAGCAGTTCGGCCGTGCGTTTCTTCATGATGTTCCTCCCCAGCCGTCGATGATCAGGCGACCAACGCGCGACGGTTGATTTTTCCCGCTTCGGTTCTCGGCAGTTGTTCGATGAAGACGACCGATCGGATCGCCTTGAAGTGTGAAAGGCGTTCCCGGCAGTAGGCGATCAGGCTCGCCTCCGCTCCGGAGTGGTCTTTCTGTGGTTCGCGAAGGACGACATAGGCGCGCGGCGCCTCGCCCAGGCGCTCGTCCGGAACGCCCGTCACGGCGACGTCGGCGACGTCGGGGTGCGTGCGCAAGGTGTTCTCGATCTCGCTGGGCCAGACCTGGAAACCGCCGACCTTGATCAGTTCGCGCTTGCGGCCCGACAGGAACAGGACGCCGTTCTCGTCGATGTGGCCGATATCGCCCGAGGCCACCCAGCCGTCCTGGACCAGGGCGCGATCGCCATCGCCTGCGCCGCCGTCCACATAGCCGCGGGTCATCGGGGTGCGGACCGTGATCTCGCCTGTCTCGCCGGTTGCGAGGGCCTTGCCGTCCTCGTCGCGAATTTCGACCTCGACGCCCTCGTAGATCTTGCCGACGGACCCCGGCAGCCACTCGCCCCTTGCGACGGCGCGCGCCGTCCAGCCTGCGACGTGACCGGTTTCGGTCGAGCCGTAATTGGTCAGCAGGGGAACCCTGTAGCGCGCCTCGAACTCGCGGGCGATCTCGGGCGGGGCCGCGCCGCCGGTGACCATGACGGACTTCAGGCTGCCGAGCTCGCCCTCGCCGCGATATCGCGTCAGGTCATAGATCATGGTGGGCATCAGCGAGAGGTTGTCGATGCCGTGACGGGCAACCAATTCGAACACGGTCTCCGGACGAAAACGCTCCATGATGACGACGGGGCGGCCGACGAAGAAGGCGAGCAGCAGGCTCTGTTGCCCGCCGCCGTGGAACAGGGCCATGGTGACCAGATTGGGCGGGACGCCCTCGGGGGCCAGGGCGTAGGGGCCGGGGCGGCCCTTCGCGGCGCGGGCGAACTTGGTCATGGCCTCGATGACGCCCGCGTGGGTCAGGGCCACGGCCTTGGGCTCGCCCGTCGTGCCGCCGGTGAACAGGATGGCGGCGTCGGCGTCTCCCAGGTCGGGCGCCGCGACAACCGCTTCGCCGGCGTTCCACAGATCATCGTCCGCGCCGGCGCCGAACCAGAGGCCCGGAAGTTCGAGATTCGCCTGATCGACGCTGCCGCGCAGACGGTCCATGGCCACCAGGAGGGTGAAGGGCGTCTTGGCATGGGCGTCGGCCAACTCCGCGCCGTTGTAGAGGCCGCTGAGCATGACCGGCACGAGGCCGACCTTCCAGGCGGCGAACATGCTTATGACCAGCTCGGGGCTGTTCACAAAGAAGAGGCCGATCCGGTCGCCGGCCTTCGCCCCGGCGCCCAGCATTCTCTGGCCGACGGCGCCGGAAAGGGCGTTCAGCCGACCGAAGGACCATGCGCGACCGTCCTCGTGCCACAGGGCCGTGCGCTCTGGCGCTTCGGCGGCGCGTCGCTCAAGGTCGCGAGCCAGGTTCAAGAGGATTCTCCACGGGGAAGGGATGTATATTGATACCGGTCGGTATGAATGCAATATGATCGGTGGAGGCGAGCCCGGTCAAGAGGCTGAGCGCTTGGAAGGAGATATGAATGAAGATCGGCTTGTTTCTATCGGCCCAGCTGGAACCGGGAGCAGACGTCGCCGAAGGCGTGCAGAAGCTGGGAGAGCAGGCGCGTCTTGCCGAACAGGCCGGATTTGATTCCCTGTTCGTCGGGCATCACTACCTGACGCATTCGGCCTTCTTCCAACCTCTGTCCCTGCTGGGATGGCTGGCGGCGCAGACGACCAGGCTGGGCCTGGGCACGGCTGTCTATCTGTCGCCTCTGGCCAATCCCCTGGCGCTGGCCGAGGAGGTGGCGACGCTGGACGCCCTGTCGGGAGGGCGCATCACTCTCGGAGTCGGCAGCGGCTATCGCGAGCGTGAGTTCGAGGCGATGGGCGTTCCCTATGCGGATCGCTTCAAGCGCCTGGAGATCACCACGGATGTCCTGCGCCGCCTCCTGGCGGGCGAAGAGGTCACAGGCGAATTCCCCTTCGGCAAGCTGGACCGCGCCAAGGTCCATCTTCGCGGTCGTGCGGAGGGGGCGCCGGATATCTGGATGGGCGCCTTTGGGGACATCGGGCTGAAGCGCGCCGCCCGCCTGGGCTGTCCCTGGCTGGCTCCTCCGGACGGCGACGTCGAGGAACTGGAGCGTCGCTTCGAGCAGTTTCGCCGCTTCCTGACCGAGGCCGGTCAATCGACGGACATCGCCTATCCCATGCTGCGTGAGGCCGTGGCGGCGCCGACGCTGGAGGCGGCCCAGGATATCGCCCGCCTTCACATGGCGCGCCAGTACGCACAGTACAAGCAATGGCAGGCCGCCGCGGACGCCTCCATGGACGACCTGCTCGACCGCTATGGCGTGGTGGGCGATCCGGATCGCGTGGTCGAGCGCATCAAGTCGCTGCGTGATCGCCTCGGAGTGACGGACCTGCTGCTGCGCGTGCAATGGATGGGCATGCCGCACGAGGAGACGCTGAAGATCATCCAGCTGTTCGGCGAGCAGGTCCTGCCGCGCCTGAAGGATTAGGTCCCGTGCGGCGCCGGAGCGGCCTCCCAGGAGCCGCTCCGGTCCTGATAGTCCTGCATGGCCCGCCGATAATGGCCCGGCAGTTCGACCACGGCGCGTTTCAGGCGGAGGGTCGAGACGCAGGTCATGTCGCCCACAAAACAGCGTCGGCCGCGGCTGTTGGCGCCGATGGCCCTGAGGGTGAATGAGGAGCGGCCGATGTCCTTGACCCATACGCTGACCTCGAAATCGTCCGACGGTTTCAGCGGATAGAGGAGTTCGGTGGTGATCGCGCGAACCGGGGTGCCGATCTCGTCATTCTTGAGCTGGTCGGCGATGTCGATGTCCAAGACCCGGCGCAGCCATTGCTCGCAGGCATCGAAGACATAGCGGCCATAGTTGGGAGTGAAGACCACCCCCGCCGGGTCGCAGTCGCCGAAAAAGACCCGGCGGCTGAAGGTCAGGGGATAGGCGAGCGGTTCGTCGCTCATGACTTTCTCTGTCCTGCCGAGGCGCGATCCTTGAGGGGCGTCTCGACGATGGGGGCGAGCGGGCTGTTCGCAAAGGCGCGGGCGCGGGCCTCGAGCGGCGCCTCGGCATAGAGGGTGGTGCGCTGCCAGGGCCGGCGGCCGAGGCGACGGATCGTCGCCTCCATCTCGCCGGCGGTCATTTCCTGACCGTGGGCGGCCCCTGCGGCGCGGGTGATGCTCTCGTTCATCAGGGTGCCGCCAAGGTCGTTGGCCCCGCCGTTCAGGATGGCCGACGCGCCGACCGGACCCAGCTTGACCCAGGAGACCTGAATATTGGTGATGAACGGCGCCAGGGCGAGGCGTGCTACGGCGTGCACCAGCCGAACCTCGCGCCAGCTTGGGCCGCGGCGGGCCCGCCCCTGGCGATAGAGGGGGGCTTCCGGCGCGACGAAGGGCAGGGGCACGAACTCGGTGAAGCCGCCGGTCTCCTGCTGGATCTGGCGGATTATCAGCAGGTGCTCGGTCCAGTGCTCGGAATGATCGACATGGCCGAACATCATGGTGGCCGTGCTCCGCAGGCCGACGCCATGGGCGGCGCGCATGACCTCGACCCATTCGTCGGTCGACACCTTGTCCGGGCACAGGACGGCGCGGACCTCCTCGTGAAGGACCTCTGCGGCGGTGCCGGGCAAGCTGCCGAGCCCGGCGCCCTTCAGACGCTCAAGGTATAGAGGCAGGGGCAGGCCGAGGCTGCGGGCCCCGTGGGTGACCTCGAGCGGCGAGAAGGCGTGAACATGGACGCCGGGGGCGGCGTCACGGGCCGTGCGCAGCAGTTCGAGATAGGTCTCGCCGGTGTAGTCAGGGTGGATCCCTCCCTGCATGCAGACCTCGACAGCCCCGCGGTCGCGCGCCTCTCCCGTGCGTCGCGCCACCTCTCCCAGATCGAGGTCATAGGCAGGGCCGCGCAGGGACGTCGCCCCACGTCCCTTAGAGAAGGCGCAGAAGGTGCAGCGACGGTTGCAGACGTTGGTGTAGTTGATGTTGCGCGTCACGACATAGCTGACGCCGTCGCCGCACGTCATCGCCCGCTGGCGGTCGGCGGCGGCGCAGACGGCGTCCACATCCCCGGCGCGGGCGCTGAACAGGGTGTTGATCTGGCGGCGGTCCAGAATCGCGCCGCGTTCGACCTGGGCCAGGACATCGGCGATGGCGGGCGAAGCGACGCCGACGCTGACGTTCGGCGCCGGCGGAACGGCTGACACGCCTGCCGTCCACTGGTCCTCACGGGCCAGCCCATCGCCGTCGGCCAGCTCGAGAATGCGCGGGACGATGGCCTTGTCGGCCCATTCGGACAGTCGGCGCATGTAGCGCGGATAGATGGTCAGGCGCTGGACGAGCGTCTTGCCCGCTTCGGCCGTCTGACGGGCGAGGGCGGCCAGCTCCGGCCACGCCGCTTCCGGATTGACGTGGTCGGGCGTCAGGGGAGAGACGCCGCCCCAGTCGTTGAGCCCGGCGTCGATCAGAGGCGCCAGTTGGCCGGGCGACAGGTTCGGCGGGGCCTGAAGGCTGACGTCCGCAGGCATCATCAGGCGGGCCGCCGCCAGGGTCCACAGCAGTTCCTCGAGATCGGGTTCCGGCGCGTCGGCCATCCTGGTGCCGGGCTTGGCGCGGAAGTTCTGGACGATGACCTCCTGCACATGGCCGTGGCGGTCATGGCTGTCGCGGATCGCCGCCAGGGTCTCCAGGCGCTCGAGGCGGGTCTCGCCGATGCCGATCAGCAGACCGGTCGTGAAGGGGACCCTGGCGCGGCCGGCCGCCTCGAGCGCCTCCAGGCGCACGGCGGGCAGCTTGTCGGGCGACCCGAAGTGCGGACCCCCGCGCTGGCACAGGCGCTCGGAGGTGCTTTCGATCATCAGTCCCATGGAGGCCGCGACCGGGCGCAGCCGCTCGTAGTCGGCGTCGCCCAGCACGCCGGGGTTCAGATGAGGCAGGAGGCCCGTCTCGTCGCGCACCCGGCGGGCGGCTTCCTCGAGATAGGCGAGCGTGCTGTCGAAACCCATGTCATCGAGGGCCTCCCGCGCGGCGCGATAGCGGTTCTCCGGACGGTCGCCGAGGGTGAACAGGGCTTCGTTGCAGCCGATTTTTGCGCCGCCGCGCGCGATTTCCAGCACCTCTTCGACCGGCATATAGGCCCGGCCGATGCGGCGCGGCGTGGTCGCGAAGGTGCAATAGTGGCAGGTGTCCCGGCACAGCTGGGTAAGGGGTATGAAGACCTTTCGCGAATAGCTGACGAGATCGCCCCAGTAGCCGTCGCGGCGCTCGGCGGCGGCGGCCATCAGGACCGGCGTCGGCTTTTCCAGGAGGCTTCGGACTTCCGATGAGCTCGAGAACGCCGCCGAATTCATGCGTATCTCCGGCCAAGGGTCGTGTTGCGAAGGCTGTCCAGGACCGCGCGCGTATGCGGTCCCGGTCTGGAATGGTTGGCGGCGGTCATCATGCGGCGGAGCATCTCGACGTCATCCAGATCGCAGGCGAGATTCTCACGCCGGACGGGTTGAAAGCGGATGGCCTCGGCCTGGGCGACGGCGGCGTGGGCCGCGAAGCTGTCGGGGCCGTAGCGGAACCGCCAGCGCAGCCCCGCGTCGAGCGCCAGGGCGTTGGTGCCGCCGTCGATCGAGGGACTGGCGATCGCCATCCCCGGCCGCCAGGCTTGAAGCAGGGCGCTGATGTCGTCGGCCCTGATCCAGGGCAGGTCGGCCGGAAGGATCATGATCGGCTCGTCCCCGATGGATCGCGCCTGATCAAGAGCTTGCCGGGCGGCGTCATTCAGACCGCCGGCGCCGGCCTGGATCATCAGCGCCGCCCCATGGCGCCGGGCGATGTCCTCGACGCAGCGTCCGCTGGACAGGACCGTGATCCGGCCGAGTTCCGGCGTCAGGGCGGCGGCGAGGAGCACGTCGGCCAGCATGGCCTCGGCCAGGGCCGCGCGTTCGCCAGGGGCCAGGAGGCCCGCCAGTCGCGTCTTGGCTTCCTGGATCGTCTTGGCGAGGACGAAGAGCTGCATCAGTCGCGCTCCGCCGCGATCCTGGACGTGAAGTCGAGCGCGCGCAGGCCAAGCGCACGACGGCTTTCGTCGTCGCGCATGAGGGTCGGCGAGACATCGACCTTCATGCCCAGAGCCTCGATGGCCGGCGCCAGAGCCTCATCGAGGACGTCGATCATCAGGCCGTCTATCAGACCGATGTAGAGGCGGGCGACGCCAAGGGCGCTGACCTCGTGGCCCCGCTCGCCCATGATCTTGGCCAGGGGGCCTTTCACAGCCTGCCCGCCGATAATGGGGCAAACGGCCGCCGCAGGCGTGCGCCGGCTTCGCAGGGCCTTGTCCAGCTCATCGATCGCCAGCATGGGATCGATGCTGAGGAACGGGTTGGACGGACAGAGGATGATGGCGCTCAGACCTTCGTCGTCCAGCGCGCTGCGCACGGCGGGCGACAGGCGGGCGCTTTCGGCGCCCTGATAGGTCAGGCCCGTGATTTCAGGGCGGCACTGCTCGCGAACGAAATAGTGCTGGAAGGGCAGGGCGCCCTCCGGGGTCTGGACGATGGTGGCGATGGGTTCGTCAGAGACAGGAACGATCCGAGGGGCGACGCCCATCCTCCGACCCAATTCCGAGGTCACTTCGGTCAGGCTGCGGCCGCGGGCCAACTGGTCGGAGCGCCATACATGCGTGGCCAGGTCCTGGTCGCCCAGCATGAACCAGTGCTCGCCGCCCAGGCGCTTCATCGCCTCAAGGAAGTTCCAGGTTTCGCCCTTGAGGCCCCATCCGCGCTCCGGATCGGCACGTCCCGACAGGGTGTAGAGCACGGTGTCGATGTCGGGGGTGATCCTCAGGCCCAGAAGGTCGAAGTCATCGCCGATGTTGCAGCAGACCGTCAGCAGGGCGGGGTCGGGCATGGCCTTCTGCAGGCCATCGGCCATGCGGGCGCCGCCGACTCCGCCGCTCAGAGCAAGCACCTGGCCTTTCATCGGAACATGTCCTCCGCCTTGGGGCGGATCAGGTCCGCGCTGGCGCCCGTGTCCGACGGACGGATCGGGACGCCCCGCATGAAGAGCAGCGGGCGGCCCTCGTCGGCCTGTCCCATAAGCAGGCCCGCGGCGGCGGCGATCTCGTCGGCGCGGGCGATCTCGGTGTGGGCCAGGACGCGGCCATGTCTGTCGGCGAGGCCGCGCCAGTCCTCGAGCGCCTCGAAGCCCGCCGAGCCCAGGGACACGCCGGTCGTTCCCTTGCGCCATGCCCGACCGAAACTGTCGGCGATGACCACCCCGACCAGGGCGCCGGTCGCCGCGCGAACGGCTTCGCGCAGGCTGGCGGCGGTCTGGTCGGGGTCTTCGGGGAGAAGAAGAATCGTCTCGTCGCCGCCGGCTATGTTGGACTGGTCGATGCCGGCGTTGGCCATGATCCAGCCGCGACGGTGGGCCACGACCACCACGCCGGGCTTCTGACGCACGATTTCGTCGCTCTCCTGCAGCATGAGCTCGACCAGGCGGGCGTCCTTGAAGGTCTTCCCGGCCAATTCCGTCGCGGCCCGCGAGGGCTGGATGTCGCCGAGGCGGCGCGTGCGGCCCTCGGCCTTGGATACGATCTTCTGGGCGAGAACCACGACATCGTTGTCCGCGAAGATCCAGTCTGAACCGCCCGCGGCGTCGAGTATAAGTCGGGCCAGATCGCAGCCCCGAGTGATCTCGCCGATGCCCTGGGGGGCCAGCATTTGCAGTCGAGCGCTCTGCACGGCCTCGCTTCCCCTAGATAGCAGGCAGGCCGGTGATGCGGATCCCGGCCTCGGGCGTCTTATAGGTTCGATTGATCTGGATGAGCACGGAGGTCAGGGCTTCGGCGGCCGCGGCGTTGGCCAGGGGGCCGGCTCTGACGCCGCGCATCCCGATGCTCTCGACGATGCCGAGCGCGGCCGTCACGGCTTCGGCGTCGTCGCCGCAGACCAGGACGTCGCAGTCGATCTCGTGGTCGTCGTGCAAGTGGCGCGCCCCCACGTTCTGGAAGGCCGAGACGACCTTCACCCCCTCGCCGAGCGCGGCCTGGGTGCGCTGAGCGGCCGAACCTTCGGGCGGCAACTGCACAGTCCATACCTTGGGCGGGACCAGGGGGGCGGTGGCGTCGATGAGGACCTTGCCCTGGGCGGCGTCGCGGATGGCCGCAAGCGCCTCGGCGTGGGCGGCGAAGGGGATGGTCAGGATGATGATCTCGGCCCGGGCGGCGGCGTCGGCGTAGTCGGCGCCGCTGACCCCCTCGGCGTATTCAGCGGCGGCGGCGGCGGCCTTCCCGGCGTCGCGCGAACCGATGACGACCTGGCGGCCGGCCTTGGCCAGCCTCTTCACCAAGCCCGAGCCCAGCGCGCCTGTTCCGCCCAAAACCGCAACCGTCACCACGCATTCTCCCAGGCTTCCATTCACGCCAGTTCATACCGACTGGTATGATCGAGTTGTAGTCTCCGCTCCTGGTCCGCGCAAGGGGATTTGGGTGTGCGAGGCTCAATCCGGGCGGGTGACGCCTTCGAGGGCCAGATTGGCGAATATGCGCGAGACGTGGTCCAGCTTCAGGCGCCCGCGCGGCGAGTACCACTGGTAGGACCAGGCGCACATGCCGATCAGGGCCAGGCAGGTGATCGGCACGTCGAGGTCGCTGCGGAACTCTCCGTTGGAGACGCCTTCCTCCATCAGGGTGCGGAAGCTGTCCTCCATCTCGGCGCGCTTGAGGCGCACCTCCTCAAACCTGGGACCGGTCAGAAAGCGGCGTTCCTGGAAGAAGATCGCGACGCTCTCGTGATATTTGCCGAGAGCTTCGAGGATGCACGCAATAATGCCTACCAGTCGGTCTTTTGCAGTTCCGCCCGAGGCGAGGACGGCGCGGATCGCATTGAGTTGATAGTCGAGATAATCCTCGTGGATCAGCAGCAGGGTGTCCTCTTTGGTCTCGAAATGGTGATAAAAAGCACCTTTCGTGACGCCCGCTTCGTTGGCGATGTCTTTGACCGAAGTGGCGTAGTAACCATTCTTTTTGAATAGTTTGAGGCTGGCCTTGATGATGGCCTTGCGCGTTTGAACGGGATCATATGAGCGCAGGCGTCCCGGCGCTTTCGGAGGATTTGAGGCGGCGACCATTCATCTTCCCTATGATGTTCGCCGTGAGAAAACCACCTCTAAAACCTCTTGTCACACTCCGATCTCCGGATTGACAAACGGCCATGGCGTCGATCTAAATCATACCGGGTGGTAGGAATGTATTTCTGTGATCGCAAGTCGTCGCGACAGGCGGCCGGTCGCAGCGGGAGGGAAGCATGGCCGCGTCAGGGGTTCACACCAGTTTCTGGGGCTGGGCGGAAGGCGATCCCTCACGTATCGCGGTTATTGAAAATGACGGCGCCACAGTCACTTACGCGGAGCTGGCGGCCAGGGCGCACCAGACCGCCCATCGGCTGAAGCTCATGGGCCTGAAGGCCGGCGACGCCATCGTAACCTTGCTGAAGAACCGCTCGGACTGCCTCGAACTCTTCCTCGCCGCGCTCAACTGCGGTTGGTATTATGTACCGATCAACCACCATGGCACGGCCGACGATTTCTGGTGGATACTCGACAACGCCGAGGCCAAGGCCCTGTTCACCGAGGCGGATTTCCACGATCGCGCCCGTGAGGCCGCCGACCGCGCCGGGTTGCCCATGGAGCGCCGCATCTCCCGCGACTTGGCCGAGGGGTGGGTGCATTGGGACGACGTCCGTGCGGGCCAGCCCGTCGAGCGTCCCGATTCCTCGGTGGCCGGCCAGGTCATGCAGTACACCTCAGGCACCACCGGGCGGCCCAAGGGCGTGCGTCGTCCCGTGGGCGGCGTCTCGGCGGACGCCTCGATCAGCGCGCTCAGCTTCATCCTGGGCGTCTACGGCATGGAGCCGGGCGATGGGGCGCATCTGGTCTGCGCCCCCATGTACCATTCCGCGGTTCACTCGATCTCGGTCATGGCCCTGCACTACGGCCAGGCCATCGTCATGATGGAGAAGTGGACGCCGGAGGAGTGCCTGCAGAAGATCGCGCGCTACCGCATAACCAGCTCGCATATGGTCGCGACCCATTTCCACCGCCTGCTGCAGCTGCCGCAGGAGGTGCGTGACGCGGCCGATGTGTCTTCGCTGACCCACATCCTGCACGGGGCCGTGCCCACGCCTGTCGAGACCAAGCGCCGGATGATCGAATGGTGGGGGCCGGTCATCCATGAGTATTACGGCTCGTCGGAAGTCGGCGGCACCTTCGTCAAGGCCGAGGATTGGCTCAAGAAACCGGGCACCGTCGGGAAGCCCTTTTCCATCAGCGAGATCAAGATCCGGGATGAAGACGGCGTCGAACTCGGCGTCGGCCAGATCGGCTCGATCTGGATGCGTCAGGGCGAGCAGAACTTCTCCTACTACAAGGACGAGGCCAAGACCGCAAAGAACACCTTCGGCCAGTTCATCCATGTCGGAGACTACGGCTATGTCGACCAGGACGGCTACCTCTTCCTGTCGGGCCGTGACGCCGAGATCATCATCTCGGGCGGGGTGAACATCTATCCGGCCGCCGTTGAGGGGCGGCTGCTGGAACACCCCTGGGTTCGCGACTGCGGCGTCGTGGGCGCGCCCAACGCCGAATACGGAGAGGAGGTGAAGGCGGTGGTCAGCCTGAACCCGCCCGCCCAGGCCAATGCCGATACAGAGCGCGAGCTCATCGATTTCTGCCGCTCGGCCCTGTCCCATATCGTTTGTCCGCGTTCCATCGACTTCGTGGACGAGCTGGACCGTGATCCGAGCGGAAAGTTGCGCAAGCGCCAGCTGCGTGACCGTTACTGGCCAAAAGAGGGAAGCCGGCTGTGAGTTCGTCCGAAACAATCCGTCTTGACGGCAAGGTCGTCGTCGTCACCGGCGCCGGCCGGGGCCTGGGCCTGGCCCACGCCGGGCTGCTGGCCGCGCGCGGCGCTCATGTCGTGGTCAACGACATCGGGGGCGCAGGCGAGAACCCCGCCGTGGCCGCCGTGGAGGCCATCAAGGCCGCAGGGGGCGTGGCGATCGCCAGCGCCGCCGACATCGCCACGCCGGAAGGCGGCGGGGCCTTGATCCACCAGGCCCTGGACGCCTTCGGACGTCTGGACGGCCTGGTGCACAATGCCGGAATCCTGCGTGACCGCACCATCGCCAAGCTTTCGGCGGAGGATGTCCGCGACGTGATGGCCGTACACCTGGAGGCCGCCTTCTGGCTGATCCAGCCTGCGATGGCCGCCATGAAGGTCAACGGCTTCGGCCGTATCGTGCTGACCTCGTCGTCGTCGGGCCTGTTCGGCAACTATGGCCAGGCCAACTACGCCGCCGCCAAGATGGGCCTCGTCGGCCTGCAGCGCGTGGCGCAACTGGAAGGCGCCAAGAGCGGCATCCTTGTGAACACCATCGCCCCGAGCGCCCGCACCCGGATGACGGAGGATCTGCTCGGTCCGCTGGCCGACCGTCTGGACCCGGCTCATGTCGCGCCTCTGGTCGCCTATCTGTGCAGCGACGCCTGTCGGCAGGGCAATCGCATCTACTCGGCCGGCGGCGGCCGCTATGCCGGCGTCTTCGTCGGCCTGACGCCCGGCTGGGCCTACAAGGGCGAGGGCTTCGCCTCTCCCGAGGACATCGCCGCCCACATCGACGCCATCCACTGCCGCGACGAGTTCATCGTGCCCGAAAGCGGTCAGGATGAACTGGGCCTGATGCTCAAGGCGCTGGGCGCCGAAGACCTGCTCGGGAACTGAGCATGGACTTCCGTCAAACCCCCCGGCAGGAAGCCTTCCGCGCCGAAGCCTCGAAATGGCTGGATTCCGAACTGAGCGGCTTCAGGCACGCCGACACCGGCAAGGGCCGCGAGGAGCAGTCCGTGTGGTGGCAGGAGCGCCTCTACAAGGGGGGCTGGGCCGGCGTGGCCTGGCCTTCGACCCACGGCGGCCGCGGCCTGGACGCCGTCTATGACGCCATCTTCAGCGAAGAGGCGACCCGCCGTGATGCGCCCATGCCGATCAACATCATCGGCATCAGCCTTGCCGGGCCGACCATCATGGCGCACGGCGCGGAGGCGCAGAAGCAACGCTATCTGCCCCATATCCTTTCGGGGGCGGAGGTCTGGTGCCAGGGCTTCTCCGAGCCCTCGTCGGGTTCCGATCTGGCCAGCCTGCGCACCGCGGCGGTCAAGGAAGGCGACGGCTGGCGCGTCAACGGCCAGAAAATCTGGACCTCATGGGCGCACCACGCCCAGAAGTGCCTGCTGCTGACCCGCACCGATCCGGAGGCCGCCAAGCACAAGGGCATCACCTGCCTGCTGGCCGACACCAAGGACTTCGACATTCGCCAGATCACCATGATCAACGGCGATTCCGAGTTCAACGAGATGTTCCTCAACGACGTCTATGTCTCGGATGAGGACCGTCTCGGCGCCGTGGGCGGCGGCTGGGCCGCGGCCACCACCACCCTGGCCCATGAGAGGAGCGGCGCGGCCCTGATGCTTCAGGTCATGGCGCGCCAGGTGCTGGACGCCTTCATCGACGCCGTTCACGCCAAGGGGCTGCAGAACGACAGCCTGGTGCTGGACTATCTGGGCCGTTTCGACGCCGAGGTGCGTTCGCTGCAGGTCTCGGCCGTGCGTATGGTCTCGGCCTTGGCCGCAGGGTTGGAGCCGGGGCCCGAAAGCTCGTCCGTGAAGTTGATCTGGGCGCGCACCATCCAGGACACCACGCGTTTCGCCCTTCGCCACGGTCTGACGGACCTGCTGACGGGCGAGGGGGCCCTGGCCTTCTGGACGTCGCGTTACCTGCGCGCCCGCGCCCATTCGATCGAGGGCGGCACGGACGAGGTCCAGAAATCCATCATCGCCGAGCGTGTTCTCGGCCTTCCGCGCTCGCGCTAGTTAGGAAAGGAAGGCGATGCACGCGCTTTTTACGGCTGATCAGACGCTCATCCGGGAAACCGCCGACAAGATCGCGGCCGGCGGATTGCATCGCGCCCGCCTGGCCGCCAGAGGCCAGGCCGTGACGGATGATCCCTTTGACGAACTGGTCGAGGGCTGGAGCGGGCTGGGCGTCTCCGAAGGCGCCGGCGGCCATGGCGGCTCCCTGGTGGATGTCGCCTTGCTGATCTACGCCCTGGCCCGTCAGTGCGATCCTAGCGGCTATGTGGCCCATGCCGCCGCCGTCCAGGCCTGTATCGGCGCCGGCGTCGACTTGCCGACCGCGGCGGGCGAGGGCGAGCGTCTGGCCCTGCTCTCGGCCGACCCCAAGGAGGCCGCGCCCGGAGTGCGGCGGGCTACGCGCGCCGCCGTCCTTACGGCCGAGGGCGTCTCCCTGCACGCCCTGGCTTCGGTCGATCCTTACGACGGCATGGACACGGCCCGCGCGTGGGGCGTGGCCCGACTCGGCGATTTTCTGGCCGGCGGAGGCTCGGCCGATCTCGCCGAGGCCCGCGCGCTGTCAGTCGCCGCCGCTGATCTGTGCGGCACGGCTCAGGGCACCATCGAGGTGGCCGTGGACTACGCCTCGCAGCGTCATCAGTTCGGCAAGCCGATCGGCTCCTATCAGGCCATCGGCCATCGCCTGGCCCAGGCCAAGGGCGATCTGGAGGCCGCATGGTCTTTGACCCTCTATGCGTGCTGGGCCGCCGGCAGCGCCCCGGCGGAGGCGCTGGGCGCGGCCCTGGCCGCCAAGGCGATGGCAGGCGATGTCGCTGTTTTCGCGTCTGAATCCTGCATCCAAACCCATGGCGGCATGGGCATCACCATCGAGGCGGACCCGCATCTCTATCTGAAGCGCGCCCTGACGACCGATGCCTGGATCGCCAATGGATCCGTCTGTCGCCGTCGGCTGGCGGCCCTGGCCCTGGAGGGCTGAGTCCTTGCGTGAATGAGAGAGCTTGCTTCTCTCGAGTTTTTGACAAAAAATGCCGACCAGTTGGTTTTAAATCGCATCATTGAAAGCTCTCCGTCAGAGGGAGCCCTTGGGAGAGAAATAATGAGAACACGTTCTGTCTTGCTGGCCGGCTGTTGTCTGGCCGCCGTCGGTCTGTCCGTCCCCGCTCACGCTCAGCAAGCGGTTCAGCAGGATGCCGAGGCCCATGCGGTCCAGGATGTCATCGTCACGGCGCAGCGCCGCGCGCAGCGTCTGGAGGAGGTGCCGATCGCCATCACCGCCGTCTCCAAGCAGACCCTGGAGAGCGCGGCCATCCGCGGCCTGGATGAGATCGCCGCCCGGGCGCCGTCATTCACCATGACCGCGATGAACGTGGCCCAGCCGCGTCTCTATATCCGCGGCGCGGGGTCCAACGAGGACGGCGCGGCCCAGGACGGCTCGGTCGCGGTCTTCGTCGACGACGTCTATGTCGCGCGCGGCGCGGGCCAGGCCTTCGAGTTCCTGGACATCGAGCGCATCGAGGTCCTGCGCGGCCCCCAGGGGACCCTCTACGGCAAGAACGTGGTCGGAGGCTTGATCAACGTCATCAGTTCGCGGCCGGGCTACCAGCTGGACGCCGCCGCCGACCTGACGGTCGGCAACTATGGCGCTCTGGAGGGGCGTGGCTATGTCACCGGCGGGCTCAGCGACAAGCTCGCGGCTTCGGTGGCCGTGGTCTCGCGCCAGCGCGACGGCTACGCCCGCAACATCCGCCTGAATCGCGATCTGGAAGACCTGGACCTGTTCGCCATCCGCGGTCAGCTGCGCTACCAGCCGAATGAAGATCTGGACCTGCTGCTGTCGGCGGACTACAGCACCCACTCCGATAACGGCACCTCGCGCCGTGGCGAAGGTCCTTTCGGCGCCACGCCGTTCGGCTCGGTGACCCTGGTCCAGACCTCGGATAACCCCCGTGAAAGCGAGTCGCCTCGCGTGACCTACCAGGACCGCGACATCTTCGGTCTGACCGGTCGCGCCGAGTGGAACGTCGGGCCGGGGCAACTGACCTCGATCACCGCCTGGCGCACCAGCGACGTCAGTCTCGGAGACGCCTTCACCGGCATGGCCTCGCCGCCCTACGCCCCGCTCGACACCCTGAACATGGAAGACGAAACGGCCGAGCAGTTCAGTCAGGAGGTCCGATACGCCTTCAGCGGCCTGTTCGACGACCGCCTGACCGGCGTCGTCGGCGCCTACTTCCTGCATGAGAACGTCGATCGCACCGAGACGGCGGACCTCATCTCCTACATAGGTTCGAGGGTTCCTGCTCTGGGCGGTCTGACCGGGGTCAGCGCCTCCTATCAGGAAGCCACGACCCAGAGCCTCGGCGTGTTCGCTTCGGGCACCTGGAAGTTCACCGACAAGCTCTCGACCACGGTGGGCGTCCGCTACACGTCCGAGACCAAGGACGTCCATACGGCGGTGGTCTCTCTCGAAGACACCGACGCCATCATCGCCGCCCCGCCGACCGAGGAATATGACATCAGGGCGGACGGCAAGTGGGACGGCGTGACGCCGCGCATCTCGGTCGAGTACCAGCCGCTTGAACACCTGAACCTCTACGCCAGCTATTCGCAGGGTTTCAAATCGGGCGGCTTCCAAGGGCAGGCTCCGACGGGCGCCGCAGCCTCCTCTCCGTTCGACCCGGAAAACGCCGAAAGCTTTGAAATCGGCGCCAAGGGCCGTCTGTTCGGCAATAGGCTGAGCTATGCGATCTCGGCTTTCAGCACCGAATACACAGATCTTCAGGTGCGCCAGAACAGCCAGCGCCCGACCGATCCCCTGCCGGTCCTTCGCATCACCAATGCGGGTTCCGCCGAGGCCAAGGGCTTTGAGGTCGAGTTCAACGCCCGCCCCGCCAACTGGCTCGACGTCTGGGGCAGCTACAGCAACCTGAGCGCCAAATACACCGATCTGGTCGACAACAACGGGGTCGACCGCGCCGGCTACCGGATGTCGTACGCCCCGGCCTCCAGCTACAACGTCGGGGCTGAAGGGCGCTGGGACGTCACAGGGGGATTTGAAGCCTATGCTCGCGCGGAATACCGCTGGCAGGACACCTTCTACTACGACGTCGACAACAGCCGCGCGAATACGCAGGAGGCCTATGGCCTGCTGAGCGCCAGCATCGGCGTGCGAACCGGCGACAATCGCTGGGGCGTCGAGCTGTGGGGCAAGAACCTGACGGACGAGTTGTATACCATCAACTCCATTCCGTTCCTGGGGGATCGCTTCGTGCTCTACGGCGCGCCCAAGACCTACGGCCTGCGCCTGCGCTGGAACTACTGACAAGCAAGAAACAGGGGGATCTGTCGGGTATGGCAGAGGTTGTTATCGTGTCGACGGCGAGAACGCCGATCGGGCGGGCCTACAAGGGCGCGTTCAATGACACCCACGGGGCCGTCTTGGGGGCGCACGCCATTTCCCATGCGCTAGAGCGGTCCGGCGTCGAGGGGGACGAGATCGACGACGTCATCATCGGCGTCGGCAGCCCCGAAGGCGCTCAGGGCGTCAATATCGCCCGACAGTCCCTTCTGCTCGCGGGTCTTCCTGTTTCGGTTCCCGGCCAGTCGCTGACGCGCTTCTGCTCGTCGGGCCTGCAGGCGATCGCCACGGCGGCCAACGCCATCGGTCAGGGCGACTGCCGCATCGCCGTGGCCGGCGGGCTGGAGACGGTCAGCCTGGTGATGAACGAGCACCTCAACATGCACCGGGCTCACGAGCCGGCGGTCATCGCGGCCTCGCCCCACATTCATATGGCCATGATCGACACGGCCGAGATCGTGGCGAAGCGCTACGGCGTCTCGCGCGAGGCGCAGGACGAACTGGGCTTCAACAGTCAGCAGCGCGCCGGCCGGGCCCAGGCGAACGGCCTGTTCAATGACGAGATCGCGCCGATCACTGTCAGAAAGGTCGTCGCAGACCCCCAGGGCGATCTCGCCCATGCCGAGGTGACTCTCGAGCGTGACGAGGGCGTTCGCGCCGGCACCACGCGCGAGGGTCTGTCGCAGCTGCGCCCGGTGCGTCCGGACGGGGTCATCACCGCCGGGAACGCCAGCCAACTGTCGGACGGCGCATCGGCCATGGTGTTGATGAGGGACGACGAGGCGGCCCGCCGCAACCTCAGGCCGCTGGGCGTCTTCCGCGGCTTTTCGGTCGCCGGTTGCGAGCCGGACGAGATGGGCGTCGGTCCCGTCTTCGCCGTGCCGAAGCTTCTGGAACGTCACGGCCTGAACATCGACGATATCGGCATCTGGGAATTGAACGAGGCCTTCGCCAGCCAGGTCATCTACTGCCGCGACCGCCTCGGCATCCCGGACGAGCGTCTGAACGTTAACGGCGGCGCCATCGCCATGGGGCATCCCTTCGGCATGTCGGGCGCGCGCATGGCGGGCCACATCCTCATCGAGGGGCGTCGGCGCGGCGCGAAGTATGGCGTCGTGACCATGTGCGTCGGCGGCGGCATGGGCGCGGCGGGCCTGTTCGAGATTCTGCCATGAGCATGGATATCGAAGGCCTCAAGCGCTTCATCGGCAGCTCGCTGACCGGTTCGGAATGGTTCGATGTCACCCAGGAGATGATCGACGCCTTCGCCAAGGTCACTGGCGACGAGCAGTGGATCCATGTCGATGTGGAGCGCTCCCATCGCGAGTCTCCCTTCGGGGCGCCGGTGGCGCACGGCCTGCTCATTCTCTCCCTGATCCCCAAATTGACCTCGGAAGAGGCTCCGCCGTGGTTCCAGGGCAGCGTCGGCATCAACTACGGCGCCGACCGCGTGCGCTTCATCTCCCCGGTCAAGGCCGGTTCGCGCATCAGGGCCGTTCAGACCCTGAAGTCGGTCGAACCCTATGGCCCCGGCGCACGCATGACGTCTCTGGTGGTGGTCGAGGTCGAGGGCGGCGAGAAGCCGGCCTGTTCGGCTGAGATGATCGGCCTGATCTATCCCTGAGAGTCGGCTTCCTGACCGTGCGGCGTCCCTGTCCGCATATCCCTGCCCGGTCGCCGTTCTGGCGGCCGGGTTTTTTTTCGGTGCGGCGAGGCGAGGTGAGCGGCCGACGTCTGAAGGCGCCGGCCAGCCATGCGGCGGATCTCGGCGCGGGCGGCTGCGGGATCTGTTGCGGATACGGAGACGCCGGTCGCCTCGGGGACGACCGGCGTCGGCCGGATCGCAGAAGCCGACGGTCGGCGGCTATTTCGCCTCGGTCATGCGACGATAGCCCCTGTAGCCGGACAGCAGGATCAGGCCGCTGACCGGGCCGATGACGATCGCCAGGACGCCCAGCGACTTGCCGATGGCCATGGGGTCGCTGAAGACCTGCTCCGTCAGCGTCGCCACGATCAAGGGGCCGAAGGTCATGCCGATCATGTTGGCGGCGAAGAAGTAGAGGGCGGCGGCCTGGCCGCGCAGGGCGTTGGGGCAGACTTCCTGAAGGGCCTGCACGGCCACGCCTCCGGGCGCGGCGAACAGGACCATGGCGAGGCTGAACCAGGTCAGGGCCGTCCACCCATCCACGGCGAAGCCGGCGAGGGCCAGGGGCAGGGTGGCCAGGAGCACGCCGCCGCCCGTGATCATCAGGGCCGCGCCGCGGACGCCGCGTCGGGCCAGGACGCCCGACAGATAGCCCGCGCCGACCGTGCCCAGCGGGCCGCAGATCATGAACATCAGGCCGTAGCGTAGCCCCGTCTCGCCCGCCGACCAGCCGTGGACGCGGATGAAGTAGGCCGGGGCCCAGGAAAGAACGCCCGCGATCAGCAAGGAGCAGACGGCCAGACCCCCGTAGTGGCGGCCGAAGAAGTCTCGGTTGGCCAGAAGGAAGGGCCACAGCCTGGGTTTCTCGATCTCGGCGGAGACGCCGGCGCCGGGCGCGATGTCCTCGTTGCGACGGGCGGGCTCGCGCACCGTGGCCAGAAGAGGAATGAGGGTCAGGCCGCCCAGGCCGATGACGATGAACACCGCCTGCCAGCCAGCGACCGCGCCGATGACCGGCAGTGAGATGGGCGGGGCCGCGTTGACCATCTGGATGACCCCGCCGCCGATCACCAGCGCCAGGCCGGTGCCCAGGGACACGGCCATGGAATAGACGGCGATAGGCAGGCCGCGACGCTCCTTGGGGAAGTTGTCGCTGATGATCGACAGGGCGGAAGGCGACAGGGCCGCCTCGCCGACCCCGACGCCGATCCGCGCCAGGAACATCTGCGCGAAATTCCTGGCCAGGCCGCACAGGGCCGTGGCCAGGCACCAGAGCGTCGCGCCGACCATGATCAGGCGTATGCGGTTCTTTCGGTCGGCCAGCCAGCCCAGCGGCAGGCCCATCACCGTGTAGAAGACGCCGAACGCGGCGCCTTGCAGCAGGGCGATCTGGACGTCGCTGAGGTTAAGGTCGGCCTTGATCGGTTCGATCAGCAAGCTCATCGCCGTGCGGTCGATGAAGGAGACGATGTAGGCGAAGGTCAGAACGGCTACGGCCCACCAGGCGCGAGCCGGATGCGGCCAGCCTGCGGAATGCGGCGCGGGGGTGAAGGTCACGACGGATGCTCCCATGAGGTCTTTTGCATGAATCCTGGCGGCGACCTCTGGGCCGGATCCTGATGTCCGCCTGCAAAATTATGCCGACCGGATGGTATGAACTTTCCGAGCGTCGCTCTTTGGTGTCAATATGAATCGACAGTATGCAGAGCGGCTTCCGACAGCCGCACAGGAGGAAGCATGGGCGTGGCGACCGAGGCCGGAACAACCGGCGTTCCCTATCGTGATGCGGGTTTCATGCCCGTGGATCTGGAGGTCGAACGCCGCTCGGACGGATGCATCCTGATGCGCTCCAAGGTCCCTCTGCCCGAAGAGGACTGGAACTTCCCGCGTGTTTTCTCCGCGGTGGCGGCTCGGCAGGGCGACGCCACCGCCATCGCCCGGCGTGCGCCGGGGCAGGGCGACTGGGAACATTACAGCTACGCCCGGATGAAACGGGCCGGCGACGCCATCGCCCAATGGCTGCTGGACCTGCCGCAGCAGGGCCCTGTCATGCTGATGGGCGCCAATACCTTCGCGATGGCGGCCTTCATGAACGGCGCCATGGCCGCCGGACGCCCTTATGCGCCGGTCAGCCTTCACTACGCCATGCTGGGCGGCGACCTGGGTCGTCTGCGTCACGTGATCGGCAAGGTGAAACCCGCGGTCGTCCTGCTTGAGGACGCCGGCCTGGTCGGAGCGGCCATGGCTTCGGTCGATCTGGGCGATGCGCTGGTCGTGACCGCCACGCCGGAGGCGCTTCCGCGAGCGTCGGTGAAGCTCTCCGACGTCCTGGCGACGGAGCCCATGGCGGTGGAGGCCGCCATCGAGGCCCTGCGTCCCGACAGCGTCGCCCAGTATATGATGACGTCCGGCTCGACCGGGCTGTCAAAGCTCGTCGCCCTGACCTTTGAAAATCTGGCCGCCAGCAACGCCGCCGGCTCCATCGCCATCGGCGAGCATGGCGACATGGCGGATCGGGTGTTGAACTGGATGCCGTGGAACCACGTCGCCGGGGGCAGCGCGCTTCGCGCGGCCCTGGCCTCGGGGGCGGCCTTCTTCGTCGATGACGGCAAGCCCATGCCGGGTCTGTTCGAGCTGTCCCTGCGCAATCTCAAGGAGATTCCGGTCAGGCGATTCCTCAATGTGCCCGCCGGCTACGCCATGCTGGCCGATGCCCTTGAGGCGGACGAGGAGCTGCAGCGTGTCTTCTTCTCCGAGCTCAAGCTGATGCTCTATGGCGGCGCCGGCCTCTCGCAGGCCGTGCAGGATCGCATTCAGGCCCTGGCCGTCCGGCAGACCGGCCACAGGATCATGATCACCTCGGCCTATGGCGCGACCGAGACGACGGCGGGCGTCACCGCCGCCTATTTCTACACCGAGCGGGTCGGTCTGGGCGTTCCGCTGGCGGGGACTGTTCTCAAGCTGGCGCCCTACGGCGACCGCTACGAGGTGCGCGTCAAGGGACCCAGCGTCATGGGCGGCTATCTGGACGACCCGGAAAAGACCCGCGCGGCTTTCGACGACGAGGGTTTCTATAGGATGGGGGATCTGGCCAGCCTGATCGATCCGATGAATCCCGCTGCGGGCCTGGCGTTCGAGGGGCGCATCGCCGAGGAGTTCAAGCTGGCGACGGGAGCCTGGGTCCAGGGCGGCGCCCTGCGCGAGACCCTTCTGGCGGCGCTTTCGCCCCTGGTCGCGGACCTGGTGCTTTGCGATGATGATCGGCCCTATGTGGCGGCCATGTTCTGGCCCTCGGCGGAAGGGGTGCAGTCGATCCTGGGCGCGCCGATCGCCGAAGCCCTGGCCACGGGCGCGCTGGGGGCCGAGATCGGTCGGCGGCTGGCGGATCATAACCGGAGCCACCACGGGGCCAGCACCCGCATCGAGCGCGCCGTCGTGCTGACCTCGCCGCCCGATCCCAACGCCCATGAGATATCGGACAAGGCGAGCATCAATCGCCGCAGCGTCATGGACAACCGCGCGGAGACGCTGGCGGGCCTCTATGCGGATCCGCCGGCCGCAGGGGTCATCCTGCCGTCGGCCTGAGGGCGCGCGGATGTATGAAGAAGGGCCGGATCAACGGGATGATCCGGCCCTTTCGTCGTCGGTCCGGCGACTGTCCTCCCTTGCGCGAAGGTCTAGAGGCCCAGGGCCTGGGCGTAGGCCTCACGGTGCAGGGCGGCGCTGCCCCACTGGGTCTCCAGCACGCGCGAGCGCTTGATGTAGAATCCCGCGTCATGCTCGTCGGTCATGCCGATGCCGCCGTGCAGCTGGATCATCTCACGGGTCGCCAGATGGGCCGTTTCGCCGGCCGAGGCCTTGGCCAGGCTGACCAGACGCGCCCTGTCCGGGCTCTTGGCGTCAAGCGCCTCGAGCGCCGCCTCGACCGCCGAGCGGGCCAGTTCGATGCGGGTGAACAGTTCCGCTGCGCGGTGTTGCAGGGCCTGGAAGCTGCCGATTGTCTGCCCGAACTGAACCCGGGTCTTGAGGTATTCCAGCGTGATCTCGAAGGCGCCGGCCGACAGGCCGAGCAGTTCGGCCGCCGTCAGACTCTGCAGGCGATGAAGCAGAGTCTCGACCAGCGCCGGATCACCTTCGGCAGCCTTGAGGCGGGCCGAGGCGGGGACATACACATCCTTGAGGCTGATGTCCGCATAACCGCGGGAATCCGTCAGATGGCGCGCCGTGCGAGCGACGCCCTGCGCCATGGCGTCGACAGCGAACAGGGCGACGCCCTCGCCGGTGTCGGCGCTGATGATCAGCAGGTCGGCGCCGCCGCCCTCGGCGACGAATGCCTTGGCGCCGTTGATACGCCAACCCGTTACGGTCGCGACCGCGCGGGTCGCCACCTCATGGGGGGCGTGGCGTGCGCCTTCGTTCAGGGCGATGGCCGCGACGGCTTCACCGGCCAGAAGGCGGTCGAGCCAGGCGGCCTTCAGCTCATCGCCGCCCGCCGCAGCGATGGCGTCGGCGGCCACGGCGGCGGTCGCGAGCGGCAGGGCGCCCACGTTGCGGCCGATTTGTTCGACCACCAGGCCCAGGGTCAGATAGCCTAGGGCGGCCCCGCCGTCTTGCTCGGCGATCGCGGTGGTGATCCAGCCCAGTCCAGCGGCTTCCCGCCAGATCGCGGCGTCGAATCCCGCCGTGGGCGCGCTGTCGCGCATGGCGCGAAAGGCCGAAACGGGAAGGCGGTCACGCACCCAGTCGCGGGCGGTGTCGACCGCCATCGACTGCATTTCGTTGAGAACAGCCATGCTGATGATTCCTACTGATGGTCCTGTAAACCCAGGATGCGCTTGGCGATGACGTTCTTCTGGATCTCGGTCGAGCCGCCGAAGATGGAGACGGCTTTGACCCAGAGCCACTGGCGCGTGTCGGCCAGCTCCGCCTCGGTGAAGCCTTCGCCTTCCCATCCCAAACCCTGGAGGCCGCGGATTTCCTGCATCAGTTCCGTCCGTTCCTGAACGACGGCGGCGCCGACGTTCTTCAGGATCGAGCTGGTGGCCGAGGGCCCCTGACCGGATCGCGCCTCGCGGGCGATGCGCTCCATGGTGAGTGTGAACAGTTGGGATTCCATCTCGTGCCGGGTGATGCGGCCGCGCAGGTCGCTGTCCTTCAGACGGCCGTCGTCACGGACGCCCACGTGCTCGCGGGCCAGTTCCGGCAGGGACAGTTTGAGATCGAGGCCGCCTTCTCCGGACAGATTCTGGCGTTCGTGCTGCAGCAGGCGCTTGCCGATGGCCCAGCCCCCGTTCAGCGGGCCGACCAGGTTTTCCTTGGGCGCCTTCACATCGGTGAAGAAGGTTTCGCAGAAGGTCGAGCCCCCCGAGATCATCTCGATCGGACGGACTTCGACGCCCGGCGTCTTCATGTCTATCAGCAGGAAGCTGATGCCCTCGTGCTTACGGCTGGCGTCGGTGCGGACCAGGGCGAAGCACCAGTCGGCCCACTGGCCGCCGGAGGTCCAGGTCTTCTGACCATTGACGAGGAAGTGGTCCCCCTTGTCTTCGGCGCGCATTTGCAGCGCGGCGAGGTCAGAGCCCGCGCCCGGCTCCGAATAGCCTTGGCACCATTGCAGTTCGCCGCGCGCGATGGGCGGGATGTGGCGTTGTTTCTGCTCTTCCGAGCCCACTTCGAGCAGGGTCGGACCGAACATGATCACGCCCATGCCGGCGATGGGGTTCCAGGCCCCGATGCGCTGCATTTCGCGATTCAGAATCTTGGCCTGATCGTGGGTTAGGCCGCCGCCGCCGTATTGGGCGGGCCAGGTCGGAACGCCCCAACCCTTGAGGCCCATGGCCCGGCGCCAGGCCAGGGATTCCGGGGTCGCGGCGCCGCCGGCCTCGATGATGCTCAACACATCGCTCTTGCCCGCCAGCGAGGCGGGGAAGTTTTCCGCCAGCCATTCGCGCACTTCCAACTGGAAGGCCTCACCGTCTTTCGCGGCCGTACCCGTCATCAGATGCCTCTCGATTCCACTCGCATCCGGCCTAACACGGCCTCATTAAAAAACCAACCAGTTGGTATTAATTAGAGCGGATTCAGCAATGGATGCCTTCGTTCTAAAGTTGGGGTGTTTCTCCTACGCAAGCGTCGGCGCGGGCGCGTAAGCAAGTGTGGATAGAGGCCGTCATGATGGCTGACTCGCTGTGGCTGCATTTCTGCTTCAACCTCAGCTTTTGCGATGTCGAGGCAATGCTGACCCAGCGCGGCATCGCCGTCAGGTATGAGACTATCCGGTGTTGGACGACCAAATTCGGCTTCCTTTCTCGCCAAGCGGCTGAAGAAGCGCCGGCCGGCGGGGGTCTCTTTGGCGCGGGGCGGATGACGAAGGCGAGGTGTTCGATCTGGTCGTCCCGCGACGGGACAACGACGCGGCGCTGAAACGATCGTCTGATTGGACCATGTGTCCGCTCATTACCTCGTCACGACTGCTTGGCGAAGGACTCCTCTCCATCGCTCGACAGAAACAGGCGAGATCAGAATAGCCGGTGGCGACGCGGACGGCGCGAGGGAAGGGCAACGGTTCGGCGGCCGGATACTTTCAATCGCGATCAGCAGCTGCGCCTTGAGATGTATTGTTTATGATGCAAGGTGCTTCCCGGCTATCAGGGAGGAAGCCTTGCCGCATGCTCTTGTCACCGGCGCCGCTCGCGGGATCGGGCTGGCGTTGACCGAAGCTCTGGTCGAGCGGGGCTGGGCGGTGACGGCGACGTGCCGCGCGCCGGGCGAGGCTGTGACGTTGCAGGTCCTGGGCGCGGCTCATCCCGAGTTGATCCGGATCGCGCCTTTGGACGTGGCTGACCTTGAGGCGGCGCCGAGACTGGCCGCGCGTATCGAGGCGCCGATCGACGCCTTGGTGAACAATGCGGGGATCGCCTGGCGGGACATCCGCTTCGGCGCCCTGGACTACGAGGCCTGGCGGCGGGTGATGGAGGTCAACCTGATGGCGCCCATGCGCGTGGCCGAAGCCTTCATCGAACAGGTCGCCGCCAGCGAGCACAGGAAGATCGTCTCGATTTCCAGCAGTCTGGGCTCCATCGCGGCGACGACGGGCGGCAACTACTTTTACCGGACCAGCAAGGCGGCGCTGAACATGGCCATGCGCAGCCTGGCCAAGGATCTGGCGCCGCGCGGCGTAACGGTCGCCCTGCTCAGCCCCGGCTATGTCGATACCGACTTCACCCGCGCTGTCGTCGGCGGTCCGCCCAAGATTTCGGCGCGCGATAGCGGCCAGGGCCTGGCGGACGCGATCATCGATCTGACGCCCGAGGATGCGGGCCGCTTCAAACGCTTCAACGGCCAGGCAGTGGACTGGTAGCGTTCAGCGCGCTTAGGAAGGACAGGACGGCGTCGCGCCAGACTTCGGGCGACTCCAGCGCCGTCGCCGGGCCTGCAGGCAGGACGGCGCCGCGCCAGTCGGGCCTGCATTTTAGCAGCCGGAAACCATGAGAGTGAATGGCGTCGCCGCGACTGGACAGCACCAGCGTCGGGGCGGAGATGGCGCTGACGGCGCTGGCCATGTCCCAGGCATAGGCGGCGGCATGACCGTGATCGGCGCTCGCGTCGTTCACGTGATGAGCGATGATGGCGAGGTGCAGTCCGGCGAGGGACAGGTCGGGGTCCGCCATCCCCCGCATGAAGCGCCAACGCGACGTGAAATGGCCGCCGCCCTCTTCGGGCGCATGGGCGTGATGAGGGAGGGCCAGGCGTTGAGCGCGTTCTGCGGCGGTGTAGAAGGGCGGGTTGTCGAGGATCAGGCCGCTTGTCCTGTCAGGTCGGGCGGCGGCGAAGGCGGTGGCGATCAGCGCCCCGGTGTGATGTCCCGCGATCACGGGGTCCTGAACGTCGAGGCTGTCGAACACGACGGCCAGGTTGTCGGCGTAGTCGCCAATGGTCGGTGGAGCGGACGGGCGATCGGAGAGGCCGTAGCCCGGCGTATCGGGCGCGATGACCCGCCAGCCGGTCTGCGCCAGCAAGGGGCCCAACCGGTGGAACTGAACCCCGCTCCACGGGGTCTGGTGCAGCAGAAACAGGGGGCGACCCGAGCCCCACTCGCGCAGGTGAACCTGCCCCCAGAGGCCGTCGACGTAGCGGCGGCGCCCACTGGTCCAGGCGGAGATCATGTTCGGGAGGTCAATGGGATGAGCTTCTGGCCCAACAGGCGTCCGAACGTCAGGGCGGGCGTCGCCATCATGCCTCCGCAAACGGCGCGTCCCATGGTCTGGCCGGCGCCCAGCAGTTCGCCGGCGGCCCACAGCCCCGGTA
This sequence comes from Bordetella sp., assembly GCA_017308115.1. GTDB lineage: Bacteria > Pseudomonadota > Alphaproteobacteria > Caulobacterales > Caulobacteraceae > Brevundimonas. Next base: position 56,693 of record JAFKFS010000017.1, read on the forward strand.
TGGCCGAGCCGTCCGGGCGGATCACTTGAAGCTGGTCGTTGACAGCCAGGCCGACCGCACTGCTGACCGCCGCGCCCTGCACTCGTATGGCGTAGAAGGGGCCTTGCGCGATCGGGAGAGGCAGATGCCGGCGGCCCAGGAAGTCGTTGCCGGAATGGACGCCGTAGTTATAGCCGCGCACGGCGCGCATGAGGCCGTCGGCGTCGATGCCCGCCGCCGAGGCCAATTTTCTCAGATCGTCCGCCTTGTAGAAGAAGGGACGCTTTTCCAAGAACAGGGCGCGGATTTCGTCGGCGTTGAAGTCGGCGATGAACGGCGGCGCTTCCGTTAGGATTCGTTCGTCGAACACGACCCAATAGCGTTGGTCCGGTTGCTCCAGCAGGGCGTTTTCGCGTGCATCGACCGACTCCATGTCTTCGCGCACAAAGCGGTCGCCATGGGCGTTGACGTAGATCTCCCACGGCAGGCGGCGCTGGGGATAGGTGTTCAACCGGCCGACCATGCCGGGGCGCGGCCCTTCGCTGTCCAGCAGGAAGCCGAAGTTGATGAAGAAATTCTCGCGGCCGCGCAGCCATCCGCCGACGCTGCAGCCCAACCGGTGCCCGACGCCCTGCGAATAGGCATAGGGCAGATTGGTGTAGAGCGGGACGCCGTTCATGGCCTGATAGACTTCGGGCGAGGCGGAATAGCCGCCCGTCGCCAAAATGGTTTGGGCGGCCTCGAAATGATGTTCGGCGCCGTGGGCGTCGCGGGTCGTAACCCCGGTCACGGCGCCGCCGGGGTTGGTCGTCAGGGTTAGCGCTTCATGGCCCAGCCGGAGGCTGATCCGGCCGTCGGCGACGGCCTGTTCGATACGCGGGATCAGAACGTCGCGCAGCGAGGCGCCGCCGTTTCGGCCCCAGTAGTAGCGGGCTCTGGAATAAGGTTCGTGGCCGACGCCCTCGACCGGGCAGGCGGGATCGACATCGAAACCCTGTTCCATCAGCCAATCGAACGTCTCGGCGGCGTTCCATACCGCCAGCCGCACAAGGGCCTCGTTCACTGTGCCTCGGCTCAGGCGCATGATGTCGTCGAAATGCGCCTGGGCATCGTCTTCAATGCCCTTGTCGCGCTGCAGGCGCGTGCCGGCGGCGCTCAACTGGCCGTTGGCGACCCACAGGGTTCCGCCCAGGACGTCGGCGTGGTCGATCAACAGGACGCGAGACGTACGTTCCGCCGCGAAGATGGCGGCGGCCATGCCGGCGGCGCCTCCGCCGACGACGACGAGATCCCAGGGCGCGGTATCGGTGGTCGTGTTCAACGCAGGGTCATTTCTTCGTAGACCGGCACGCGGTGGCGGATTTTCACATTGCCGACCCTGGGCGCGTAGGCGAACAAGTCCTGGTGCTCGATCAGGAACAGGGAGGGCGCCGCCTCGCGGTACAGACGGCCCAGCGCCTGATAGGCCTTCAGCCGCTCGTCGTCGTCCATGATCTCGCGCGCGACCTTCAGCTTGTCGGTGATCGCCGTGTCGCAGAAGAAGGGCGTCGGCCGCATGCAGGAAAAGTCCTCCATGGCGCGGGTGACGTCGTAATACTGGAAGCTGTTCCACGACAGGGCCAGCGCCTCGCCCGCCCAGCTGTTGGTCTGATACTTCACCAGGAAGTCCGGCATGGTCATGACCTTGAGGCGGGTGTCGACACCGACGGCGCGCCAGTATTCGGCCACGGCCTGGGACATCATGTCGTCGCCCGGCGCCGCGTCGGTCAGGACCTCCATCGTCAGATTGAAGCCGTTCGGGTAACCGGCCTCGGCCATCAGGCGACGCGCCTTGGCGGGATCATAGGGGTAGGGCGGGATGGTCGGATCATAGCCGAACACTCCCTTGGCCGCAGGCTGACCCGACGGCTTGGCGTTTTCCGGCAGCAGGGAGGCGATCGCCTCCTTGTCGACGGCGTAGTTGAGAGCCTGACGCACGCGCACGTCGCGCAGAGGCGAGCCCGGATCGCCGCCCACATTGCGGAAGGAGTAGGCCTTCACCTGCATGGCGGGGGTGTAGAGGACGTGGAAGCCGTTGCGCTCCAGCCGCTCCGTCTCCTCCAGGTCGACCAGGGACAGATCCACATCGCCCGACAGCAGGGCCTGGGTGCGGCCGGCCGCGCTCGGCAGTTCGTAGAAGACCACGCCGTCAATCGTCGACGGACGCCATGATTTTGGGTTTCTGGCCAAGGTCAGGCGGCGGGTGCGCTGGTCCCAGCCGGTCATGACGAAGGCTCCGGTGCCGACCGGCTTCTGGGCGTAGGCGTCCATGCCCATATCGGCCACGGCTTGTGGTTCGATCATCATGATGGCGGCCAGGCGGCGCGGCAGGACCGGGTCGGGGCGTTCGGTGCGGATTTCCAGTTCCAGCGGCCCGACGGCGCGCGCTTCGACGATGCCGCGCGCTTCGGACCCGATCAGCGTGCGCCTGCCCTGATCCGAGCGCAGGAAGGCGAAGACCTCGGCCGCAGCCTCGGCGTCGAACGGGCGATCGTTGGAATAACGCACGCCTTCACGAAGCCTGAAGCGCCAGACGGTTGGCTCGACCAGTGTCCATTCGGTCGCCAGGCCCGGCCCCAACTGGTCGTCGTCGTAGATGGCGGTCAGGCCGTCGTAGATGGCCAGCCACAGCAGGGAGCCGGGACGACTGTTGCCTCGGAATGGATTGCCGAGGCTGGAGGGCAGGCTGCCGGCGGCGACGCGCAGCACCTGGCTGCCGGTCGCAGGCGTCGTCTTATTCGCGGCGCCTTGGCCGCAGGCGGCGACCAGGGCAGCGCCCAGACAGGCGACAACGAGGAGGCGAAGGCGGTTCGACATCATGAGCGGGGCTGCTCCTGCATGAGGGCGTTCGCGCCGATGATGTCCATCACGCCGGCCAACGCCTCGTCCGTGATCGGGCCGCCGGCTTCCAGGGCGGCGCTCAGGCGCGGATCGGCCAGGGCGGCGGCCGGGTTGAGGGCGGCGGCCAGCAACAGCTGCGTATAGACGCTCTGCGGGTGATAGAGGACCTCTGCGACCGGTCCCTGTTCGACCACCTGACCGCTTTCGATGACGCAGACGTGGTCGGCCATTCGGCGCACGCTGCGCATGTCGTGAGAGACGAACAGCATGGCCAGGTTCAGCCGCTCCTTCAGCTCCAGCAGCAGGGCGGAGACCTTGTCCTGATTTGCGAAGTCCAGGGCCGAAAGCGCCTCGTCGGCGATCAGCAGGCGCGGCTCCATCGACAGGGCGCGGGCGATGGCGACGCGCTGTTTCTGCCCGCCGGACAGGGCGGAGGGCCGCAGGTCCAGCAGGCGATGGTCCAGATGAACGAGGTCCATCAGTTCTTCGACCCGCCGCCGTCGCGCCGCGCCGTCCAGCCTGCCCACCACGATCAGCGGTTCTTCCAGAACGGTGCGGATCGACTGGCGCGGATTCAGGCTGGCGCCGGGGTCCTGAAAGACCATCTGGATGCCGTGCAGCATGGCCTTCGAGCGTTTGCCCAGAGGCGGCAGGGCGACGCCTTCGAACATGATCCTGCCTTCAGCGGGCGTCGCCAGGCCGGCTACGGCGCGGACCAGGGTCGATTTGCCCGATCCCGACTCGCCGACGACGGCCATGACCTGACCGGGCGCCAGGTCGAAACCTGCGCCGCGCAGGACGAAGCGGCGGTCACGTCCGCTGCCGTAAGCGACCCCCAGGTTCTGAATCGACAAAAGCGGTGCGGTCATGGCCGTCTCCCTAAGTGGGCGGCGTCCCGCAGGCTGCGTGTGAAGGAATGCCGGGGCTCGTACAGCACCTGCGTCGTGGGGCCTTCCTCGACGATCTCGCCTTCCAGCATGACGGCGATACGGTCGCAGACGGCGCCGGCGGCGGCGATATCGTGGGTGATCATCAGGGCGGCGGCCTGCTGGGCCTGACGCCGCAACAGGGCCAGAATCTGCAACTGGACCGTCGGGTCCAGCGCCGTGGTCGGCTCATCGGCCAGGATCAGGGCGGGCTGGTTGATCAGCGCCAGGCCGATCATGGCGCGCTGGCGTTGTCCGCCCGACAACTGGTGCGGGAAAGCGTCGACGCAGGCGTCGGTGCCCGGCAGGCGCATCGCGCGCAGGGTTTCGACGGCCAGGGCGCGCGCGGCCCTCTTGTCGAGGCCGCGATGACGACGCGCCGACTCGATCAGAATGGAGCCGACCGTCTTCACCGGGTTGAACGAGGACAGGGGATCCTGGAACACCATGCCGACACGACCGCCGCGCACGGCGCGCCATTCCGCCTCGTCCAGATTGTCGATGCGGCGGCCTTCCAGATGAATCTCGCCGCCCGCGACGCGCACGCCCGGCGGGACCAGGCCGCCGACGGCGAAGCAGGTCAGGGTCTTGCCCGACCCCGACTGGCCGACCAGGCCGACGATCTCGCCGCGGCGGATCGTCAGGTCGAGGTTGGGGATCAGGATGCGACCGTCGGCGACGGTCTCCAGCCTCAGCTTGCGGATATCCAGCACGATTCCGTGCGCCGTGTTCAGGTCAGCAACGCTCATCGGGTCAGGTTCCGCAGGTGCTGGCCCACGCTGTGGGCGGCCACGATGATGATGACCATGGCGAAGGCGGGGCCCAGCGTCAGCCACGGGGCTTGCAGCATGAAGGCGCGTCCTTCGCTCAACATGGCGCCCCAGGTCGCGGCCCCCAGCGGTGCGCCTATGCCCAGGAAGGAGAGGGCGCTTTCGGCCACGATCATCTCGGCGAAGTGGAAGACCACCAGCACCGACAACGTCGGGACGAGGGCGGGCAGGACGTGATGGGCGTAAAGGCGCACGACGCTCATGCCGGTCATTTCGGCGGCCTGGACGTATTCGCGCTGAAACAGGCTGCTGGCCTCGGCGTAGACGACGCGGGAGAAGATCGGCCAGGTCACCAGGCCGAGCGTCAGCGTGACTGCCCAGAAGCCGCTGTCGCCCAGCAGGGCGATCACCGTCACCGCCATGACGAAGGACGGAAAGGACTGGGTGAAGGTGGTCAGCAGCTTCAGGGCGCTGCCCAGCCAGGCGCCCTTGTGCGCCGCCGCCAGGCCGAAGGTCGTGCCGATGCTGAAGGCGATCAGGGTAGCGCACAGGGCCGACCCTACCGACCAGCGCATTCCGTTCAGCAGGCGCGCCAGCACGTCGCGCCCCAGTTCGTCGGTTCCCAACAGATGGCCCGGCGCCAGCGGCGCCGCCAGACGCATCGACAGGTCGATGGCGCGGTGGTCGTGGCCGGACAGGGCGTCGCCGAAGATCATGACGGCGAGACAGAACAGGCCCACCACGCTGGCGCCGACAATGGCGGGGGACAGGCTGCGGCTCATGATGCAGCCCTCGCACGGCTGCGGATGCGCGGGTCCAGCAGTGCCTGCACCGCCTCGGTGACGGCGTTGCTGAGGAAGACGCTGACCACCATGACGAAGACCACGGCCTGCACCACGGGGAAGTCCAGGTTCAGCGTGGATTGCACCAGCAGCCAACCGATGCCGGGCCAGGCGAAGATGGTCTCGATGACCACCAGACCCGTCAGCATGAAGGCCAGTTCAGCCCCGATCAGGGCGACGGCGCCCAGCAGGGCGTTGGGCAGAACATGGCGCCACAGGATCTGGTTTTCGGACGCCCCGGTCGAGCGTGCGGTGCGCACGAAGTCGGCGGCCAGGGCGGCATGAGTGTTGGCCTCGACCACGCGGATCAGCTTGGGGGCCAGGAAGGAGACGACCGAGATCACCGGCAGCACCCAGGTGGCCGGTCCGCCGTAGCCGATCGAGGGCAGCCATTCGAGTCCGGCGGCGAACAGGTTGATCAACAGCAGGGCGATGACGAAACCGGGAAACCCCTGCATCACCGTCAGCACGCCGCGCACCGCGCGACGCGCCGCCCCGGTGCGCTTCTGCCCCAGCCATGCGCCCAGCGGCAGGGAGATCAGCAGGTTCAGACTCAGCGCCATTGCGGCCAGGAATAGGGTGGCGGGCAGGGAGGCCAGGACCTTGCCCAGGGCCGGGCTTCCATCGGTCAGCGACTTGCCGAAGTCGCCCTGAAGCAGCCGCAGCATGGTCTGGCCGTACTGGACGATCAGGCTCTTGTCGAAGCCGTATTCGACGCGGATCGCCTCGATCTGAGCTGGAGAGGCGCCTTCGCCCGCGATGACCAGGGCCGGGTCGCCGGTCAGCCGCAGCAGGAAGAACAGCACTGTCATCGCGGCGATCAGGACAAAGGCGAAGTCCCTCAAGCCGCCAAGCATACGAGAAGAGGAAAACATCAGGGGCGGCGGCTCGCTTTGCTGCGGGCCGAAACGCTCGGTCGAGGCTTGGGCATGTCCTGAACGGTCTCCGCCGCAGAGTCGTATCTAAGTTAAGACATCATCCTTAGGGTAAGCGAAGCGCCTGTCAACGGCGCTCAATCGCCGGACATGAGATCGCCGAGCACATCTTGCGTATCCTGCCCCAGCCTCGGCGGCGGGGCGTCATAGCGCACGGGCGTCCTGGACAGGCGGATGGGCGAGGCGACGGTGCGGACCGGATCGGCCAGGTCGGGCCGCGTCTGCTCGACCGTCAGGCCGCGATGAATCGCCTGGGGCTCGGCGAACACCTGGTC